>CAIULK010000073.1 GCA_903899885.1 uncultured Rhodospirillaceae bacterium
GGCGGGCGCATCCACACCTCGGCCGCCACCGTGGCGGTGCTGCCCGAAGCCGAGGATGTCGATATCCATATCGAGGACAAGGATCTGCGAATCGACGTCTATCGCTCGCAAGGCGCGGGCGGCCAGCACGTCAACACCACCGATTCGGCGGTGCGCATCACCCATTTGCCGACCGGCTTGGCGGTCGCCTGCCAAGAAGAACGCAGCCAGCACAAGAACAAGGCCAAGGCGATGACCATCCTGCGCGCCCGCCTGTTCGACGCCCAGCGCGAAGCCAAGGACCAAGCCCGCGCCGCCGATCGCAAATCGCAGGTGGGATCGGGCGACCGTTCGGAACGCATCCGCACCTACAATTTCCCGCAAGGCCGGGTCACCGATCACCGGATCAATCTGACCCTGTATAAAATCGACGACGTGATGCGCGGCGACGCGCTGGATGAAGTGGTCGAGGCCCTGGTCGCCGCCGACGAAGCCGCCCGGCTGGCGGAGATGGGCGATTGACCCTAACGGCGGGCGAGGCGCTGACCGCCGCCACCGCCCGGCTGACTGCGGCCGGGGTGGACAGCCCGCGCCTGGATGCGCGTTTGCTGCTGGCCGAGATTCTGAACATGGCGCCGCAACGCCTGTCGGCCTTCCCCGAAGCGCCGCTGAACGACGGGCAGACGGCCAGGTTCGAGGCTATGATCGCCCGCCGCGAGCGCCGCGAGCCGGTCTCGCGCATTCTGGGGCGGCGCGGATTCTGGACCCTGGATCTGGCGCTGTCGCCCGCCACCTTGGACCCCCGCCCCGACAGCGAAACCGTGATCGAGGCAGTGCTGGCCCATCGCCCGGACAAAACCCAGGCCCTTCGCCTGCTCGATTTCGGCACCGGCAGCGGCTGTTTGCTGCTGGCCCTGCTGGCCGAATACCCCGCCGCCACCGGCATCGGAATCGATAAAAGCCTCGCGGCGCTAACCACCGCGCGCGCCAACGCCAAGGGCCGTGCCCTGTTCGTGGCCAGCGATTGGGACGAGGGGGTATCCGCCCGCTTCGACGTCATCGTCTCGAACCCGCCCTATATCCCGGAAGCCGAGATCGACGGTTTGGAGCCCGAGGTAACGCATTTCGATCCCCGCGCCGCACTGTCGGGCGGCACCGATGGCCTGGATGCCTATCGCCGCCTCGCCCCGGCGACGGCGCGGCTATTGGCGGAAAACGGCGTGGCGGTTTTCGAATTCGGACAAGGTCAAGCCGACGCGGTCTCGGCCCTGTTCACCGCCGCCGGATTAACGGTGCGCGAGGTGCGGCGCGATCTGGGCGGCATTGACCGCTGCGTGGTGGTGTCACTGGGGCGCTAACGCCTCGTCCATCGCCTTGACCGTGGTGACGACCATCCGGTTACGTCCGCTTCGCTTGGCTTCGTACAAGGCGCGATCGGCGGCGCCGACCAAGCTGGGGGTCGCCACGTTGCGGCAACGCAAGGCATGCGAGGCGGCATGCGCCACACTGATGTCGCCGGGAGCATCCCAAATGGTGGCCGCCGCCCCGACACTGACGGTGACGATCGTGCGCTCCTCCGCCGCCTGATGGGGAATCGCCAGCGCCTCGACGCGAGCCCGCATCGCCTCGGCGACGGTGGCCGCCGCCGCGACGTCGCTGCCGGGCAGGATCACCGCGAATTCCTCGCCGCCATAGCGGGCAACCAGATCGCCGCTGCGGCGTACCGCATCGGCCAGGGTCTGGGCAACAGACCGCAAACAGTCGTCGCCCGCCTGATGGCCGTAATAGTCGTTGAAGCGCTTGAAATAATCGACATCGATCATCAGCACCGACAACGGGCTGCCGTTACGGCAACTGCGGTGCCATTCGTTCAGCAGCGTCTCGTCGAACGTCCGGCGATTGGCGACGCCGGTCAACCCGTCGAACGAGGCCAGGCGGCGCAGTTGATCGGTCCGCTGCTTCAGCGCCAGATGCGTGCGCACCCGGGCGCGCACCACCGGCGGGCTGGGCGGCTTGCTGATGAAATCCGCGGCGCCGGCATCCAGCGCGCGGGTTTCGCTTTCGACATTATTGTGCGCGGTAACAAACAGGATCGGCAGATCGACAAAGGTTGGATCGGCCTTGATTTCTTGACAGACGTGATAACCGTCGAGATCGGGCATCTCGACATCGAGCAGCACCAGATCGGGTTGCAGCTGGGCGACCTTGCGGATCGCATCGACCCCGCCGGTCGCGAAGAAAATCTCGCCCATCCCTTCCAGGATATGCAGCAGCAGGCGGATGGTCCCGGTGTCGTCATCGACGATCAGAATTTTCGGCTCTCTCGCCAACACGCCGCCCACCGCTTCCATCCCTATTCCCCCTGGCCGGACAGCATCGCAAGCGCCTCGCCGAATCGCAAGTCCTCGACCGCGGCGGCGATCCGCGCCGTCGCCTCGGTGCCGTGCACCGCCTCGATCCCGCCACGCAGCGCCTCGAAGCGGGTCAGGGCATCGCCCTTGCCCGACGCCAACGCCGCCATCAAGGCCGACAATTCCTTGGCATCCAGCAGAACCGGCTGCCCCGCCTTGGGTTTCGCTTCGTCGCGCCGCGCGGCGTGGCGCGCCAACCCATCGATCACCTCGGCCAAGGCGACATCCAAATCGACCAAAAGATCCGTGGCTTCCTGGTTCGATCCGGACAGCAAGGCCTTCTCGGCGCGGCCCGCCCGATCGGCGACGACGGTCGCCGAAACATTGCCGGCCACCCCGCGCAAGGTGTGCAGGCGGCGCGCCGCCGCCTCGACGCCGTGTTCATCCCAATCGAAGCGGATTTGGGCGACCGCACCGGTAAACTGGCGCGCGGCACCGGTCAGCAAGGATTCGAACAACTCGCAATCACCCTCCAGCCGTCGGCTGGCGTCTTTCGAATCGATGCCGGGGATGTCGGGAAAACCGGCCTGCCCGGCGGGAATCACCACGTCCTTGGGCGGCGGAGGACGGTTGCCCGGCTTGATCCAAGCGGCCAGGGTGGTCAGCAGATCGCGGGTGACCACCGGTTTGGAAACATGATCGTCCATGCCGATTTCCAGGCACGCCTTGCGGTCGTCGGCCATCGCCGCCGCGGTCATCGCGATGATCGGCAGGGTCTTGCCCATCTGGCGGATTCGCATGGTCGCTTCCAGCCCGTCCATGCCCGGCATGTGGACATCCATCAAGACCGCGTCGAAATCCCGCTCCTCGACAAGGGCGACCGCTTCGGCGCCGTCGCAGGCCATCGTCACGTCGAACCCGGCGGCACCCAAGATCCCCAAGGCCACATCGCGGTTGAGCGGATTGTCCTCGACCACCAAGATCCGCGCCCCTTGAATCGGACGCGCCAGTTCGTAGGGCGAGGAATCGCTTTTCTCGGGCTTGACCGCCGTCGCGGACGGCGTCCGCACCCGGCAAATCGCATCGTGCAGGCTGGACGGGGTAACGGGCTTGAGCAGGATCCCGTCGATATGGGTGTCGCCCGCCTCGGCCATCAGGCGATCGCGGTTGTGGGCGGTGACCATGATCACCGTGGGCGGGCGATCAAGCCTGCGATCCACCGTCGCCCCCTCGATCTTGCGCGCCACGTCCAACCCCGACAGATCGGGCATCTGCCAATCCAGCAGCACAAGGTCGAACGGATGGCCCAGCGCCTCGGCGTTTTCCACCGCCTCCATCACATGGGCGCCGCCCGGCAGCGTCACCACCTCGCCGTGCCAGGCTTCGAGCATGCGCCGCAGGATGATCAACGAGGTGTCTTGATCGTCGGCGATCAGCGTGCGCATTCCCGCCAGCCCCTCGGCCTTCGAGGCGGGCTGCTCCTGGGCCACGCCTAGACGGACGGTGAAGGTAAAGCAGCAGCCCTTGCCCGGAGCGCCGCTGACCCCGATCGCCCCGTTCATCAGTTCGACCAAATGACGCGAGATGGTCAGCCCCAGCCCCGAACCGCCATAGCGCCGGGTGATCGAGGTGTCGGCCTGCGAGAACGGGCGGAACAACCGGTCCGCCTCCTCCTTCGACAGGCCGATGCCGGTGTCCCGGACCTCGACCCGCAGCACGGTTTCGTATTCGGTCCGCTCGGCGGCATCGACGCGCAGATGCACGTGGCCGCGCTCGGTGAATTTGATCGCGTTGCCGACCAGATTGTTGAGGATCTGCCCCAACCGCAGGGGATCGCCGATCAACGCTGTGGGGGTTTGGGGGGTGATCTCGATGAACAGTTCCAGGCCTTTTTCCTCGATCCCGGTCAAGAACAGGTCGGACACCCCCGACAGCACCTGTTCCAGATCGAAGGGCACATGCTCGATTTCCAGACGGCCCGCCTCGATCTTCGAATAATCGAGAATATCGTTGATGATCCCCAGCAGCGCCTGCGACGAGGTGCGCACCTTGCGCAGATAGTCGCGCTGGCGGGCGGTCAGCTCGCTTTCCAGCACCAGCTGAGTCAGGCCGATGATCGAATTCATCGGGGTGCGGATCTCGTGGCTCATATTGGCCAGGAATTCGCTTTTCGAGCGGCTGGCCGCCTCGGCGGCATGGCGGGCGGCGAGGATCGCCGCTTCGTAGAGTTTGCGTTCGGTGATGTCGCGGGCGATTTTCGACACCCCCACCACCCGGCCCTCGCCGTCGCGGATCGGCGACAGGCTAACCGCCACATCGACGTCCGACCCGTCCTTGCGCAGCAAGCGGGTTTCGAACTGCGGCACCCGTTCCCCTTGAAGGATTTTCGCGACCCGCTCGCGCTCCTTGTCGCGGTCCCCCTCGGGCAGCAACCGGCTTTCGTTCCAATCCGCCACCTCGGCGGCCGAATAGCCGAACAGGCGTTCCGCGGCCGGATTCCAATTGGTGATGCGGCCGTCCAGGCCCTTGCCGATGATCGCGTCTTCCGAGGATTCGATGATCGCGGCCAGCCGCGCGACGTCGCCGGTCTGGGTTTCGACGGCGCGCGCCAATTTGCGGCGCGACCGCAACAGCGCCTCGCTCAACACGCTGACCACGATCCCGCTCAGCAGCAGGGTCGCGCATTGCAGCAGGTCGTTGCCTTCCGGAAACTTGACGCTCCAAGACGGAGGGACCACCACCACGGCAACCAAAAGGATCGAGGTCACGCTGGTCAACAGCCCAGGCCCCAAACCGCCCAGCACGGCCGACAGGATAATTGGCGGCACGAACAGCACCAGCATCAGGCGGTCACCCCGCGCATCGGCCATGCTGTCGCGCAGGATCAACGCGGCGACGCTCAAGGCCAGCGCCACGCCATAGGCGGTCCAACGTGGCCATCGGCCGATGGGAAGCTCATCCGCGATCAATGCGCCCGCCTTTATTCGCTCGAATGTGCCACGATACGCGGACTGGCCGCCGGTTGGAATACGCTTTTGGCATAAACCACGTCAGTATAAATGCTGGCCGCCGGTGATGAACAGTTCGGCGCCCGTGACGTAGCTGAAATCGTCGGTGCACAGGCGGAACACCGTGGCGGCGACATCCTCGGGCGTGCCCATCCGTTCCAAGGGAATACGGGGCACCAGTTCCTCGTATTCGGCGGAAATCATTTCGGTGCGAATCTCGCCCGGCGCCACCGCGTTGACGCGAACCCCCAATTGCGCGAACTCGACCGCCATTTCGCGGGTCATCCCCGACAGCGCCGCCTTGGAAATCGAATAGGCCGAGCCCGCGAACGGATGCACATAATGCCCGGCGATCGAGGTGATGTTGATGATCGTCCCCTTGCCCCGGTGCAGAGCGGCGGCGAAACCGCGCGCCAGCCGCAAGGGCGCGAACAGGTTCAACTCGAACACGTCCTTCCAGCCGTCGATGCTGCCGTTCAAAATCCCCAAGCGTTCGCGGTACGGGGTTTTCGGGCTGACGCCCGCGTTGTTGATCAAGGCGTGCAGCGGGTCCTCGCCCAACAGCGCGTTGACCCGTTCGATGAAATTCTGGGTTTGGGCGGGGTCGAACAGATCGGTGACGATGTGGTCGGCCCATCCGGGCACCAAGCGGCATTGCGGCGGCGCGGCGGAGCGCGCACAGGTGATCACCCGCCAGCCCTCGGCCAGAAAGCGCCGCGCCGTGGCGTGGCCGATCCCCTGGCTGGCCCCGGTGATGACGACGGTGCGCATCGTCACGGCAAGCCCCCCAGCGACGGCCCGAACACCCCGGCCCGTTCCAGCAACGTCTGAACACGCGCCGCCAATCCGGCCCAGACATGCAGATCGCCATCGTCCGACAACAGATCGCCCAGCCGCTCCCAGCCGGGACGCGGACGGGGGAAGACTTCGATTTGCACCGGCGAATCCGGTGCGGCGCCAACCAAGCGGCGCGCCTCGGCCAAGGTCACGTCCCATCCGCCCAACGCATCGACCAGACCGGATTGCAGCGCATCCTGGCCGCTCCACACCCGGCCGCGCGCCAAGGAATCGATGCGATCGGCCGGAATCTTCCGGCCCGAAACCGCCTTGGTGGTGAAATCTTGATAGATGTGATCCAGCAACCCGTTCAAACGCGCCCATTGGCTGGGGGTGAAGGGGCGGTTGAAACTGAACATCCCGGCATTGTCGCCCCGGTGCATCTCGTCGAAATGAACGCCGAGCTTGTCCCAGAAATCGGTCAGCACCAGTTTGCCCGCGAAGACCCCGATCGAGCCGGTCACCGTGCCGGGTTCGGCCACCACCCGGTCGGCCGCCATCGCCACGAAATACCCGCCCGAGGCCGCGACATCGCCGAACGAGGCGACCACCGGCTTGCCCTTGGCGCGGGCCGCCACCACCTCGTGCCACACGGTGTCGGAGGCGACATAGGACCCGCCCGGCGAATCGATGCGCAGGATGATCGCCTTGACGTCGTGATCGGCGGCGGCATCGCGAACCGCCCTGGCCACTGTGGCGGCGCCGAAGCCGGGATCGCCGCCGAAGCCTTCATGCGCGGTTCCCCGGTGAATGGTGCCCGCCCCGGTGATCACCGCCAGTTTGGGACCGGTTTTCACCGCCGCCTCGGCGCGGCGATAGCCGCCGAGATCGACCGACGGCAGATCCGCGTCGCCACCGCGGACCTCGGCCAGCGCTTGGTCGCGGTAGCCCAGATGATCGACCAGACCGGCCGATTTCGCGTCCTCGGCCAAAAGCGGCCCGGTGCCGAACAAGGCTTGCACGCGCTCGGGCGCCAGCTTGCGCCCGGCGGCCACCGCACTGGTCACCTGTTGGCTCCACGAATCGAGCAGACGGTCCATGGTTTCGCGGTGCGCGAGGCTGAAGCCGTTCTCGGTGACGATCTCGACGGCGGATTTGTATTCGTGACGGGCCGCCACGGCGGGCTGAATGCCCAGCTTGGTCAGCATGTCCTTCAGGAACGGGCTTTCGACGATCATGCCGGAAAACCCGAAGGTCCCCGAGGGTTGCAGCCAGACCGACGAAAAGGCCGAGGCCAAAACCGCCTCGCGCGAGCCGCCGCCGCCTTCGCCCAACGAGTCCGAGAAGACCACGGCGGGTTTGCCCGATGCCCGGAACCGCGCCACCGCGTCGCGCAAATCCTGGGTCCGCGCCATCCCGGTTTTCAGGTCGCCCATCGTCGCGAACAACCCGGCGACCTTGGGATCGGCGGCCGCCGCCTCGATCAGGCGGACCGCGTCGCGCAGCGGAACGGTTTTATCGGACGACAGGGACAGGGCGGCCAGCGCGCCGCCATCCTCGCCCTCGGGAAAATCGCGGTCAAGATCGAGCGACAGAACGAAGCGCTTGGGCAGCGTGGGATTAACCGCCGCGTCGAACCGCGACGCCAAAACCACCGCCAACACCACCAGCAGGACGACCAGCGCCCCGATCCCCGCCAAGATGCGGACGGCTAATCGCCCAAGTCCGCGCACGGCGACCCCTTGGCCGCGTCAAGCTCGGCGGCCTTTCGTTCAACCAGTTCGACGATATGATCCAGCAGAGCCGGACCGTCGATCTTATGGTCCGGGGTGCCCGCCACGAACACCATGTGCGATTCGTTGCCGCCGCCGGTCACTCCGATATCGGTTTCGCGCGCCTCGCCGGGACCGTTGACCACGCAACCCAGCACCGACAGCGTGACCGGCGCGGTGATATGGGCCAGCCGGCGTTCCAATTCCTCGACCGCCGAGACCACATCGAAGCCTTGCCGCGCGCAGGACGGGCACGACACTATCCGCACGCCGCGCGCCCGCAGGCCCAGGGTTTTCAGAATCTCGTAACCGACCTTGACCTCTTCCGGCGGCGGGGCCGACAGCGATACCCTGAGCGTGTCGCCGATCCCCTCCCACAGCAAGGAACCGATCCCCAAGGCCGATTTGACGGTGCCGCCGATCAGGCCGCCCGCCTCGGTGATGCCCAAATGCAGGGGATAGTCGCAGGCTTTCGCCAAGCCGCGATAGGCCGCCACCGCCAAGAACACGTCGGAGGCCTTGACCGCGATCTTGAACTCGCGGAAATCGTTGTCTTCCAGCAGACGGGCGTGGTGCATCGCGCTTTCGACCATCGCCTCGGGGCAGGGCTCGCCGTATTTTTCCAGCAGATGCTTTTCCAGCGATCCGGCGTTGACGCCGATCCGCATCGAACAGCCATGATCCTTGGCCGCCTTGATGACCTCGCGCACCCGCTCGTCCGAGCCGATATTGCCGGGATTGATGCGCAGGCAGGCCGCGCCCGCCTCGGCCGCCTCGATGGCGCGCTTATAGTGGAAATGGATGTCGGCGATCACCGGCACGGAAACCTGGGCGACGATATCCTTCAAGGCCGCGGTCGAATCCTCGTCGGGACAAGACACCCGCACGATATCGACCCCCACCGCCTCGGCCGCGCGGATCTGCGCGACGGTCGCCGCGACGTCGGTGGTCAGGGTATTGGTCATGGTCTGCACGGTGATCGGCGCATCGCCGCCGACCAGAACCGAACCGACGCGGATCTGTCGGCTTTGACGCCGGGCGATGTGCCGGTAGGGACGCGCACTCATGGTTAATTGGCCGTCGGCAGCAGTTTGGCGGGATCAAGCAAAACGTCGTGCTTCACCTGCCCGCTGTTGCCCGAGAAGGGCACATGTTTGCCATCGACCGCGATTTCCACCGTACCGGCGTCGCCGACCGTCAGCGTCAGGCCCGGCCGGTTGGGCACCCGCAGGCTGTCGCCCTTGCGCAGCAGCCGCGAGGTGAACAAACGCCCGTCCATTTCGGTGATCTTCAGCCAGCAATCGCCCTTGGCGGCGCGCAAAACGATGCGCGCGTCGGGATATTCGGTGCCGTACACCGTTCCCCCGGACGTCGCGGCGGGCGCGGTGGCCGGAACGGCCGCAGGCTCCACCGGCGGCGCGGCGGCGGCTTCGGGGGCTTTCATGGCGGGAGCGGGCTTGACCGGTTCGGGGGCTTTCACGGCGGGAGCGGGCTTGACCGGTTCGGGGGCCTTGACCGGAGCCGGAGCGGCGACGGGAGCCGGAGCGACGGCGGCGACGGGAGGGGGCGTCGCGTCGGCCTCGGACGGTGGCACCACGGTATCGACCTTGGCTTGCGCGTTGTCGGCGGGCGCCGCCGTCTCGGAGGCGGGCGCGTCCGCCACCGGAGCCCCGGCGGCATCGGGCACCTTGGCGGTATCATCCGGCCCGCCTTGCGTTTTGTCGCCAGTCAAATTGACCGGGCGGTTCAGGGCCGCGCTGACCCGGTCGGGAATCGGCGGCACCATTTCAGCGACCCTGCTATCGTGCGAGCCGATCAGATACCACACGCCATAGGCCACCACCGCCAGCACCAGCCCGACGAAAACCAGCCCGCCCGAGGGGATGCGCCCTTCCGACATCGGCGAGGGGAAAACCAGTTCCGAACGCGCGTGCAATTCCCCGGCGGCTTCCATTTTGAAGCGGCGCACCATTTCCTCGGGCTCGAGGCCCAGGAATTCGGCATAGGTCCGCAAGAACCCGATCGCATAGGTGCCGCCCGGCAGATCGCGGTGATCCCCCGCTTCCAATGCCTTCAGATACGGCTGACGGATACGCAACCGCGACGCCACCTGGGCAAGGTCGTATCCCGAGCGTTCCCGGGCCGCCCGCAAGGCCGCGCCAACACTGAACGCACCGCTCGTCCCCGCCTCGTCCTCGACTTTCGTCACAGCCGACACCCCATCAATTGGAAACCCCCTCGAAGACGGATGTTGTAGCACGAATCGGCAAGCAACGGTCAACCCAGAGCCGCACGCAAACGCTCTTGTCCCGCCGCGTCGGCGGGCAATCCCAGGCGCAGCCGGGTGGCACTGCCGGTAAAGATCCGGGTCAGGATGCCCGCCCGGCCCAAACGGTGCCACAAGGCATGGGCATCACGGGTTTCGATCAGCCGGAACAGCGGCGTGCCGCCCGCCACCGTCAGCCCGGCGCCGGTCAGCACGCGGTCGAGATCGGCGGCCGCCAGCCCAAGGCGGCGGCGCATCGCCACGGCCCAGTCGCGATCCTCATAGGCCAGGGTTCCCACCGCCAAGGCCGGTCCCGATACCGCCCACGGCCCCAACGCCGCCGTCAACGGCGCCAAAACGCCGGGCACCGCGACCGCGAAGCCCAGCCGCAGCCCGGCCAATCCGTAAAACTTGCCGAAGGACCGCAGCACCAGCATCCGGTCGGTCAAGGACCGGATCACCGACAGTTCGGGCACCGCGTCGGCGAAGGCCTCGTCGATCACCAGCAGGCGGAACCGCTCCGCCGCCTTTCGGATTTCCGTTTCAGCAACCACGCGGCCATCGGGATTGTTGGGATTGGCCAGCACGGCGATATCCGCCCCCGCCGCCTCGCCCAATCCCGTCACCACGCGCACGCGGTGGCCCGCCGCCCGCCACGCCCGTTCATGTTCGCCGTAAGTGGGACCAATCACCGCCACCTCGGACGTCGCGACCAAACGCGGCAACAGCCCGATCACGGCGCCGCTGCCCGCCGCCGCCGCCACCCAGTCCGCCCCGGGGGCCGCGAACGCCGCCGCCGCCGCCGACCGCAAGGCGCGATCCGCCCCGCCGTCCGGCAGCCGCGCCCAGCACGGGTCCTCCAAGACCGGCACCGGGTAGGGCCACGGATTGACCCCGGTCGATAGATCCAGCCAACCCGCCGCCGGCTCGCCCCAACGCGCCGCCGCCGCCGACAGATCGCCGCCGTGAACAGGAAGCGCCGCATCGGGTTGCGGAAAAGGGAAGGCTTGTGTCACCATGACGTCACGAAAACACCGCTTTCGCCCCGAGGTCAAGGAAGGCCGCCGCCCGTTGTCGAAGAAGCACCCCATTATCGCCGTTACCGGGGCCTCGGGGTCGGGCCGGGGACCGATCAAGGAGGTCTTCGACAAGATCTTCAAGCGCGAAGGCATCGCCGCCGCCTTTATCGACGGCGCCAGCTTTCACCGCTACGACCGCGCCGAGATGGACGCCCTGACCGATCAAGCCACCGCCCTGGGCGATCACAGCTTCAGCCATTTCGGCCCATCGGCCAATCTGCTGCACGAATTGGAGGCTCTGTTCGCCCGCTTCGCCGCCACCGGGACCGGGCGGCGGCGGCATTTTCTTCACAGCGAGGAGGATGCCCGGCGGCACGGCTGCCCGGAAATCGCGCCGGGCGGCTTTACCCCCTGGGAAGACCTGCCCGATAATGCCGAGGTGCTGCTGTACGAGGGATTTCACGGTGTCGTGAAGACCGACGACTTGGATGTCGGCCGCCATGTCGATTTGAAGATCGGCGTGACCCCGATCATTAATCTGGAATGGATCCGCAAGGTCCACCGCGACACCAACAACCGCGGCTATTCCGAGAAGCGGCGGTCGCCTCGGTGCTGCGCCGGATGCACGATTACGTGCACTATATCGTGCCGCAGTTCAAAAGCTCGGACATCAATTTCCAGCAGGTGCCAGTGGTCGATACCTCCGACCCGCTGATCGCCCGCGACATCCCGACCTGCGACGAAAGCCTAGCGGTGATCCGCTTCCGCCGCCCGGAGGAGCACGGGATCGACTTTTGCCAACTGCTGGATTCGATCCAAAGCTCGTGGATGAGCCGCCGCAACACGCTGGTGGTGCCGGGCGGCAAGATGTATGTGGCGATGAAAATGATCCTCACCCCGATCATCGCCCGCATGATGGAGGAACGCAAAAGCGGCTGATGCCCAAAAAACGGGCCTCGATTGGCGCCGTTTTGGGCAAATACGGCCGAAACACCTCGAAAAAGCCTCGCTTTTTCCCGGTGACCTTGTGGCACGAGGCATGCTAAACATTCGAAGCGCTAGGCGCTGGATTCCACGGCTTTTATCCAGGAACGCGGATTCATGAAAAAGATCGAAGCGATCATCAAACCCTTCAAGTTGGACGAAGTGAAGGAAGCCCTTCACGAAGTCGGCCTCCAGGGCCTGACCGTGACCGAAGCCAAGGGCTTCGGGCGCCAGAAGGGCCACACCGAATTATACCGCGGCGCCGAATACGTCGTGGACTTCCTGCCCAAGGTGAAAATCGAGCTGGTCATCGACGACGGCTTGGTCGAGCGCGCGGTGGAAGCCATTCAACAGGCGGCCCATACGGGTCGCATCGGCGACGGCAAAATCTTCATCTCGTCGGTCGAGGAAGCGATCCGCATCCGCACCGGCGAACGCGGCGGCGACGCCATCTAAGTCCATTTTCCGGTTTCAACTTCCAACATCAGGAATGTCACCTATGTCCGAAGCCATCAAAAAAGTCCTGGAAATGATTAAGGAAAACGACGTGAAGTACGTCGATTTCCGCTTCACCGATCCGCGTGGCAAGTGGCAGCATACCGCCCAGCACGTGTCGACCATCGACGCCGCGACCCTGGCCGAAGGCATCATGTTCGACGGCTCCTCGATCGCCGGCTGGAAGAGCATCAACGAGTCGGACATGATCCTGATGCCCGACTGCAACAGCGCCTGCATGGACCCCTTCGCGGCCCAGCCCCAGATGATCGTGTTCTGCGACATCGTCGAGCCCTCGACCGGCCAGCTCTATGACCGCGACCCCCGCTCGATCGCCAAGCGCGCCGAAATGCACCTGAAGGCGACCGGCATCGGCGACGAATGCTTCTTCGGCCCCGAGGCCGAGTTCTTCGTGTTCGACTCGGTCCGCTTCGAGTGCGGCATGAACACCGCGATGTACCACATCGATTCGGAAGAAGGCCCCTATGTGTCGGGCCGCGACATGCCGGAAGGCAACTTGGCTCACCGTCCGGGCGTCAAGGGCGGCTATTTCCCGGTTCCGCCGGTCGATAGCCAGGTCGATATGCGCGCCGAAATGCTGACCACGATGGGCGAGATGGGCCTGCCCATCGAAAAGCACCACCACGAAGTGGCGCCCTCGCAGTCGGAACTGGGCATTAAGTTCGGCAACATGCTGCAAGCCGCCGACTGGATCCAGATCTACAAGTACGTCGTGCACAACGTCGCCGCCGCCTATGGCAAGACCGCGACCTTCATGCCGAAGCCGATTTACGGCGACAACGGCTCGGGCATGCACGTTCACCAGTCGATCTGGAAGGGCGGCAAGCCGCTGTTCGCTGGTTCGGGCTATGCCGACCTGTCGGAAATGGCGCTGTACTATATCGGCGGCATCATCAAGCACGCCAAGGCGATCAACGCCTTCACCAACCCGCTGACCAACAGCTACAAGCGCCTGATCCCCGGCTTCGAGGCCCCGGTGCTGCTGGCTTACTCGGCGCGTAACCGTTCCGCCTCCTGCCGTATCCCCTACGGCTCGGGCCCGAAGGCCAAGCGCGTTGAAGTCCGCTTCCCCGATCCGGGCGCGAACCCCTATCTGGGCTTCGCGGCCATGCTGATGGCCGGTCTGGACGGCATTCAGAACAAGATCCATCCGGGCAACCCGATGGACAAGAACCTGTATGACCTTCCCCCGGAAGAACTGGCGACCGTGCCGACCGTGTGCGGTTCCTTGCGCGAGGCCCTGGAATCGCTGCGCGCCGATCACGACTTCCTGATCAAGGGCGACGTCTTCTCGAAGGAATTCATCGAGAGCTATATCGAACTGAAGTACGAGGAAGTGCACCGCTTCGAGCACACCCCGCACCCGGTTGAATTCCAGATGTACTACTCGGTCTAAGCCTTACCGGCCGACGAACGAAAATAAGGACCCCCGCCGGGAAACCGGCGGGGGTTTTTTCGTTGGGACGATAGACGTTAAGTTTCCGCCTTAAGGCCTGACCGACGGTAAATTCTATGGTAAAACACCACCATTGATTTTATTGGCTATAATGAGGATGAGATGGCGGCACGCCCAAACAAAACACTCACCCCTAACCTCAGCGACTTTCGTTCACGCTCAAGCGAACGAAGCCCAGCCTACGAAGCGGCTGTTGCCGCCCTCGGTAAGTTGGACCATTCGGATCGCGTCGCTGCTTTCGCAGAATCTCACTCACAAAGTGAAAAGGGTGCCTATGGCCAAAATGGCCTTTTGACGCCGAGAAAAAATGATCTGTAGCCGACCCCGTTCTGAGGGCGACTATGATGCTGCGCTAGAGCACGTTGATAATCGGGATTCCCACGGACTCGAAAATCTGTCGATCAGGAACGGATCGCGCATGGCGGCCGCCCCGCCTTTTCCCACGCAAGGCACGCGTCGATACCATCGGGCGGCAAAGACGGATACGAACGGAAGATATCGAAGCGACTTTTCCCGGTCCGCACTTCCGCCAACACAGTCTCGGCCGGAATTCGCGTTCTCGCCACGACGGGCATGCCGCCGAGAATACGGTCGTCACTAATCACTGTGGACGATGCCGCTTGGTGCGTCGCCATGATCATCCTCCAGGCCGGATGACTGTTCCGTCGCGGCGCGGGGAAATCCTCGTCCACCGGCCCGATGATCCGGTCCAGCCATCTCCATCCGTCGCCGTGTATCCGCAGCCCCTCCACTCGCCGGTCCGCCCGCGAATGTCGGGTCCGACCGACTTTTGCAGTCGCCACGGCTACTCTCCCAGATAATGATCCAGCAAAAATGTACAGCCATGGTGAGAGAGCGTCAATTCGTCGCCTTGCCCATTGTTCCCATATCGGGAACCGCCTATAATGCCTCCCATGCAGATCATCGCGCTTCGCACGCTCAGGCAATTCTGGCTAAAGCGGTTTGCGTTTAATATGGCGCATATCCGGCGGCCTTAAAGAAGTTCCAGCACTCTTGGGGCTCGAAGAGATCGCATATGTCGCCGAGTGCCTGGATAA
>CAIULK010000074.1 GCA_903899885.1 uncultured Rhodospirillaceae bacterium
GCGTCCGCGCCCTTGGCCGCGGCCTCAATGGCCGCTGATAAGTGTAAGCCCCTCGGCCCAGGCGGGCGCTCGTCAAAAAAAGGACGCGGCCACTTCCCTAGAAATGCGACCACCCGCCCGAAACGATGGGAATCACGGCACCACCCCCTGCCCGAACGCGGACTCCGGCCCCAACCTCCACCCGCCCGATCGGCGAAACGCCCCCCAGCGCCCGGATCGCCCCCTCGGCTTCGGGGGGGGCCGTGAACAGAAGTTCATAATCATCGCCTCCCGTCAGCAGGCTGGCAAGGGTCGTCTGACCGCTCCGCAGCACGGCGCGCGCCGCCTCGGACAGCGGAACGCGCTCGGCCTCGATCGTTGCGCCAACCCCCGACGCCCGGCACAGATGGCCGAGATCCTGCACCAATCCATCGGAAATATCCATTCCGGCGTCGGCCAGTCCGACCAACCTCGCCCCCAGATCGATCCGGGGCCGGGGCAGACGATAGCGGTCCAGCAGCATCGCCCGCTGCCCGGAATCCAGATCCGTCAACTCCCCCAAGGCGACGCGCAACCCCAACGTTCCGTCGCCGATGGTGCCACTGACCCACAGCGTGTCGCCCGCCCGCGCTCCGCTCCGCAGCAAGGCCCGTCCGCGTTCGACATGACCGAAGGCGGTCACGGACAGGGTCAGCGGCCCATCGGTCGCCACCGTGTCGCCGCCGATCAAGGCGATATTGAACGCCTTGAGATCCGCCGCCAGCCCCTGGGCGAAGGCGCGCAGCCAAGCCTCGGACACGCCACGCGGAAAGGCCGCCGCCAGCAACACCGCGAAGGGCGCCGCCCCCTTGGCCGCCAGATCCGACAGATTGACCCGAATCAGCTTGGCCGCGATCTGCCCGGCCGGATCCTTGGCCAGGAAATGCACCCCGGCCACCATCGCATCGACCGTGGTCACGATATCAAGGCCGGGCCGCTGGTCGAGAAAGGCGACGTCGTCCTTCAGCCCCAGGGCACCGGGGTAGCCCGCCGCCAGCGGCGCGAACAGTTCGGCGATCAAATCGAATTCGTTCATGCCTCGGAGCATGCCTATTTTTGCCGCCCCCGCAAGCGGCGGAACATCCCGTAAGGAAAAAATTGCCTGGGTATTTTAACCAAGCGCTTCATTTTTCAAGTCATTGTGAACGGCACGGAAAATGCTTTGAATTCGGGTAGCTCCAATCCCGGAGCGGCGGATTTTTCCGGGAGGTTGCCATGACTCCCTACCCTCTGTTCGACACCGGCTTCACCATCTGGACCGACGAGCTTGAATCGATGATCGCCGACCGCCTGGGCGTTGCCTTGAAAAGCCTTGGTCTCGGCGACCGCCAATTGATGGCGCGCTACCACGAAGGCGTATCCTCGACCCGGATGGCCGAGGCCATCGTCGCGGGAATTATTTCGTAACCCCCACCCCCGTTGCCGAATGTCTAGACCGACACTCTATGGTAGGCTACGCTAGCCAACAGGGCCACCCCTGCGAATTACTTAACGCCGATTAAGCTTGAAATGGGGAGCGATCATAACTAGGCAATACCAACGGGGGATTCATGGCGCAGAGCAACACTTCTGATTATCAAACCAAGGCCCGTCCTGGCGGCTGGCTGCCGCGCGATCCGGCCGAGGTGGCTCGCTGGATCCGCAAACTAAAGCAGGCGGCGGCGGCTCAACCGCGCGACCTGATCCCACCGATCGCCGAATTCCAGCAGATGATCCATTCCGACCCCGTTCTTCACGGCACCATGGCGGCGATGTTCGCCGAGGCCTACCAGCGCGAGCAAACCACGCCGCTGGATTGGCAGCACGAGGTCAAGACGCTGGAGGAATTCCTGCTGCTGCTCAACCAGATCATGTTCACGGCGCCCGAGTGCTATTACGCCGTCGAATCCGGCCAACGCGTTCCGGCCGGCCTGATCGGTTTTCCCATTAATGCACTGTTGGACTGGCCGATGGCGACCTCCTTCGGCTATGACGTGTTTGCCAACGCCTTGGTGAATCAGCAGTTCAAGAAGATTTTGAACTTTTGGTCACGGTTCCTGGTGACGCCGGAATCGCGTTATGTTCTGGTGCAAGACGATCCCGAATGCCAAGCGGTGGGCTGGCTGAGCGAGACAGCCAAGGCGTGGATCGTCGAAACCGCCAACCAAGCCCTGGGCGCCGAGACCTCCTTGGTGATTCCCGAACGGTTCGAGGACATCTTCCAGTGCAATCCCGCCGATCCCTATTACGGCTATGGCTGCTGGGACGATTTCTTCACCCGCCGGTTCGTCGCCGGGGTGCGGCCGGTGGCGGCGCCGGAGGATGCCAACGTCATCGTCAACGCCTGTGAATCGGCGCCGTTCGCCCTGGCGCGCAATGTGCCGCTGTCCGCCCCCTTCTGGCTGAAGGGCCAGCCCTATTCCCTCGAAAACATGCTGAACGGCGACGCCTATACCCCGCAATTCGACGGGGGAACGGTGTATCAGGCGTTCCTAAGCGCGCTGAGCTTCCACCGCTGGAACAGCCCGGTGGACGGCACGATCCGCAAGACCGCCATTGTCGCCGGCAGTTATTACCTGGAAAGCCTGTACCAGGGCTTCGTGGACCCGGACGGGGCCGATCCGTCGGCGCCCAACAACTCGCAGGGCTTTTTGGCGTCGGTGGCGACGCGGGCCTTGATCTTCATCGAGGCGGACAATCCGAAGATCGGGCTGATGTGCGTGATGCCGATCGGCATGGCCGAGGTGTCGAGCTGCGAAATCACGGTCAAGGAAGGCCAGCACGTCAAAAAGGGGGACCCGCTGGGCATGTTCCACTTCGGCGGCTCGACCCACTGCCTGATTTTCCGCCCTGGGGTCGAGCTGGACTTCGAGCTTTACGGCCTGACGCCCGGCCCATCCAATTCCACCAACATCCGGGTCAACACGGTGATCGCCCGCTGCAAGTAAGAAGAGCCGAGGCCCGGAGGCTCCGCCTCCGGGCTTACCCCTAGACATCGTTGATCCACAATCATTTGCCATCGTGCTGCCTGGACAGAAGGTCCAAGGAGGCGTGCGATGAAGACCAATCCGAAGCCGAGAGTGAACCACTTCAACGTGCGCGACGTGGCGCCCGTCGCCGATGGCAAATCGGTGGACGCCGTGCGCTCGACTTTGAAAGGGCCGGTCATGCGCACGCTGCGCGGTCTGATGCCCGAACTCCCCTCGTTAAGCGAGGACGAGACCTATGAACGGGTCTTGAACAGCTTGGCCCTGCTGGTCCGCTGTTTCTATGTTTTTCGCAGCGAGCGCCAACGGTTCGCCTATGTCCTGGTCGATGCCGGCGGCCGCGCGGTCGGCGACGACAACACCCCCTTGGCCTGCGGCCGCACCTTGGAACAGGTGGTGGCGATGATCGTGCGCAGCGCCGCGCGGCGGTATTTCCGCCGCCATGTCCGGGGACCCGAGGTCAACGCCGTGGCGCCGCGCGACACCACGCTGCTCGACCGCTTCCGCGATTGGCTGCCGATCGGCGGCGAGCGCCCGAAAAGCGCCTCCGAGGCGCTGTACGACGCGATCAAGGCCTATTTGATGTATGACTGGCAGGTGCCGCTGGTTCCGGCCTATGCCCAACTGACCCCGGCGCAGGTGCGCCGCCTGGGCCGCCGGCTTTTGGAAATCGACGACGTCAAGACCCTGGAACGCGCCGCCCGGCAGCCCCGGGTTCCACCACCGCCGATGATCATGGTCACCCTGCCGCCGACCAATCCCCCGACGCCCTCGGTCCTCGGCGGTCTGCGCGACAGCAACGGCACACGGCTGCGCGGCTCGGGATTCGCGGCAATCCTGATGGGACCGGCGGTGCGCGCGGTTCTACCGGGCGGATTGTTCAGCCTGCATCCGACCGGCATCCTCGACAGCGTCGATGTCGGCGCCGCCGAAACCCTCAGCCAAGCCCTGGATCTAAACCTCGACCAATTGGCGGTGTTTTTGCTGGCTGCCTATGATCGGGTCGGCGGCCAGACCTTCCTGCGCATTTTCGGCACCGATGCCGACCCGCAAACCCTGCCCCGCCTGATCGAACGCGCCCGCAAGGCCAGGATCGGCAAGGCCAGCAGCTTGGCGATCATCGCCGATTTCGTGCGCAAGACCTTCGTGGCGTCGGCGAAGAAGGATTAAAAGGCGATCCGCGTTTCACAGATGACGCTCGAAATCCATGCGATTGTGGAGAATGCGCATCACCGTGACACCCTCGGTGGCGGTACGGAAGAAAACGACATGCGATCCTACCCGATATTTCCAATACCCGGCCCGATACCGACCGGGCGGCGAGCGCTTCGATCGCGGCTTGAATTTGACGGATATAGAGTTCGGCCTGCCGAACATCCCATTGAACGACCGAATAGTCCCAAATCTCGTCGATATCCCTCTGCGCGCGCGGCGAGAGGCAATAGCCTGTCATCGGGCCGGGGTTTCGCGCTTGCGGGCGATGAACGCTTCGAAATCGAAGGGCGTGGGGGAACCGCTGTTCTCCCCCTCGATCAAGGCGGCTTGCAACGCCGCCAAATTCGCCTCCCGCTCCTCCAGCAAACGTAGTCCGGCACGAACAACGTCGCTTGCGCTACCGTAGCGGCCTTGCACAACCTGCCCCTCGATGAACGCGTTGAAATGCCCGCCGAGGCTAAAGGACGTGTTTTTCACCGTTCGTCGGCCTGGAATACCAAAATATGGTATGGCATCGAGCGAAAAATCAAGGCTTACGTAAATTCCTCCGGCCGCAGCACGCGGGCGAGGCGGTCCAGCACCGCGTTGACCATCTTCGGCTCGGGGCCGGAATAGAAGGCGTGCGCGATATCGACATATTCGCTGATCGCCACCCGCGCCGGGGTTTCCGGGCGGGCCTTCAGCTCGAACGCGCCGACCATCAGAATCGCCTTGGCCACCGCTTCGAGGCGTTCCATCGACCATTCGCCGGACAGGCCGCCGCGGACCATGTTGTCCAGCAGTTCGGCTTCGGCCTGGGTGCCGAAGACCAGGAACCCGCGCAAGGCCTCGTCGGGCTCGGCGAGTTTTTCGTCGCGGCGGTCGTCGAATGTTTCCATTCCGGCCACCACCTCGCCCCCGGCCATGTCGCGGGCATAGACCGCTTGAACCGCCGCCAAGCGCGCGGTGCTGCGTCGTGCGAGATCGGATTTGGCCACTAGGAAAGCAACTCCGCTTTGAGGTCCATCATGCGCAGGCAAGCCCGCGCCGCTTGGCCGCCGAAATTCTTGCGCAACGGGTCGCACCGCACCAAGGCTTGTTCCTCGTTGTGGACGGTCAGCACGCCGTTGCCCAACGCCAGATGACGATCGACCGCCAAGGCGCCCAGGCGGCGCATGGTTTCATCGCAAATATAATGATAGTGGTCGCTTTCGCCCCGGATGGCGCAGCCCAGGGTGACGAAGCCGTCGGGCACTTGCTTCGAGGCCAGCACCAGCGCCAGCGCCGCCGGGATTTCGTAAATCCCCGGCACGGTGATGCGGCGATGGGCGACCCCGGCCCTGTCCAGTTCCGCCACCACGCCCGACAGCAGACCGTCGTTGATGTGGTCGTAGAAGCGGGCTTCGATGATGACGACGGTGCGTTTGCTCATGGCCCCTCTCCTCACACAACCGGGATCGAACGGCGTTCGACGACGCTTAGGCCGAAACCGTCCAGCCCGACGATCGCCTTGCTGGTGTTGGTCAACAAGATCATCTCGTGAATCCCAAGATCGAGCAGGATTTGCGCTCCCACCCCGTAATCGCGCAGCGCCTGGGCCGGTTTGGCGCCTTCAATCTGCGCGCGCACCCGGTCGGACAGGCTGGTCGGGCTGGGTTCGCGGATCAGAACCACCGCGCCCTGGCCGTGGGCGGCGATCATTTCCATCGCGGTGTGCAATTGGCCCGCCTTGCCCGATCCCTGGTCGCCCAACACGTCGTCGAGGATGTTGACGGAGTGCACACGCACCATCGCCGGGGCATCGGGGCCGGGCTCGCCCTTAACCAACGCCACATGCTCGGCATAGGAAACCTTGTTCACATACACCATCATCCGCCAATCGCCGCCCCAACGGGAATGGAAGGCGGTTTCGATCTGGCGGGCGACCAAATTATCGTGACGGCGGCGATAGGCGATCAGATCGGCGATGGTGGCGATCTTCAAATTATGGAACTGGGCGAATTTCACCAGATCCGGCATCCGCGCCATCGTGCCGTCGTCGTTCATGATCTCGCAGATCACGCCCGCCGGGGTCAGCCCGGCCAGACGCGAAATATCGACCGCCGCTTCGGTGTGACCGGCGCGCACCAGCACGCCACCATCGCGGGCGCGCAACGGGAAGACATGGCCGGGGGTAACGATATCGGCGCGGCCCTTGGCGGGATCGGTGGCGACCGCGATGGTCCGGGCCCGGTCGGCCGCCGAAATGCCGGTGGTCACACCCTCGCGCGCCTCGATCGACACGGTGAAGGCGGTCTGCATCTGGGTGCCGTTGTCGGCGCTCATCAGCGGCAGGCCCAATTCCTTGATCCGTTCGCCGGTCAGGGTCAGGCAGACCAAGCCACGGCCGTATTTGGCCATGAAGTTGATCGCGTCGGCATCCGCCATCTGGGCGGGGATGACCAGATCGCCCTCGTTCTCGCGATCCTCGTCGTCCACCAGGATGAACATGCGGCCCTTTTGGGCCTCGGCGATGATGTCCTCGATCGAGGACAATTGATCATGAAATTCCGACACGCCTATTCCTTCTCGAGAAGGCGGGCAACATAGCGCGCCAGCATGTCGATTTCCAGGTTCACGGAATCGCCCGGCTTCAGGGTGCCGAAGGTGGTCACCGCCTGGGTGTGAGGGATGATGTTGACGCCGAAGGTACGGCCTTCGACCTCGTTGACGGTCAGCGACACGCCGTCCAACGCCACCGAGCCCTTGGGCGCCACGAACCGCGCCAGATCGGCCGGGGTTTCGAAGACGAACCGCATCGACTGATTGTCGGGCTTGATCGAAACCACGCGCGCCACGCCATCGACATGGCCCGACACGATATGGCCGCCCAACTCGTCGCCGATCGCCAAGGGGCGTTCCAGATTGACCCGTCCGCCCTCGCTCAAGGTTCCCAGCGTGGTTTTCGACAGGGTCTCGCCCGATACCTCCACCGCGTGCCAGTCGTCGCCGCGTTCGATCACGGTCAGACACACGCCGTTATGGGCGATCGAGGCGCCCACCGGAATGGTCGCGTAATCGTAGTGCGAGCGGATTTCGAAACGGGTCTCGGCGCCGTCCTTGCGGACGACGCGGCGCACTTCGCCAAGATCGGTGACGATGCCAGTGAACACGGGGCTTTTCCTCTCAGATTTTCTTGTACAGTTCCATGCGATCCTCGCCCACGGCCCGGCTGTCGGTCAGCACGAAGCGGGGGGTTTGGGACAGATGATCGATACCGAAGGATTGCGCTGCGGGCAAGCCGTCGCCGCCGATCAGCCGGGCGGCGCGGAACCACACCAGCCGGTCGACCAGCCCCCGGCGCAGCAAGGCCGCCGCCAGATGGGCGCCGCCTTCGACCAACACGCGGGTGACCCCGCTGTCGGCCAGCATCTTCATCACCACCGCCAAATCGATCTGATGATCGGGGCCGTTCGGCGCATCCAGCAGTTCCACCCCGGCGCCTTCCAAGACGGCGCGGCGTGCCTTGTCACCGCCGGCCAAGGTGACCACCCAGGTCGGAATGTCGCTGGCGGTCGCCACCAGGCGCGCGGTCAAGGGCAGACGCAAGCGCCCGTCCACCACCACCCGGACCGGCGAGCGGTCGGCAAGACCGGGCAAACGGCAGGTCAGATCGGGATCGTCGGCCAGCGCGGTGCCGCTGCCCACCATCACCACGTCGGAGGCGGCGCGCAGCATCTGGGCGGCCTGACGTGCCGCCTCGCCGGTGATCCACTTGCTTTCGCCGCCGTGGGTGGCGATGCGGCCATCCAGGGTCGAGGCCAGCTTCAGGGTGACCAACGGCCGCCCCTCGCGGATTTTCAGCAAGAATCCGGCGTTCAGTTCCTCGGCTTCGTCGGACAGAAAGTTTTCGGTCACCGCGATGCCCGCCGTGCGCAGCATCGAAATCCCCTTGCCCGACACCCTGGGGTCGGGATCGCAGGCGGCCACCACCACCCGGGCGATCCCCGCCGCGATCAGCGCCTCGGCACAGGGCGGCGTGCGTCCGTGATGGGCACAGGGTTCCAGCGTGACATAGGCGGTGGCCCCGCGCGCCGCGGCCCCGGCCATCGCCAGCGCCTCGGTTTCGGCATGCGGGCGCCCGCCCGGCTGGGTAAAGCCGCGCCCGACCACCCGCCCGTCCGTGACGATCACGCAGCCGACCGCCGGATTGGGCCACACGCTTCCCAGGCCGCGCCGGGCCAAACCCAGGGCGGACCGCATATGAGCCTTGTCGAGATCAGTCGTCGCGGCGCCCACCCATTTTTCCTAGGAAGTCCTCGAAGTCTTTGGCTTCGCGGAAGTTGCGGTACACGGAAGCGAAACGGACATAGGCGACCTTGTCCAGATCCATCAGGCGGTCCATCACCGCCTCGCCGATGATCTTCGAGGGGATTTCGTTCTCGCCCATGCTTTCCAGATGGCGATGGATGCCGTTGACGATCCGCTCGATCTGCTCTTCATCGACCGGGCGTTTGCGCAGCGCGATCTTGACCGAGCGCAGCAGCTTTTCGCGATCGAACGGCACCCGGCTGCCGTCGGTCTTGATCACCACCAGATCGCGGATCTGCACCCGTTCGAAGGTGGTGAAGCGCGAGCCGCAGCCCGGACAGGACCGCCGCCGCCGGATGGCGGAATTATCCTCGGTGGGACGCGAGTCCTTCACCTGGGTGTCGTCGTGACCGCAAAAAGGACACCGCATGACCCGCTCCCCTCCAACCCTTTTTGGCTACTGATAGATCGGAAAACGCTGGCAGAGCAGAGCAACCTCGGCCATCGCCTTGGCCTCGGCGGCGCTGTTATCCTCGCCATTCGCGGCCAGACCATCCAGCACGTCGCCGATCAGCTCGCCGACACCCACGAATTCGGCGACGCCGAAGCCCCGCGTGGTCGCCGCCGGGGTGCCCAACCGCACGCCCGAGGTAATGGTCGGCTTTTCCGGATCGAACGGGATGCCGTTCTTGTTGCAGGTCATGCCCGCCCGTTCCAAACTGGCCTCGGCCGCCTTGCCGGTCAGGCCCTTGGGCCGCAGATCGACCAGCATCAGATGGCTGTCGGTGCCGCCCGAAACGATCGCCAGACCGCGCCGCACCAGCGTGTCGGCCAGGGCGCGCGCGTTGTCCACCACTTGGCGGCCGTATTGCTTGAAGGCGGGGGTCAAGGCCTCGCCGAACGCCACCGCCTTGCCCGCGATGACATGCTCCAAGGGGCCGCCCTGAATGCCGGGGAAGATCGCCGAATTGATCTTCTTGGCCAGTTCGGCATCGTTGGTCAGGATCATGCCGCCGCGCGGACCGCGCAGGGTCTTGTGGGTGGTGGTGGTCACCACATGGGCGTGCGGGAACGGATGGGGATACACCCCGGCCGCCACCAGACCGGCGAAATGCGCCATATCGACCATGAACAACGCGCCCACTTCGTCGGCGATCTTGCGGAAACGCGCGAAATCGATGGTGCGGGGGTAGGCCGAGCCGCCCGCGATGATCAATTTCGGCTTTTCCGCGCGGGCCATTTCCTCGACTTGCTCGAAGTCGATCTGGGCATCCTGGGCGCGCACGCCGTACTGCACCGCGTGGAACCACTTGCCCGACTGATTGGGCGCCGCCCCGTGGGTCAGGTGACCGCCCGCCGCCAGCGACATGCCCATGATGGTGTCGCCCGGCTTGACCAGCGCCATGAACACGCCCTGATTGGCCTGCGAGCCCGAGCTGGGCTGAACATTGGCGAAGCCGCAGCCGAACAGTTTGCAGGCGCGGTCGATCGCCAGTTGCTCGACGACATCGACGAATTCGCAGCCGCCGTAATAGCGCTTGCCCGGATAGCCCTCGGCATATTTGTTGGTCAGGACCGAGCCTTGCGCTTCCAGCACCGCCTTCGAGACGATGTTTTCCGAAGCGATCAGTTCGATATTGTTTTGCTGACGCGTCAGTTCATGTCCGATCGCCGCGAAGATCTCGGGATCGCTGTCGGCCAGGGGGGTACGGAAAAATGCATCGGTGCTCATCGGCATGACCTTCAAGGCTTAAGGGGCAAGCTTGGCGACGCGCCGGGCATGGCGGCCGCCCTCGAATTCGGTGGACAGGAAAATACCCAAACAATCGCGGGCGATTTCGGGACCCGTGGTGCGCCCGCCCATCACCAGAACATTGGCGTCGTTGTGCCGCCGCGCCATCCGCGCGCCGAAGGCGTCGTGCACCAGCGCGGCCCGGACATGCGCGAACCGGTTGGCGGCGATCGAAATGCCGATGCCGGTGCCGCAGATCAGCACGCCGCGCGAAGCCCGCCCCTCGGCCAAGGCCAGCGCCATCGCTTGCGCGTAATCGGGATAATCGACCGATCCCGGCCCGTCGGTGCCCAAATCAAGCACCGTGAACCCCCCGGCCTCGAGATCGCCGCGCAGCAGCCGTTTCAACTCGACGCCGCCGTGATCGGCCGCCAAGGCGATGGTTTCCGGGGCAAGCTTGTCCGAAGCCATGAAGGCGCACTTTCCGTTTTTGCCGTACCATCGCTTCGATACCATATCTCGCAGCCTCTTGCCAATCCGCCACAAGCTTATGGGGGCATCTCGGCCAGCGCCCCCGGTTGGGCCGCCTTTACTACGGCGTTCGGTATAAAGTAAGAATTCATCACGTCTAACCATTGTTTTTGAATTGACAGAAAAAACCAAACCTGTCTTCATTCAGGCCATTCTCGGTTGAACCCTTCGGGACACAAAAAAATGACGGACCCCACCGATAAAAGCCCCCGTGATGATCTTTTGCGCATGGCCGCCGGAATCGTTGCCGCTTATGTCAGCAAGAACCCGCTTCCCGCTTCGCAGGTTCCCGAGGTCATTCAGACCGTGTACGCCGCGCTTGTTTCGTTGGACGGCGGTGTCGCGGAAGTGAAGGCCGAAGCACCCAAGCCGGCGATTTCGATCCGCAAGTCGGTGACCCCGGAATTCATCATCTGCCTGGAAGACGGCAAGAAGCTGAAAATGCTGAAGCGTCATCTGCGCACCACCTATAACTTGACGCCGGATGAATACCGCGCCAAATGGGGCTTGGCCGCCGATTACCCGATGGTGGCGCCCAATTACGCCGCGCAACGCTCGGAATTCGCCAAGAAGATCGGCCTGGGCCGCAAGGTCGAGGAAGACAAGCCCGCGCCGCGCCGCCGCGGCCGGTAGGTCTGTTTTTTAAGGCGGCCTGGACGGACAGGCCGCCTTTTTTCTGCCGACAGCACACCCACTGATAGATGTGGTCTGTAAATTCAGCACGCCTTGAGGCGCAAACCCTGTCGGATTCTGTTGTTTTTCGGGGAAAGACTCACTAGGCTCTGATCCGACGAAGGTCACCACGGGAGGGGAGAAGTGGCGATGTGGTCCTTGTTCGCGTCGTTGGGGGCCAAGCGGTTACCGCCGAAGCCGATTCCAGCGAAATATTCCATCATCGGCAGCGATTGCACTGTTTCGGGGCGGATGTTCAGCCCGGGCATGGTGGAAATGCACGGCCGCATCGTCGGCAACATGGATTGCGCCAGGACCAAAATCGGCCCGACCGGAACCGTCAGCGGCGACCTTAAAAGCGACGCCGTCACCATTCACGGAACAGTGATCGGCGGCATCGATGCAAACCGGGTCGACATCGACAGTACCGGCGTGGTGCGCGGCGACATTTCGCACGCGGATATCTCGGTCCACCAGCACGCGGTGTTCGAAGGCCGCCTGATCCGCACCCCGCAGGCGGATGGGGGGACTACGGCGTAGGGGGGCGCAACCCGGCGGTTGCCCCGTTCACAGTTGATCCAAGGGAAGGGGAGCCTTGTCCTTCACCGTGCGGATAACGAAACTACTGTGAATATCCCTGACCATTGGCAGTTTCAGCAACTTGCCGAGCAGGAATTCCTCATAGCCTCGCAGATCCGTGACGACCACCTCCAGCAGAAAGTCCGCCTCACCGGACACGAGGTGGCAGGACACCACCTCCGGCATGGCCTTGAATGATTCTTGGATGGCGGTGGCGCTCTCGTCCCGGTGCCCGTCCACCTTGACCCCGACCATCACCGTCAACCCCAGACCGATGCGGCCGCGATCAAGATCGGCACGGTATCCCTTGATCACCCCGGCTTGCTCAAGAGCCTTGACCCTTCTGAGGCAAGGGGTCGCGGACAGGCCGACGCGATCGGCCAAATCGGTATTGGGCAAACGCCCCTGGGCCTGCAACGCCTGTAGAATCCGGCGATCAAAGTCATCCAGGGGCTTGAGCATGGAACACTCCACATTGCCTTGAAATTAGATGATTGTGCCAAACACTCGGCATTTCCATCGGAATATCGCAAGGACATGCTTTTGTCGGTCGTGGCATCCTTCCCTTCCCTTGACGTTGGAGGACGACATGGCCTTGCGAACGAATTGCGCAATAGCGCTCAAAGCGTTGAAGACCTTTTCCGACCAGGCGCTCAAACGGCGATCCCCGGTTATCCGTCAGACGCCCATGGCCGACTTGGAGAAAGGGCTGAACCTGAAACGCCTGATGGCCGAAGGCGGATTACGGGGAGAAACCTTGCGGGCTTTCCTGGGCACTTACCTTGATGCCGCCACACGCCTCCATCACCCTGGATACATGGCACATCAGGTGGCGGTTCCCCATCCCATGGGGGCGGTCGCGGCCCTTGTCGATGCCTTTACCAATAATCCCATGGCCATCTACGAGATGGGGCCGTCCGCCGCGACGATCGAGTACGCGGTGGTGAATTGGATGTTGGAAAAAATCGGCTGGCAGCCGATGCCGCTGCCCGGTTCGGCCGTCACGGCGGGAATTCATGGCGGGGGCGTGCTCACCCATGGAGGCTCGCTGGCGAACCTGACGGTCTTGGCGGCGGCCCGCGGCCGGGCCGCCGCCAACGCTTGGCACCAGGGAAATCCGGGTAATCTCGTCCTCGTCGCTCCCCGGGGATGCCACTACTCCATCACTCGCGCGGCTGGGATTCTGGGACTTGGCCGGAAGGCGGTCATCGACGCCCCAACCGATGCCGACGGCCGGCTCGATCCCGCCCGCCTTGCCCAGTGCGTGACCGAACTGCGCCAAGGCGGTTCGAAAGTCATGGCCGTGGTGGCCAATGCCTGTTCCACCGCCGTGGGCCTTTACGATCCTCTCCGCGAGGTTGGGGAAATCTGCCGCGATCTCGATGTCTGGCTGCATGTCGATGGCGCGCATGGGGCCTCGGCCCTGGTGTCCGATCGGCATCGCCCGCTGCTGGACGGTATCGAACTCGCCCGCTCGGTGGTTTGGGACGCCCACAAGATGCTGCGGACCCCGAACCTGTGCGCGGCTATTTTGGTGCGGGATCACCGCGACCTGGATGGGGCCTTCCAGGAAGATGCCAGTTACCTGTTTCACGAAAAGGATCAGCCGGGATTCGACTTCATCCACCGAACCGTGGAATGCACCAAGGCGGCCCTGGGGCTTAAGGTCTTTTTCGCCTTGGCGGCGGACGGCGAGGCGGGAATTGCCGCCTTCATCGACCGGCAAACGGCACTGGCAAAGACCGCGGCCGGAATGCTGAGGACAGCCCCCGGCTTCGAGGTGGCGGTGGAACCGCAGTCCAACATCGTCTGCTTTCGCGTCGATGGCGACGACGACCTGCAACTCGGCCTGCGCCGCCGTCTCGTCGAAGCGGGAAAACACTACGTGTCCAGTGCCGAGTTCCAGGGGCGACGCTGGCTACGCCTCGTTTTGATGAACCCGGCAACCGAAGTTCACGACATTGGGGAACTGATCGACGAAATCCGCCAACTGCATGTCCCCTGCCCCCCAGACCCCGTCTAGGGCGCCTTCGTTTCCTCGACCACCACCACTTCGTCGGGATGAACCATATCCAGCCCGACGCGGGCGCGTTCTTCCAGCATGTCGGGATCCAAATGATCGGGGCGCAGCAACCGCACGCGGCGCTCCAGGCGATCCCTTTCGTCCTCGACCTTGGCGAGGCGGGCATCGACTTCGGCGATTTGAGTCTGAAGACGCATCCAAGCCAGCACGCCGCGTTCGCCCTCGACCGTATGGTAGGCGAAATAGGCCAGCAAACTTAGACCCAACAACGGCCCAAGAACCCGGCGAAAGCGGTGGCGGAGTTCCTCAATCATGATGAAACGATGGAATCACAAGCGGATTCCCGGCGTCAACCCTTGGGAAAGTGGGACCGCGCGTTTCTTTGAAAACTGGCCAAAACTGTTGCCGATTGGACTCACTTCAAAAAACAGCCCCTTGGCCCGCGCCCCGCGAACCAAGGGGAAACCGGCCTCAGCGCCGGGTAACGTTGGCGCCGGCGTAACGCGCGGCCGGGCCAAGCTCTTCCTCGATGCGAATCAGCTGGTTGTACTTGGCCAAACGGTCCGAGCGCGACAGCGAACCGGTCTTGATCTGGCCGCAATTGGTGGCGACCGCCAGATCGGCGATGATCGAATCCTCGGTCTCGCCGGACCGATGCGACATCACCGCCGTGTAACCGGCCTTATGGGCCATGTCCACCGCTTCCAGGGTTTCGGTCAGGGTGCCGATCTGGTTGACCTTGACCAGGATCGAGTTGGCCAGCCCGTTTTCAATGCCCTGCGCCAACCGCTCCGGATTGGTGACGAACAGATCGTCGCCGACGATCTGAACCTTGGCGCCCAGCGCCTCGGTCAGCAGACCCCAGCCTTCCAAATCGTCCTCGGCGCAGCCGTCCTCGATCGAAACGATCGGGTAATTGGCGACCAGCTTGCCGTAATACTTGACCAGACCCTTGCGGTCATAGGTCTTGCGCGCCCCGGCCATCACATATTGGCCGTCCTTGAAGAATTCCGACGAGGCGGCGTCGAGGGCCAGCATGACATCCTCGCCCGGCTTGTAACCGGCCTTTTCGACCGCTTCCATGATGAAGTCGAGGGCTTGTTCGGCGTTCTTCAAATTGGGGGCAAAGCCGCCCTCGTCGCCGACATTGGTGTTGTGACCGGCGGCCTTCAGCGCCTTCTTCAGCGCTTGGAACACTTCCGAGCCCATGCGGATGGCGTCGGCGCAGGTCGGCGCCCCCACCGGCATGATCATGAATTCCTGAATGTCGATCGGATTGTCGGCATGGGCGCCGCCATTGATGATGTTCATCATCGGCACCGGCAGCAGGCTGGCGAAGGCGCCGCCGACATAGCGGTACAAGGGCAAGCCCGCCTCTTCCGCCGCCGCCTTGGCCGAGGCCAGCGACACGCCCAGAATGGCGTTGGCGCCCAGACGGCTTTTGTTGTGGGTGCCGTCGAGGTCGATCATCGTGCGGTCGAGCACTACTTGATCCTCGACGTCCATGCCCGCCAGGGCATCGTAAATCTCGCCATTGACGCTTTCGACGGCCTTCAGGACCCCCTTGCCGCCGTAGCGCGAGGCATCGCCGTCGCGCAGTTCGACGGCTTCGTGCGCGCCGGTCGAAGCGCCCGACGGCACCGCCGCCCGGCCGACCACGCCGCTTTCAAGAACCACGTCCACTTCGATGGTGGGCGTGCCGCGCGAGTCCAGAATCTCGCGAGCATGGATATCGACGATGGCGGTCATAACGGCCTCTCCTCTTCGTTATCGGAAATCTTAGTCGATGACGACCGGCCGCGCCTTGGCGATCCGGTCGAAGTCCAAAAGGGTGGCGATCAAATCGGGCATGTCGGCCAGCGCGATCATGTTCGGCCCGTCCGAGGGCGCATGATCGGGATCGGGATGGGTTTCGATGAACACCCCGGCCACGCCGATCGCCACCGCCGCCCGCGCCAGAACGCCGGCGAAACGGCGATCGCCGCCCGAAGAACCGCCCTGCCCGCCCGGCGCCTGCACCGCATGGGTGGCGTCCATCACCACCGGCCAGCCGGTCTTGGCCATGATCGGCAAGGCGCGCATGTCGGCGACCAGGGCGTTGTAGCCGAAGGACACGCCGCGCTCGGTCAGTAGAATACGGGTGTTGCCGGTGCTTTCGACCTTGGCCGCGACATTGGCCATGTCCCACGGGGCCAGGAACTGCCCTTTTTTGATGTTGATGACCGCGCCGGTCCGCCCGGCGGCGATCAACAAATCGGTCTGACGGCACAAGAAGGCCGGAATCTGCAAGACATCGACCACCTTGGCGACCGGAATGCAGTGATCCTCGGCGTGGATGTCGGTCAACACCGGCAGACCCAGGCTTTCGCGGATTTCGGCGAAAACCGGCAGCGCCTCGTCCATCCCGATGCCGCGCCGCCCGGCCAAACTGGTGCGGTTGGCCTTGTCGTAACTGGATTTATAGATCAGCCCGACGCCCGCCTTGGCCGCCATCTCCTTCAAGGCAATCGCGCATTCCAGCGCGTGCGCCCGGCTTTCCATCTGGCACGGACCGGCGATCAGGACCAACGGCAGATCGTTGCCGATGATCAATTCCCGGGTGATGGCGACGTGATGGCGTGGAACAGTCATGAAAAAGCATCCCATTTCCCGACTCGGTTCATAATCGCGTTCGCGACCATCCGGAAATCCGTGCCCGCTTCCTGCGCGGCCTGAAAATGCGATCCCAGCGCACCTTCGGCCGGGGTCAATTTGAAGATAGGCTTGTTGGCCTCGTGCGCCAATGGCATAAGGCTGCGGTAATCCTTGAGGACCGCGATCATATTCTCGTCCGCGACGTCACTGCCTTGCTCGGGTTGCCCCAAAACGTGCCGCCGGTATTCGTTCGGCATCCGCTTGATCCACTTCTCGAACGCCTTGGTCGGCCGGTTCAGGCGAACGGAATGACGCATGATGATATAACCCGCCGGAGTCATGGCCCCATCCGGTGCGACCCAACCGTCCAGATCCGGTTTGTTCTTCAAGCTTTCCCCCCATTCCTTTCGCCATGAACGAAGGGCAGGACCAAGATTGCGCAAACCTTGGATGGAAAACAGATCGGGGGCCAGCGGAACCACCACGAAATCCGCGGCGATCAGGGCCGACCGGTTGAGCGCCCCCAGATTCGGACCGACGTCGATCAGCGCGACATCGGCCTTGAAATCGTGCCCCGCCGCCTGAATCAAACGCGAGAAGGCGCAGGTAACCACGAAAGCGCGATATTTCTGATCGGCATTATCGGCCTTGCAGCTGTTCCATTGCGCACTCAATTCGCCCTCGAACCCCGACAGCGCCAGATCACCGACCAGAAGCCCCAGACGATCATTGACGGGTTCGATATGGACAGCCCCGACACCGCCTTCGCGAAGAAGCGGACGCACATAGCCGAAAACGGTCTTGGTATGATTTTGATCTTCCGGCCACAGATCGTTCAATCGATCCTCGTCGAGGAAGAACGCCGATAGATTCGCTTGGGGATCGAGATCGACCGCGACAACCCGCTTACCCATCTCGGACAAAGTCCAAGCCAAATGATAGACGAGCGAAGTCTTGCCGACCCCGCCCTTGTTGTTGAAGAAGGCGATCGTTTTCATCGAACGGCCTCCAACACGGCAAGAACATGGTTTGGGGTGGTCTCGAAGAGAAGAGGCGGATTTCCGTTTTCGTCCAAAGACTGTCGCGCCAGAGCGATACCGATCCCGAACCGCTGAACGAACCCCAGAGCCTTCATCGCTTCCGCCAAATGGGGATTGCGGTAATCGGCTAAGCCGGGATCGCCGAAATTCGCCTGCGTCACCATGCCATACGGCCCGCCGGGACTGAGGATTTCGACACGGTCGGAAAACCAATGGAACTTCACGGGCGCATTGGTGCCTTGATACGAGCGGTGCATCACGGCGTTTCGCAGCAACTGCTGAAGGGCGACGACCGGATAATCGGGACGGCGCGTTTCCCTCGGCCCTGACGTTACATCGACGGCCACCCGAATGTTAAGGCGGATCAAGTCGTCGAGAGCGCTCAACATTTCAGCCAACGGACCCGATAAACGCTTTTCATCCAAGATCGGGGCGGTCAGACGTTCCCCCTCGAACCGAATGAATTGAATGTAAGCCCCTGGCAAATGCGCCATCGGGTCTTTACCGATCACCAAAAGCCCCGCCGCCGTTGGCACGCCATCCGGGGTGGTCAGGTGCAAGGCGGCCAATTGCTGCCCCTGACTGCGGCCGTTCGCCGCCAAAACATCCGAAGCGACCACGGACGGCAGATATTGGGATGAGAACAAACCAAGATCAAGATCGCCTGTCGTCGCAGAATCGACCGGCTGACCGTCGAACGGCACGTTCGCCATGCGGCGCCGCTCAAGCAGCCGCAATTCGTCGGCGGGCGATGCGAGTTGCGTGGTCGGCCCCACCCGAACCCAGACCCGTCCATCGTAACGCAGCGGCGGGCTTGACGACGGCTGGACCACGACAACGGCGATCTCGCAATTATCGACCACGACCCGCCGGACATCGATTGAGGGAAACGGCTGAACCTCCCCGCGCGAGGACGCGAGAAGACGCAGGAATTCATCGTCGATGCCGATATTCGCGCAACTCCCGTCGTCGTTCTGCCCAACGATGACGAGTCCGGGAAGACCGCTCCCAGAAAGGTCATTGGCGAATGCGCAGATCGCACGCCGGATATCCTTCAAGTCCGGTTTCGCCAAACGCTTTCGCTCAACCCGATCGCTTTCCCCGGCCCGGAAAAGAACGGCGATCTCGTCCGGGGTCATTGATTAAACCAGCCGCGACTGCCGCACGGCGGCGGCGATGAAGCTGGTGAACAGCGGGTGCGGATCGAACGGCTTGGATTTCAGTTCGGGATGGAACTGTACGCCGATGAACCACGGATGGCCGGGAATTTCGACGATCTCGGGCAACACGCCGTCGGGCGACATGCCGGAAAACAGCAAACCAGCCTTTTCCAGATCCGCCTTGTAGTCGAGATTGACCTCGTAGCGATGGCGATGGCGTTCCGAGATGGTGTCGGTACCGTAAATCGCACGCGCCCGGCTGCCCGGAATCAGCCGACAATCATAGGCACCCAACCGCATGGTGCCGCCCAAATCGCCGTCGGCTGCGCGGGTTTCGCGCTGCCCACCCTTCTGCCATTCGGTCATCATGCCGACCACCGGATGCGGACAAGGGCCGAATTCGGTGGAACTGGCGCCTTCAAGCCCGACCAGATGGCGGGCCGCCTCGATCACCGCCATCTGCATGCCGAAACAGATGCCGAAATAGGGCACATCGCGTTCGCGCGCGAAACGCACCGCCGCCATTTTGCCCTCGACCCCGCGCTCGCCAAAGCCGCCGGGCACCAGAATACCGTGGCAGGGTTCCAGATGCTGCACCGCATCTTCCCGCTCGAAGATCGTGCTGTCGATCCAGTTCAGTTTGACTTTGACGTTGTTGGCGATGCCGCCATGCACCAAGGCCTCGGCCAGCGATTTATAGCTGTCGAGCAAGGCCATGTATTTGCCGACCACGGCGATGGTGACTTCGCCCTCGGGCTGCTGAATGCGTTTGACGATCGAGTGCCAGCGCGTGAGATCGGGGGCCGGTGCCTCCAGCCCGAAATGGCGGCAGACCTGGGCGTCGAGCCCTTCCTCGTGATAGCTGATCGGCACCTGATAGATCGAACCGACATCCAAGGCCGGAATCACCGCCTCGTAGCCGACATTGCAGAACAGCGCGATCTTGCGCCGCTCGCCATCGGGAATCGGGCGGTCGGAGCGGCACATCAGCAGATCGGGCTGAATGCCCACCGACAGCAATTCCTTGACCGAATGCTGGGTCGGCTTGGTTTTCAGCTCGCCCGCCGAGGGGATATAGGGCAGCAAGGTCAGATGCACGAACATCGCGCGCGCCCGGCCCAGTTCGTTGCCCAACTGGCGGATCGCTTCCAGGAACGGCAGGCTTTCGATGTCGCCGACCGTGCCGCCGATCTCGCACAGACAAAAATCCTCGTCCGTCAGATTGGAATAGACGAATTCCTTGATGGCGTCGGTGACGTGCGGAATCACCTGGACGGTGCCGCCCAGATAATCGCCCCGGCGCTCGGCGGCGATCACGGTTTGATAGATCCGCCCGGTCGTGACGTTGTCGCTGCGCCGCGAGGCGACGCCGGTGAAGCGCTCGTAATGGCCCAGATCCAGGTCGGTCTCGCCGCCGTCGTCGGTGACATACACCTCGCCGTGCTGGGTCGGGCTCATCGTGCCCGGATCGACATTGAGATAGGGGTCCAGCTTGCGCAGGCGAACCTTGAAGCCCCGGCCCTGGAGACAAGCGCCCAAGGCGGCCGAGGCCAAGCCCTTGCCCAGGGAAGACACAACGCCGCCCGTGATGAAGATGAATCGCGTCATCGTTCCCACACAAAACATTGGGCGGCCGAAGCCGCCCCAGAAAACAAACGCGTGATCAGTGCCCGATCGGCGCGGCCGGAACCGCCGGAGCGGCCGGAGCCGGAACCGGCTGCGACACGGGCACGCGGTCGAACGCCGACGCCCCACCCGCGCGGTGATTGGCGATCTCGGCCAGCGCCAAGCTGGTCATAAAGAACGCCCCCGCCAGAATCGCGGTGGTCCGGGTCAGCAAATTTCCGGCCGCGGCGCCGGTCAGCACACCACCGCCGCCGCCGCCCATGCCCAGCGCGCCGCCTTCGGACCGCTGAAGCAGAACGACCCCCACCAAACCGATGGCGAGAAGCAGGTGAATCATCAGAATAATCGGAAAAAAATCCATGAACCGGGGTCCCCGAGGATGAACGAGGTGTCTTTCGAAGGGTTTTAGCCCCCCCGGCGTCCGAAGACCAGCGCAAAATAGGCGGACGCCCTTGATGACCATCAAATGCTTGATCGCTTCCCGCCGCTAGGCTGACCGACAGTTCCCCAAGGAGAGGTCCGCGCCGATGACCCGTAAACTCGCTTTGTTCGCCCTTGCCTTGTGGGCCGTGACCGCGCTGGGCTTGGGCCTGGTATTCGTCAGGGGCAATACCCAACCGGGCAGCGACGGCCGCACCGCCGTGCTGCTGGCACCGGCCGAGCGCGACTTCGTGCTGGGTGAAATGCGCCATGTTCTGGGCGCCGTGCAGGCGATCACCGAAGCCCTGGCAAAGGGCGACACCGCCCAAGCCGCCCGGGCGGCCCGCGCGGCGGGCGGCGATGCCGTGGCGGGCGTGCCGCCCAGCCTATTGGCCAAACTGCCGCTGGATTTCAAACAAGCCGGACTGGCGATGCATGCCGGGTTCGACGGAATCGCGGACGCCGCCGACAAGGGGGCGGACAAGGACGCGCTGACCCAACAACTGGCCGAACAGTTGAACCTTTGTTTGGGCTGTCACCAAAGCTTCCGGATCGATCCGGCACGGTAAAAAAAGCGGAGCGGCGGCTGGGCCGCCCCGCCCCTGTTTATTATTTGCGCTTGGCCCACTCCTCGCGGATGGCGGCCTTGAACGGCAGGAAATCGAAGTCGGAATCGGGCAGGAACTGCTCGATGACCCGCTCGTCGGCGTCGTTGGTGGTGATGTAGTCGAAATATTCGTAGTGGACGTTGTCGCTGTCGGGATAACGGTAACACTGAACCGACATTTCCCAGATGGGCGGCCCATCCGCCCCTGACTGACGCCAGAATAGCCAAATTCCGGTCCAACCAGAAGGCCGAATTGCGCGATGGCAGCGTCCATCGCAGCATGA
>CAIULK010000075.1 GCA_903899885.1 uncultured Rhodospirillaceae bacterium
GTGCTCTCCCGCTGAGCTAAACGCCCATGTCTCTACTCTCGGTAGGTGCCTGCATAGCAGATACCTGATTTTCTTACTAGGACATTTCCGACACTTGTTCGGAAACCTGTCCTGAAACTAACCCCGGAACACCGCGCCCAGCCTTGATTGAGCACTCCCGTGTGAAGGGTGTGCTCTCCCGCTGAGCTAATCGCCCATCTCTTGGCCCTTGGGCGGGGGACCGCCGAAGGAAGGTCGCTTATAAAAGCGGCGGGCACGCCCTGTCAAGCGGTGTCGCGGTCGATCACGCGCACGATTTGCGGCGGCTGATAGGCCATGAAGCCGTCGAGCAGACGGGTCGGGTTGTCGTCCACCGCGACCATGCCGCGGTGGCGGTCGCGCAGGAACCCCTCGGTCCGCATATGGTCGAGGAAGGTGTGCAGGTGGTCGTAATATCCGGCGACGTCCAGGAACCCCAGGGGCTTGGGGTGAAAGCCCAGTTGCGCCCAGGTCCACACCTCGAACAATTCCTCCATCGTGCCGATGCCGCCGGGCAGGGCGATGAAGGCGTCGGAGAGGTCGGCCATCAGCGCCTTGCGCTCGTGCATCGAGCCCACCACCCGCAGTTCCGCCAGATCGGGATGGCCGACCTCGAACTTCATCAGGGCCTCGGGGATGACGCCGATCACCTCGCCGCCCGCTTCCAAGGCGGCGGTGGCCAGAACCCCCATCAACCCGATATTGCCGCCGCCATAGACCAGCCCCAGGCCGCGCTGGGCGATCATCCGGCCCAGTTCGGCGGCGCGTTCGGCGTATTCGGGCCGCGCCCCCATCGAGGAGCCGCAGAACACACAGATCCGGCGCATGGTCTTTAACCCTCCGCGAACAGCTGGTTAAAGGCGGCGACCGCCTGCGCCGGACCTTGCGGGTGGTTCCACACCCCGCTGCACACGGCCAGGAAATCGGCCCCGGCGCGGATCAAGGGGGCGGCGTTGTCCACCGTGATGCCGCCGATGGCGACCGAGGGCAGGATGAACAGGCCGTTCCACCATTCCAGAATCTCGGGCGTGGCGTGGTGCAAAACCTCTTTCGTGCCGGTGGGATAGAAGGCGCCGAAGGCGACATAGTCGGCCCCCGCCTCGCCCGCTTCCATCGCCAAGTGCTTGGAATCGTGACAGGTGACGCCGACGATGCGGTCGGCCCCGATCGCCTTGCGGGCTTGGGCATAGGGCATGTCGCCCTGACCGATATGCACGCCGTCGCACCCGGTTTCGAACGCCAGTTCGGGATGATCGTTGAGGATGACCGCCACGCCGCGCTGTTGCGCGGGCGGGCGCAGCACGTCGATGACGCGGGCCAGCGCGTCGTCGTCCAACCCTTTCAGGCGGATTTGCACGGCGGCGACGTCGCCGCCGTCGAGGGCGGCGCTCCATGTCGAAACCCACTGATAGGGATCGTCGATTTGGGGAGGGGTGATGAGATATAGTCGGCAGCGGTCGCGTTTCATCGCCCCATGATCGGGGCGGAGGGGGATGCGTGTCAACCTTGAGGTTTCCATGAAGTACGCGGTGAAATCCAGCCTCGACGTGGCGTTCTGGTTTTCCGACAAGGCCCTGAACGACCGCGAATACATTCAGCCGCAAAAATTGCACCGGCTGATGTATCTGGCGCAGGCGTATTATTCGGTCGCCTATCCGGGGCGCAAACTGATGCCCGCCGTGTTCGTCACCGACGAATTCGGCCCGATCGAGCCGACTTTGTTCCACCTGCTGGCCTATGGCCGCCCGCATTTGATCGAACCCAATCCGATGCAGGAAACCGTGCGCCATTTCCTCGACAGCGTCTGGCGCCGTTTCGGCGCCTCGTCGGCCGATACGTTGTCGCAAAAGGTGCGCGCCCACGGCCCGGTGGTCGAGGCGATGACCAAGGGAGTGGGCGAGGAAATCCCGTTCGAGGTGATGCTGGCCTATTATTCCGACGAGGCCGCCGCCAAACTGGGCGGCGCGCCGCCGGTCGACCAAGTGCTGCGGCCGCGCGTGATGCGCTCGCAAAGCGGGCGGCCGGTTAGTGTGAGCGTGTGGAAGCCGAAGGTGACGCCGAAGGCGGAGTAGGGGGCGGGCTTACCCTCAAGGCTCAGGCGATGGCCGACAGGCCCTTCTCGGCGACGATGGACAACAGCTTGCAGGCCGGGCCGGCGGGCCGCTTGTTGCCCCGCTCCCATTGGCTTACCGAATCCTTGGTGACATTGAGGTACATGGCGAACACGGTTTGGCTGACCTGTTCACGCTCGCGCAGGGCGCGGATCTCTTCGGCCGTGAACTTTCGAACCGGCGTCAGGCAGGATTCGTCGAACCGGCGCATCGTGTGCTTGTCGATGAGCCCGGCCACATGGAGGTCCAGCGCCGTCTCGTGGATTGCCGCCTTCACGTCGCTCTTGTAAGCCCTAGTTCTGGCCATTGTACTGAACCTCCTGATATTTCCCGCTTTCCACCAGATCCGCTAACAGCCTGTTGAACAAGTCTGCATTCATAGCCGTCACTCCCGCGAAAGCGGGAGTCCATGCGTCCACAAGCAC
>CAIULK010000076.1 GCA_903899885.1 uncultured Rhodospirillaceae bacterium
ATACCGCCCGTGCGCGATCTCCGAGGAGACGCTCTTCAACCTCGAGGACAACCTGCTGTTGTTCTTCACCGGTTACAGCCGCAGCGCGTCGGCCATCCTCAAGGGGTGCAGCGAAACGGGGAGACATCCCTTTTCAGGAAGTCCCGCCCGACCAACGTCAGCCCGGTGACGTCGTGGTCTATGACGGGCACGACCATATGTCAATTTACAGTGGTAATGGCCAAGTTGAACCGGCGCACCGAGATGGCATATCCTTTCGGTCGTCAGGCGTAGGCGATTTCCAGGGCGCCCCACGCTATTTCCGCTATCAACAATAAGGCGAAGCGCCGATGAGACGCCTGCTTTCGTTCTTGGTTCTTCTCATTACCCTTCTCTCCGCTCCGTCCTTTTCGGCGGACGGGCCGGAGGCGTTCTTGTCGGCGCTTTTGACCTCCGATTTCGCAGGCGAGTTTACTCCCCGCATCGGCTTTTGGGCGGTGCGCAACGCCGTGGCGCACGTTATTGGCGAGCTGAAAAAGAGTTCGGCGCTCAATACCGGCCCGGAACAAGATTTCCAGCGCCGATCCATTACCCTCTACGAAGCCGATCTGGCCGCGCTGGATGCCTTGCGTCCGAACAGGAACACCGATGAGACACCTGCTGTCCGTCGTTGCCGATATCCCGGCTGAACACGTTCCCGGCGATAAGGGCTACGACTCCGGGGAATTCCGCGAGGCCATCATCTGGACGAAATGAAGGTCAACGCGATCGAGTTGCGAATAGGCCCTTAATGACTTAAGCCGCCCTCTAGATACAGTTTCTGCGCGCCCTCGTGCAGCGGGATCGCCATGCCGTCATGAACGCTGTCGGCCTTGGTCAGCCCCTTCAAGGCGGGAGTAAGGGTGGTGAAGGCGGCGAAATTGCCGTGTAGGGCCTTGACGAGGTCGCGGATCTCGTCGGTGGGTAGGCGGGTGGTGGTGACCAGCAACGCTTTTACCGCCAGGGTGGTCTGGTCCTCCTTGATGCCGTCATAGGTGCCGCCGCGCAGGGTGGTTTTGGCCAGCCATGGGGTGCGCTCGGCAACCGATTCGGCGTTGCGGGCGGGCAGGGCGAGCGCCACGGCGTCGCAGGCCTCGATCGCGGATTCCGCCTCCGGCATCGGATGAATGCCAGAAAAGAACGCCACATCGATATCGCCGTCGCACAAGGCGTGCGCTTGATCGGCGGGGTCCAACTCGAACGCCGACCCCAAATCGCCTTCGCTTAGGCCCACGGCCGACAACATGGCGTCGGCCATCATGCGCTGGAACGAGCCGGGGCGGCCCAAATTGACCTTGCGCCCCCTCAGATCGGTCAGGTGGTCGATGCCGCCGCCGGGGCGGACCAGCGCCAAGGCGGCTTCGCCGTGCAGGCTCATCACCGCGCGCAAGTCGGCGAAGGGTTGACCGGCGAACCCTTCCTCGCCGGTCAGGGCGGCCCGGGCGGCCCGCGCTTGCACGATCGCCAGATCGGCGTCGCCCGCGCGAAGGGCGGCCAAATTGGCGGCCGATCCCTGGGTCGGCAGCACGGTGCACAGATCGTTATGCGGCCGGTCGCGATTGACCACCCGGCAAAACGCCCCCGCCACGGGGTAGTAGCTGCCCGACGGTTCGCCCGAGGCGATCACCAGAACCCGGCGTTCCGCGGCCTCGGCGCCGCTCGGCGCAAGAAGCGCGGCGGCCAGACACCCGGCCGCCGCCACGGCCTTCCACCCCTGTACCATCCTAGGGATCCTTCCTCTTCGAACGACGAGCGCGGATGCTACCCTGCGCGGCGCCGTGAATCCAGGCCCGCGACGCCTCGGGTCGCTATCCGGGTGGGGACGTCCCTACACCTTTTTATTTGCGATTTCGCTTATCTTCGATATGATGGCGGAAACGGGTAGGAAAAAACACAACACCCGGGGAGGGACGGACACGATGGGTAACCAAGCGCCTCGGCCAATCGATATCGTTATCGCCGAGAAAAATCCGTTGCTGCAAAGCAGCTTGGCCAAGCTGTTCGACGGTGACGACCGGTTCTGCCTGGTCGCGGTCACCGCCGACGGCGAACGCTTCATGGACGCGGTGGAACGGCTCTCCTTTGGGGTTGGAATCATCGGATGGGAAATGCCCCATCTGGACGGGCGGGGGGTGTTGCAGGGGCTGAAGGGCCGCGCCGACGCGCCCCGGATCATCGTCTATACCGGCAGCCCGAACCCGGACGTGCCGCGCCAAGCGATGACATTGGGCGCCGCTGGCTTTTGCTCGAAACGCGAACCGCCGGAACAGCTGTTGGGCACCATCTTGGCGGTGGCATCGGGGCGGATGGTGTTTCCGTTCATCGACGTCTCCAGCTTGGCGGCCGATCCGCTGGCCGGTCTTACCCCGCGCGAGCGGGAATTGCTGGCGGCCCTGGCCGGCGGTTTGACCAATCAGCAGATGGCCGGGCAGTTGGATATCTCGCTCAACACCGTTAAATTCCATCTGAAGAATTTGTACGACAAGCTTGGGGTGGGCAACCGGGCCCAGGCGGTGGCGTTCTATCTGAAGGGGCGTGAATCGCGATGAAGGACCAATATTGCTTGACGGCCAAGGCCCTGCACTGGGGGATGGCGGCCTTGATCTTGTGCCTGCTGGTGGTCGGCACGGTGATGATCCAGTTGCCCAAGGGCGATGCGCGGATGGCCGTCTACGGGCTTCACAAGGAATTCGGCGTGGTGGTTCTGGCGCTGGCGCTGGTCCGCCTTGTTGCCCGGCAAGTCATGGGGGTTCCGGCCCTGCCCGCCACGATGACGGCGCGCGAAGGCCAACTCACGCATCTGGTTCATTGGGCCCTGTACGGGCTGATGTTCGCGGTGCCGGTTGCCGGGATTTTGATGTCGCAAAGCGGCGGGCACGATGTGCAGGTGTTCGGCCTCCCGCTGCCGACCCTGCTGGGCAAGGACAAGGCGCTGCACGAATTGTTCGAGGATACCCATCTCGCCCTTGCCGTCCTGTTGGCGCTGTTGGTGGCCGCCCATGCGGCGGCGGCGCTGCGCCATCATTTCGTGATGAAAGACACGGTGCTGACGCGGATGTTGCCCTGGTGACGCGCTTGGCCCTTGCGCGGGTACCCGTCCGCGTTGATGATGTAGGCTTGTTTTGTCGCGATTGGGTGTGTTGATGGCCAAGGGTACGCGGGCCGCAGTGGCGGTGCTGGCGACGGTGATAGTGGTTTTGGGGGCGGGCGGCGCATGGGCCACCGATCCCGGCAGCCGGATCGAAACGGGGTTGCAAGCCTACCGCAAGGGGGATCTGGCGCGGGCCGCGCTTGAGATCGAGGCGGCGCTGATCGAGCACGACCGCTTGGGCAAGGATTTGGCGGCGCAAATGCCGGCCGCTCCCGCCGGGTGGAGTGCCGAAACGTCCGAGATCCAGGGCTTGGGCGCGGTCGGTGGCGGCCTGTCGGTGACGCGGGCCTATACCAAGGGCGACGCCTCGATGAACGCGACCGTTCTGCTCGACAACCCTGTGGCGGGGGCGGCCGCCTTGGCGGCTGGACGCAAGATCAAGGTCGGCACCGAGGACGGCGTTCTGCGCTGGGACCCGGTGTCGCGGTCGGGCGAGGTCGGGCTGGCGGTCGGTGACCGCGCCGTGGTTCAGATCGAGGCCGATGGCTTGACCAGCCAGGATGTTCTGGTCGATTTCGCCAAAAGCTTCAACATCGCCGCGTTGCGCCGGGCGGCGGGGTTATAACCCCAGCGATTTGACCAACCGGGCCAGCAGGCTGGGCTTGGGCACCGGTTTTTTCACGACCTTCCTTACCGGCTTGGCGCTCGCCGCGCCAGCGGCCACGGCGGGTTTGCAGTGCGGGTTGGTGTAGGAATAGAAAATTCGGAAATCGCCGCTGGCACCCACCTTGTAATAGGCGATCTTCTTCCAGGTCGGATCACGCTGGCAGCGGCGCTTGGCGTCGGCCTCGGCCTGTTCCTTGGTTTCGATGTCGCTGGAGTAATCCAGCTTGCCTTGTTTGAGTTGTTGCCCGTCTTTGCAGCTGTAAATTTCGGTCGTCATGTGAAAAGCCCTCCGGCGGCGGCATCATACGCGCCGCCGGAGGGCGCTTCAATTACTTCACGGCGGGCAACTGCGCCGCGCCCTCGCAGCGGTCGTGCACCGCGCTGGGGCAGGGGTGGAATTTCAGGTCATTGTCCAGGCAGATCCGCACGTCGTTGAGCTGCGGCGGTTTCTTGGCGTCGTCACCGCGCCCCTTGCGGCAGGTGACGGCGATATCCTCGGGTGCCAGGCCCGGATTGGCGTCCAGGAAGGCCTTGCGGATTTGGTCGGCGGTCAGCGAACGCGGCTGATCGGGTTTGATCTGCGGCGGAATTTTCACGCGGTCGGCCGCCGCCTTGGTTTTCGCGAAATACGACGCCGGATCGGACCCGACGCAGGCCCCGTGGCGTTGCCATTCATGTTCGGCCAAGTGATGGCTGGGCATCACCGGGGCGACCGAATCCATTGCGTGCGGCGGCACGGGCTTGGCGTCGGGGCATTGGTCGGGTTTTTCGCCGCGCGCGTATTGCGGCCACAAGCCGTGGACGATGAAGCCGAATTTCTTGCCCGACCCGCATTGATCCTCGTCGCGCTGCCCGGCCTTGGTGGCGCACCAACTGGGCGACCAGGACAGCGACAACACCAGCGATTCATACGGTGTCGGTGTCGCGGCGGCGACCGGTCCCAGCGAGGAAACAACCAATCCGACGACGGCAAGCCCAATAAAACGACGCATGACGATCCCCCGCTTAAAAAATTTAAGCGGATGGTGGCATGATGGCCCTAAAAAATCTAGCCGGTTGTATGCGCGGTAACGGCGGCCTTCAACGCCGCCAGCGCAATGTTGGTGTCCCGTCCGACCCGGATCAAACCGCCGATTTGCCTTGGATCACGCAGGATCGAGGCGAACACCGCTCCCAGCCGGATACCGCCGTTTTCGTCCAACGCGGTCAAGGTGGCCTTGGGCAGGGTGCGTTCGGCGGGATCGGCGATCACCCGCAGCACCGCGAAGGGGATTCCGGCGTCCAAAGCCGCGCGGGCTACGCCGACGCTTTCCATATCGACCGCCAAGGCGCCGCTGCGTTCGAACAAGGCGCGTTTGTCACGCGCATCGGCCAAGACGGTATCGACGGTGGCGATCAGGCCCGGCCGTCCGGGCGCCGCGAAGGGGGCGCAGGCAAAAACCCGGTCCGGCGTCCACACGCCGTCGGCATTGATCACCGTGCCCGGCGGCAATCCGGGGGCGAGGCCGCCCGCCGTGCCGACGCTGAGCAGCAGGGTCGCGCCATCCTGGGCCATGCCCCGCGCCAGGGCTTCGGCCCGCTCGGGCCGCCCGCCGGCCATAGCCACCCGCCAGCCGGTATGCGCCAGAATCCGCGCCTCGGCGCCGAAACCAACGATCGCGCCGATCATACCGGTGAGCCGATAAATCGGCTCATTGTATTGTCCCTCGCCGGGCGCGCGCGTTCGCGCGCTTGGCTGCGGCCTCAATGGCCGCTGGATACCGGCGGGCCCGTGGGCCGAGCGCCGGTATCACAGCCCGAACAACACGCGTCCGCCATTGCCCTGGGCGAGGTTGCGATACCGCGCCAAGGCCCACAGCGGGAAGAATTGCCGATAGCCGTGGTAGCGCAGATAGAAAATGCGCGGGAAACCGACGGCAGTGAATTCCGGCTCGTCCCACAAGTTCTTGGCGTTGCGGGTTTTCAGCAGATATTGGACGCCGCGCTCCACGGCCGGGTGTTGAACCGCCCCCGCCGCCATCAGGCCCAGCAAGGCCCATGCGGTTTGCGACGGAGTCGAATAGGGGGCGGTGCCGCGCGGCTGCTCGGCCCAGTAGGAACGTCCGTCCTCGCCCCAGCCGCCGTCGTCGCGCTGGCGCGACACCAGCCACTCGACCGCCTTGGTGAAGGCCGAATTCTGGTGATCCAGCCCGGCGGCGTTCAGCGCGCACAAGGCCGACCACGTGCCGTAGATGTAATTGGTGCCCCAACGGCCGAACCACGAGCCGTCGGGCTCTTGCTCCTTAAGCAGATACTCGACCCCGGCCTTGACCACCGCCGGGTCCTTGACGCCCGAACAGGTCGATAGCACCGACACGCAGCGCGCGCTGACGTCGGCGGTCGGCGGGTCCAGCAACGCCCCATGATCGGCGAACGGGATGGCGTTCAGATGGTACGAGGTATTATCGGCATCGAACGCGCCCCAGCCACCGTCTTGGCTTTGCATCCCCTCGACCCATTCCAGGCCGCGGGCAATTTCGCCGCGGTATTTGTCGGGGTCCAAGCGGTCGAGGGCGCCAACCACCACGGCGGTGTCATCGACATCCGGGTAATAGGCGTTGTTGTACTGAAAGGCCCAGCCGCCCGGACGGACATCCGGCTTGATCGCGGCCCAGTCGCCCTTGACGTCGGTGACTTGGCGTTCGGCCAGCCAGTCGGCGGCGCGCGCCACCGCTTGCGTGGCCTTCTCGCCGCCGGTTTCCAACAGCGCGTGCGAAACCAACCCGGTGTCCCAGATCGGCGAGACGCAGGGCTGGCAATAGGCCCGGTCCTCCTCGATGACCAGCAGGCGGCGGATCGATTCCTTGGCCGTCACCACCCGTGGATCGTCCTTGGGCACGCCCACCACGTCGTACATCAGCACCGAATTGACCATCGCCGGGAAGATAGCGCCTAGCCCGTCCACCCCGTTCAGGCGTTCATCGACCCACTCGACGGCCAGGCGGACCGCCTTGGCCCGCAGGCGTTTGGGGAAGAAGCGTTCCACCCGGTGCAGCAGCCGGTCGACCACCCGGAAGGTGGCGCCCCAGGCGCAATTGACCTGGGCCATCGGCCAGAAGGTTTCGATCTCGGGCGGATAGCGGAACAGTTCGCGGATATGGATGCCCAGCGGATTGCGCGCCTTGGGTTTCAGCGACATCAGCACCGTCAAGGGCACGATCACCGTGCGCGACCAGTACGATACCTTGTCCAAATGGAACGGGAACCATTTGGGCAGCAGCATGATTTCGGCCGGCATCAAGGGCACGCCGTACCACGGGATCTCGCCGAACAAAGCCAGCAGCGAGCGGGTGAAAACGTTGGAATGATTGGCGCCGCCGTGATCCAAAATCGCCTTGCGGGCAAGCCCCATGTGCGGCGCGTCGATCGAATCGCCGATCGCCTTCAGCGCGAAATAGGCTTTGACCGAGGCGCTGATGTTGAAGTCGCCGCCGTGGAACAACGGCCAGCCGCCATGCGTGGGATCTTGGATTTCGCGCAGATAATTGCCGATCTTGCGTTCCAGATCCGGGTCGCGTTCGTCAAGATAGTGGGTGTACAGAACATACTCGGCCGGGATGGTCGCGTCGGCTTCCAACTCGAACACCCAATGACCATCGGGCTTTTGTTGAGCCAGCAACGCGTCGGCAGCGCCCGAGATCGCTTGTTCCAAAAGCGCCTGCTCGGCCGGTGGAACGAAACCGTTCGACACGGACAAAACTCCCCAAGTTGTCACAATCACCGCTTGGGCGCAGCACCTACCAGATTTTAGAGGGTACGGGAAGAGGGTGCCGCCGCGGCCCCGCTATGCGAGATGCCGCAGCAAGATCCCGATCTTTCGCGCCTTGCTCAGCCGAACCCGTTCGCCGCCGCGCCAGCCCTGGGCTTCCAGGCGGTCATAAATCGCGCCGTAGGTGGCGCGCATCAGGCGCGACGGGCGCATCGTGGTTCGCGGGCATTGGGCCATCGCCCGGTCGGCCAGGGCGAAATGGTTCTTGGCGAGCAGGCCGAGATCGCGGCGCACCAGGGGCAGCGCCGGATGGGCGGCGACCGCTTGCGGGTCGTCCCCCTTGATGCCGTAGGACGACAGCAATTCATCGGGCAGATACAGGCGGCCGAGGTCCGCGTCCTCTTCCACGTCGCGCAGGATGTTGGTCAGTTGCAGGGCGCGGCCCAAATGATGGGCGACATCGTCGCAGGCGGGCACGAAGGGGCCGAAGGTGCGCACCGACAAACGCCCGACCGCCGAGGCGACCCGGTCGCAATACAGATCCAGCTGCGCCAAGCTGGGCCGGGTGACGTGCTGATCGACATCCATCACGCAGCCGTCGATAACGGCCAGGAAATCGGCCTTGCGCAAGTCATGGGCGCCGACCGCGCCGACCAGGGCTTGGCCGACCGTGGTTTCGGCGTGGCCGTCGAACACCCGGTCCAATTCGGCCCGCCACGCCTTGAAGGCGCGCAGGCGTTCCTTCTTCGACAAATCGCCCTCGTCGGCGATGTCATCGACCTCGCGGCAAAAGGCGTAAACCGCGAACACCGCGCCTCGCCGGGCGCGCGGCAGCAGCCGCATCCCCCAATAGAACGAACTGCCCGACGCCTTGACCCGCGCCTCGATTTCGTCCTCCAACGCCGTCATCACCAGCCTCCCCGCCAGAGGCCGCCGAGCGCGGCCTTGATCACTTCCCATTTGGTCAGCTCGATGCGCTGGGCCAAGGGATCGCGCCCGTCCAGCTTGTCCAACAGCCGTTCGGCGATCGCCACGATCACCGCCGATTCGCGCCGCATGCCCTTGTTCACCACGCCGCCCGGCAGGTCCCTGGCCGCCGCCACCAGCGGGCGGGTGGCCGCCACCATGCGGGCCAGCACGCGGGCCAAAGCGGGCGAGGCGGCGGGCCGGTCGATCTCGTCGGCGGCAATGCCTTCCTCGGCCAACCAATCGGCGGGAAGGTAAACGCGGTCCAGGGCGCGGTAATCGTCCTTGCAGTCTTGCAGGTGGTTGATCACTTGAAGCGCCGAGCACAAGGCGTCCGACGCGGCCCAGGTGTCGTGCGATTCGCCGTGCAGATCCAGCAAGAAGCGCCCGACCGGATTGGCCGAATAGCGGCAATAGTCCATCAGATCGGCCCAGTCCTTGGTGCGGGGCCGCACTGAATCGCGCTTGAAGGCGACCAGCAGATCGCGGCAATGGGCGATCGGCACCGGGGTCGTGGACAGAATGTCGCGAATGCGGGAAGCCGGACCGCCGCCATCGGCGGCACCGGTCAGTTCGCCGTCGATCGCGTCCAGACGGCGGACCTTTTCGTCGGGCGCCAGCGCCGGATCGTCGGAAATATCGTCGGCGGCGCGGGCGAAGCGGTAATAGGCATGAATAACCGGCCGCAGCGGCTTGGCCACCAGGAACGAGCCGACCGGGAAATTCTCGGTGTCCTTGGTGCGGCTCATGCGGCGCTCCTTCCGGCTTCGATCCGCCCCTTCCAACGACCGCCGGTGCCCAGGTGGTAACGGATCGCCGAATGGAGGAGCGCCCCCAGATAGAACACGGCGACGGCGGGCAGGGCGGCGGCCCACCACGGGGACAAGCGGTAGAACCGCACCATCGGCGCGAAACTGAAGGCCATCGCCCCCCAGGCCAATAGGCCCGCGCCGTACCCTCGAACCGCCAGGATTGGCGCCGCCACGAAAATCAGCCCCATCGCCGCCACCGATCCCAGCAGCAACGCCGGCGAGCGGCGCAATTGGTCATAGGCCGAGCGCGCGATCATGTTCCACAGCTCGCCCCAGCCGGAATAGACACGCAGCGAGCGGGTTTCCTCGGCCAAGCCCAGCCACAGCCGTTTTCCCCGCGCCTTCAATTTCGCGGCCAGGGTGCAATCGTCGATCAGCGCGTCCTTCAAGGCGGCCATGCCGCCGATCTCGGCCAAGGCGGCGCGTTCGACCAGCATGACGCCGCCCGCTGCCCCCGCCGTGCGCCGGCCGGGGTCGGCGATCTCGGCGAAGGGGTAAAGCATGCGGAAGAAATAGACGAAGGCGGGAATCATTGCCCGTTCGGCCAGGGTCTCGCAATGCAAGCGGACCATCAGCGACACCAAGGCGCGGCCCTCGGCGACGGCGCGCGCCACCAGCGCCCGCAGTTGCCCCGGCGCATGCGCGATGTCGCCATCGGTGAAGAGGACGTAGTCGCCCTCGCTGGCCGAAACGCCTTGGTCCATCGCCCACACCTTGCCGGTCCAGCCGCCGGGAAGGTCGGCGCCCGTCAGAACGCCGAAGCGCGGATCGCCGTTGGCCGCCGCGCGGGCCAGGTCGGCGGTGCCGTCGCCCGAATGGTCATCGACCACCCGAACCGACAGCGGTCCCGGATAATCTTGGGCCAGCAGCGAGCGCACGGTCTGGCCGATCCCCTCGGCCTCGTCGCGGGCCGGAATCACCACGGCGACCGAGGGCCACGCGGCGGGCTCGGGAAGCGGAAGGTCCGGCTCGATTCGCCAAAACCAGGAACGCCCCCACAGTAGGACCGCCCAAGCCAGGATCAAGGCGACCGAAAGCAGCGTCACGGCACCATTCCCTGCGCCTTGAACCACCGCACCGCATCCTCCAGCGCCGCCTTGGCCGGACGGTGGGTATAGCCCAGCTCGCGTTCGGCCTTGGCCGACGAGAAGAACATCTTCTTCGCCGCCATCTTCAGCCCATCGACGGTGACGAAGGGCTCGCGCCCGGTCATCCGCGCCCAGGCCTCGGCGGCATAGGCCAGGGGGTAAAGCGGCAGGCGCGGCAGCCGCAGGGTCGGCGCGGGCCGGCCGGTCAGCCGGGCGATCTCGGCCAGAATGTCGCCAAGCCCGAGATCGTCGCCGCCCAGGATATAGCGTTCGCCGATCACTCCCTTCTCGAAGGCCAGCAGGTGGCCCTGGGCGACATCATCGACATGAACCAGATTAAGCCCGGTATCGACGAAAGCGGGCATGCGGCCCGATGCCGCCTCGACGATCATCCGCCCGGTGGGGGTGGGGCGCACGTCGCCCGGCCCGACGGGGGTCGATGGGTTGACGATCACCGCCGGAACCCCTTCCTCGGCGATCAGGCGTTGAACTTCTTCCTCGGCGAGGAATTTGCTTTGCTTATAGGGGCCGACCTTGTCGGCCAGACCGGTCGGGGTGTTTTCGTCGCCGGGTTTGCCGTCGGCGCGGATGCCCAAGGTCGCCACGCTCGAGGTATAGACGATCCGTTTCGCCCCGGCTTCGCTGGCCGCCCGCAACAGGGCGCGGGTGCCCGCCACGTTGACCGTGAACATCGCCTTGGGATCGGGAACCCACAGACGGTAATCGGCCGCCACGTGATAGACGGCGCCACAGCCCGCGACGGCCCGAACCAAGCTGGTTTCGTCCTCCAGCCGGCCTTCGACGATTTCGACGGACAGACCCTCCAGATTGCGGCGGTCCGATCGCGGCCGGGCCAGAACCCGCACGGGCACATCGCGCGAGACAAGCGCCCGCACTACGGCGGCGCCGACGAAACCCGTGGCCCCGGTGACCAATACTGTTGCGTTCATCCTGTACCCCACTGTCCGCCGCCAGTATAACAGCTTGCGGGCGGCGGAAAACCGCCCGATCGCCCGGTGTGACATAAAAAGCGCAATCCGGTCGGGATTATGACTCGTATCGGGCGAACCCCTGTTGCGTTCGCGGACGAGAATGGTTAATTTCCAACTAGCCCGGCACACGACCGACCGCCGGGCGTGGCATGACGACGTTTTTTGGGGGATGGCATGAGCCGCGCGCCATTGTTTGGCCTTTTGATTCTGGGGGCGATTTCCCTGGCCGGTTGCGCCGATGTGCCGACCGATCCCGATGAGCGCGCCGATTTCGAGGCGACCAACGATCCGCTTGAGCCGATGAACCGCTCGGTCTTCGACTTCAACATGGCGATCGATCGCGCGGTAATGAAACCGGTCGCGAACTACTATCATGACAACGTCTCCTACGACGTCCGCCACGGTGTTTCCAATATCCTGACCAACGCCACCATGCCGAAGGTTGCCGCCAACGACCTGCTCGCGGCCAAGATTTCCCGTGCGGGCGAGGCGCTGGGCCGCTTCATGGTCAACACCACGGCCGGGGTATTCGGCTACGTCGATGTGGTCGCCCGCGACGGCGGCCCGAAAGGCCATGACGCCGATTTCGGCGAGACCTTGGCCGTTTGGGGCGTGCCGGAAGGCCCCTATCTGATGCTGCCGTTCTTCGGCCCCTCGAATCCGCGTGATACCGCCGCCAGGGCCGTGACCTGGGTCGCCCCCGATCCGACCGACAGCGCCATCACCGCCGCGTGGTCGGATGCCGGCGAAGCCCGCATGGCGTCCTCCATGCTGTCGGACCGCTCCGACTTCGTCGAGCCGCTCGACGATCTGGAACGCAACTCGGTTGATCTGTATGCGGCGATCCGCAGCCTGTCGCGTCAGAAGCGCCAGGCGGATATCGACGAGATCGAAAAGGCACCTGCTTTCTGATTCGCTTCCAAGCGTTCTATTCCATTCGCTGTGATCCCGGGTCGATCGAGGCCCGGGCGCAGGTGTTGGCGGTGGAACAAAGTGTCGAAATGCCGCTCGACGCGATCGACGATCCAGCGGTATTGACCGACATCGTCGGCCAGGTCGAGGATATCGCCGATCAGGGCGATGGGCGGTTCCTGGTCCGCTTGGGTTTGGCCATGGCCACCACCGGGCTGGAAGCCGGGCAGTTTCTCAACATGCTGTTCGGCAATTCCTCGATTCACGACGACATCACCTTGGCCGATATCACGCTGCCCCCGGCGATGACCCGGGCATTTGGCGGATCGATCCTTGGCGTTCCGTTTATGCGCCGCCGCACGGGTGCCCAGGTCCGCGCCTTGACCGGATCGGCCCTGAAGCCGCAAGGGTTGGCCCCCGAGGCGCTGGGCGATCTGGCGCGGCGGCTGGCGGAAGGCGGCATCGACACCCTCAAGGACGATCACGGGCTGGCCGATCAGGAGTATTCGCCCTTCGCGCGCCGGGTTGCCGCCGTCGCGGCGGCGGTTCGCGCGGCCGGAAGCGGCACCCGCTATATCCCCAGCGTGTCGGGTGATCTTGACCGTCTAACCCGCCAGATCGCGCTGGCCCGGGACGAAGGCATCGACATGGTGTTGATCGCCCCGATGATCGTTGGGCTTCCCGCCCTGCATGCGGTGCGGCGGCGTTTCCCGCAAATGGCGCTGGTCGCTCATCCCGCCTTGGCCGGAGCCGGGCGGATCGCGCCGCCCTTGCTGCTGGGCAAGCTGTTCCGGCTGTTCGGGGCCGATGCCACGGTGTTTCCCAATCACGGCGGGCGGTTCGGCTATTCCCCCGCCACCTGCCGGGCGCTGGCCCGGGCGGCGTTGGCGCCATGGGACGATTTCGCGCCCTGTTTGCCGGTTCCGGCCGGCGGCATGGCGATCGACCGGGTCTCCGAGATGCTTGATTTCTACGGTCCCGACGTCATGCTTCTGATCGGCGGCGGGTTGCTTGCCGCCCGCGAGCGGCTGACCCAGCACACCGCCGCATTCGTTCGTAAGGTGCATGCCCATGAGTATCCGGCGACGGCGTGACGGCTTCGATTGGGAAGCGGTCGAGGTTCTGGCCTATAAGGAGGAAGGGGCCGCGCCGTTCAAGGCGATCACCCGGCGCACCTTGTTCGATCGCCCCGACATGGCGGGCGAGCTGCGGTATTTTGAAATCGCCGCGGGTGGGCACTCGACCTTGGAGCGCCACCAGCACGCACACGCGGTGATGATCCTGACCGGGCGTGGCCGCTGCCTGATCGGTGGCGACGTTCACCTGCTTGGGCCGATGGATTTGGTCGATATCGCGCCCGGCGTTTGGCATCAGTTCCGCGCCGCCGCGGGCGAGACGCTGGGATTCTTGTGTTTGGTCGATCGTGATCGCGACCGTCCCAGCCTGCCGACCCCGGACGAGCGCGCCGAACTGTGCGCCGATGCTGTTGTTGCGGCTTTTCTCGGGGAGGACTGACCCAGTTGCATGCCGGGGATTCCTCGAATATCCTGCCAGTCGAATGATGACAGGGCGCTTTCACCCCAAAAGGATCGGGATCAGCCGTCTTCAGATGGCGGTGATGGGACCCTTTTTCATGTTCGTGGTGATTTTGGCCGCGACCTGGGCGGGCGGCGAGTATGTCGCCACCCAGCGCGACGGCGATCGGATCGCCCAGCAATATACCGATGCCATTGAACACAGCTTCGCGGCCTCGATCACGCGAGAAACCGCGATGATTCTGGCAATCTTAAATACCGTGGCCGAGGATCCGGCGCTGCGGACGAGTTACGCGGCCGGTGACCGCGCCGCCCTTTACGCCCGCGCCGCGCCGCTGTTCCAGCGGTTGAAGGACAATAACCGGATCACCCACTTCTACGTCACCGGCGCCGACCGGGTGAATTTCTTGCGGGTTCATCAGCCGGAACGGCACGGCGACCGCATTGATCGCGTGATCCAGGTCCGGGCGGAACAAAGCGGTCGGACCGCCGCCGGAATCGAACTGGGGCCGCTTGGCACCTTGACCTTGCGGGTGGTGGTCCCTTGGCGCGACGGCGACCGTCTGTTGGGCTATCTGGAAATGGGCGAGGAGGTCGAGCGCCTGTTTTCCGCGATGCGCGAGGAGTTCGGGGTTCACCCGCTGGTGTTTATTCCCAAGTCTCGCCTGAATCGCGCCGACTGGGAATCCGGGATGGCGATGCTGGCACGGGCCGCCCGCTGGGACGAGATCGACGACTGGGTGTTGACGCTGGGCGACGAAGTTCCGAAGGTCATCATCGACCGTTTCGTCGCCGGTCAGCCCGGCCCGCTGGCGGTGGACGGGCGGCGATTCACCTGGCTGCGGACCACCGTGGTCGATGCCGATGGCGGCCGGGCCGCCGTGGTCGGCTTGGTGATGGACATCACGCAGGCCCATGACGACCGTGTGGCCTTCGCGTGGCGGATGGCGCTGACCGCGGCTTTGGGCACGATTCTGGTCAGCGGGTTGTTCTGGGTGATCCTGCGCCGGGTCGATTCCCGTCTCGAAGCCGCCGACGCCGAATTGCGGACGACGGCGGGCCGTTTGCGGCTGGTCCTCGAAACCGCCGCCGAGGGGGTGGTCTGCGTCGATGATGCAGGCCGCGTGATGTTCGCCAACCGCGCCGCGGCGCTGATGTTGGGTTGGCCCTCCGCCGAGACGATGCAAGGCATGGCGTGCGACGAGTGTCTGGGCCACCGCATGGCCGATGGGTCGGTTTGTCACGGGGACGACTGCGGCATCCGCCGGACGGTGGCCGACCGCACCGTGCGCCGGATCTGCGATGAAGTTTTCGCGGGCCAAAAGGAAATGCCGCTGCCGGTCGAATATGTCGTATCGCCGATTTTGGTGTCCGGTCAGGTGTCCGGCGCGGTCATCGTGTTTCACGATATTTCCGCGCGCAAGGCGCTGGAGGATGAGATTCGGCGCTCCAACGCCGAATTGGAGCGCTTCGCCTATGTCGCCTCGCACGATCTGCGCCAGCCGCTTCGGATGATCGCCAGCTATCTGGCCTTGATCGAACGGCGGTATTCCGAACAGCTCGACGTCGAGGGCATGGAATTCATCGCCTTCGCCCGCGATGGCGCCAAGCGGCTGGACCGGATGATCCGCGACCTTCTGGACTATTCCCGGATCGGGCGGACGGGGGCGGCGGACGAGGATGTCGATCTGAATCTCTGCCTCCAGCGCGCGCTCGATACGTTGTCGCCGGTCATCGCCGAGGCCCGCGCCGAGGTCCAGTTCACGCACGATCTGCCCTGTGTGACCGGCAGCGCTTCGGAGATGGAGCGGTTGTTTCAGAACCTGATCGGCAACGCCGTGAAATTTCACCCCGAGGGGCGGCGTCCGGCAATATGGGTCGATTACCGCCGGGCCGACGACGAGCATCGGATTACCGTGCGCGATAACGGCATCGGCATCCCCCCCGATCAAATCGATCAGTTGTTCGGGATCTTCCAGCGTTTGGTGCCGCGGCAGGAGTTCGAGGGAAACGGCATCGGCCTGGCGGCCTGCAAGAAGATCGTCGAGCGGATGAACGGGCGGATTTCTGTGTCGTCGGAGCCGGGCTTGGGGTCGTCCTTCACCGTCATCTTGCCGGTTCGAACCGGGGCGCGGATGCCGTGATCGGTCTCGTCCGGCTTGCATTGCGGTTGCCGCCGCATGTCGCGGCGCGGCGCGCCATCCGAATGATCGCGAACCGGGCAAGCGGTCTCGTGCTGCGCGCTTGGGACCGCCGCCGCTCGACCTATGCCGATGATCCGGCTCCCGGCGTGCTTGGGTGCCGCTTGCCGCCCTTGCCGCTGCCGCTGTTGGAGCCGCGCCGCGCCGCGATCCTGGAGCAAGCGGCCCTTTTCGTCCGCCGCCGTTTCGATCTGCTGGGATCGGGCTGGGTGCCGGTGGAAACCCCGTCGGGCGGGATCGACTGGCATGTCGATTTCAAGAACGGCACCCGCTGGGACCCCGCCACATGGTACCGCGATATCCCCTATGGCCACGTCCTGGGCGCCGACGTCAAGGTGCCGTGGGAGCTGGGGCGGCTCCAGCATCTTCCCATTCTGGCCTTCGCCCACGCGCTTGACCCCCAAGGCGGATTCGATCGAGCCTTTCAAACGCAGGTAAGCGATTTCCACGCGGCCAACCCGCCGCGATTCGGGGTGCAATGGCGTTGCACGATGGATGTGGCGATCCGGGCGGCCAATCTGGCCTTGGCCTGGGATCTGTTCGCCGCCGCCGGCGCGGTGTTCGACGCTGGGTTCGCCTCGGCGATGACCCGGATGCTGCTGGAGCATTGCCGCCATATCGCGGCCAACTTGGAATGGTATCCGGAAGGGCGCGGCAATCACTATCTCGCCGATATCGCCGGGCTGGCGGTGGCCGCCGCCGCCCTGCCGTCCACTTCGGAAACGGCAGCGTGGCTGGATTTGGCCGAACGCGAACTGTGGGCCGAGACGGCACTGCAATTCTTGCCCGACGGCGCCAATTTCGAGGCCTCGACCGCCTATCACCGGCTGTCGGCCGAACTGGTGCTGTTCGCCACCGCCGTTCTGGCCGGGCTGGGCCGCGTGGTGCCCGACGCGCACCGGGCGCGGCTTGCGGCGATGGCCGCCTTCTCGCGGGGGATCGTCAAGCCCTCGGGCCTGATTCCCCAGATCGGCGACAACGACAGCGGCCGCTTTTTCAAGCTCGACCATGATGCCCCGGATTTGGACCACCGCGCCCTGACGGCGGCGGTCGATGCGTTGCTTTCCGGCACGATGGACGACGGTCTCGACGCGTGGGTGGTCGCCGGACTGGCGGGCCGCACTCTGCCCGCGCCGCCGCCGCCGCCGATACCGGTGCCGCCGCCCTTTGCCGACCCCGGCGACCGCGTGCCGCTGCTGGGACGAACGGTGATCGAACCCGGCGGGTCCAGCCTGCGTGATCATCTCACCCTGCGCGCATGGCCCGATTTCGGCCTGTATCTGTGGCGGTCGGACCGGCTGTATCTGGCGGTGCGCTGCGGCCCCATCGGCCAAAACGGGCGCGGCGGTCACGCCCATAACGACCAATTGGCGATCGAGCTTTCGATCGATGGCGAGGACTGGCTGCGCGACCCCGGCAGCTATCTCTACACGGCGGATCCGGCCTTGCGGAACCGCTATCGCGGTGTTGCCGCCCACGCCGCGCCGAGGTTCGAAAACCGCGAGCCGGGCGGCCTGGATCTGGGTCTGTTCTGGCTGGGCGACGAAGCGCGGGCCCGTTGTCTTGCTTTCGGCCCCCACGGCTTCGCGGGCGACCATATCGGTTTCGGCGCCCCGCTGCGCCGCCGGGTGATGATCGAGGACCAGCGCATCCTGATCACCGATTCCGGTCTTCCGGGGCCCGGCGACACCGTTGTTTGCCGCACGGCGGACGAGGTTCGCGCCCGGCTGGGCGGCGACGTCGCGTTCTCGCCCGGCTACGGGTGTCTTACCCTTCCCCGGGCGGCAGCGGGCGTTTGACGAAGCCGTCGTCGATCGCGACATAGGTGAAGATGGCGCTGGTTACCAGCAAGGGTTCGGGCGCGATGCAGCCGCGCCGGGCCCAGGCCTCGACCCGGATCGACAGTGAACTGCCGCCGGTCTTGACGATTTCGGTGGTGCAGGTCACCTCGTCGCCGACGAAGACCGGCTGGTGGAAGGTCATTCCATCCACCGCCACCGTCGCCACCCGGCCTTGCGCGCGCCCAAAGGCGTGAATCCCGCCCGCCAAATCCATCTGGCTCATCAGCCAGCCGCCGAAGATATGCCCGTGAGGATTGGTGTCGGCCGGCATGGCGATCGTGCGGATCGAGAGGCGGCCCCGTGGCTGGTGTTCGTTCATTCGGCTTCCACCCAGATGTTGTGTCGTGCGCGTGGCCTACCTATAATGCGCCGCATGAGCGATCTCTTCCAGCAGCTTGCCCCCAAGGGCACGGACTATTCGGCCAAGGACATCGAGGTGTTGGAGGGGCTCGAGCCCGTCCGCCGCCGTCCCGGCATGTATATCGGCGGCACCGACGATCGGGCCTTGCACCATCTGGTCGCCGAGGTTCTCGACAACGCGATGGACGAAGCGGTGGCGGGGCACGCCACCTTCATCGGCCTGGAGCTGGGGGCCGACGGCTCGTGCACCGTGCGCGACAACGGGCGCGGCATCCCGGTCGATCCCCATCCGAAATTCCCCGACCGCAGCGCGCTGGAAGTCATTTTGACCACCCTGCATTCCGGCGGCAAGTTCGGCGGCGACGCCTACAAGGTGTCGGGCGGCTTGCACGGGGTGGGGGTCAGCGTCGTCAACGCCTTGTCCGAGGATCTGGTGGTCGAGGTGGCGCGCGACCGCGTGCTGTACCGCCAGCGCTTTGCCCGCGGGCTGGCGATGGGGCCGCTGCAAACCGTGGGGCCGGTGCAAAACCGGCGCGGCACCACGGTGACCTTCCGCCCCGATCCCGAGATTTTCGGCGAGCGGGCCCGCTTGCGCCCGGCGACGGTTTACCGGATGGCGCGTTCGAAGGCCTATCTGTTCGCCGGGGTCGAAATCCGCTGGACCTGCGCCGCCGCCCTGTTGGAGGACGGCGAAATCCCGGCCGAGGAAAGCCTGCGTTTCCCCAACGGCTTGGCTGATTTCCTGAGCACGGTGACGGCGGGCCGCCCGTTGGTGACCCGGGGGCCGTTCACCGGCCGCGCCCCCTTGGCCGACGACATGGGGCAGATCGAATGGGCGATCTCGTGGCCCGAGGATGACGAGGACGGCTTCGTCAACACCTATTGCAACACGGTTCCGACGCCCGAGGGCGGCACCCACGAAACCGGCCTGCGCACCGCGCTGACCCGGTCCTTGCGGGCCTATGGCGAACTGGTCGGCAACCGCAAGGCGGCGCAGATTTCATCGGAAGACGTGATGGGCGGGGCCTGCGTGCTGCTGTCCTTGTTCATCCGGGAACCGCAGTTCCAGGGCCAGACCAAGGAAAAATTGGCCAGTCCCGAGGCGGCGCGTTTGGTCGATGGCGCCATCAAGGACCATGTCGATCACTGGCTGTCGGGCGACACCGATTCCGGCAAGGCGCTGTTGAATTTCATCATCGACAAGGCCGAGGACCGCCTGCGCCGCAAGCAGGCCAAGGAAACCGGCCGCAAGACCGCCACCAAGCGCCTGCGCCTGCCCGGCAAGCTGGCCGACTGTTCGCGCTCGGTCAATGTCGGCACCGAGATCTTCCTGGTCGAGGGCGATTCGGCGGGCGGTTCGGCGAAGCAGGGCCGCAACCGCGAGACCCAGGCGATTCTGCCGTTGCGCGGCAAGATCCTCAACGTCGCCTCGGCGGGCGCCGACAAGATGCGGCAAAACCAGGAAATCAAGGACCTGATCGAGGCGCTGGGCTGCGGCACCCGCGACGATTTCGAGCCCGAGAAACTGCGCTATGAACGCGTCATCATCATGACCGACGCCGATGTCGATGGCGCCCACATCGCCTCGCTGCTGATGACCTTTTTCTACCAGGAAATGCCCGAGATGGTCCGCGCCGGGCACCTGTATTTGGCCGCGCCCCCCTTGTACCGCCTCAGCCACGGTCAGACCGTGGTGTACGGCCGCGACGACGCCCACAAGGAGGAACTGCTGGCCACGGTTTTCGCGGGCAAGAAGAACATCGAAATCAGCCGCTTCAAGGGCCTGGGCGAAATGCCGCCCGCGCAGTTGAAGGAAACCACCATGGATCCGAAAAAACGCATCCTCTACCGCGTGACGCTGCCCTCCGGCCGCACCGAGGAAGACGTCGAGGAAGCCCGCCACATCGCGTCGGTCGTCGAAACGCTGATGGGACGGAAACCGGAACTTCGGTTCCAGTACATCCAAAAGCATGCGAAGTTCGTGGATGGGTTGGACGTGTAGGTCCCGGTTGGAAATCCGAAGCCCGTCTTGACGCCACGCGCAAGACGCCGAAAATTCATGATATTCTCCCCATAACGGGTGAGCGGCAAGCAGGGTGGAGGTGGCGGTGGATACGACGGACAATAAACCGTTCATTCCCTTCGCCCGGCAATGGTCGCTGCGCAACGGGTTCGGTTCGGCCGAACGTGCCGACGAATTGGCCCAGTTTCCCGAAACCGTCGGGCGAGAAAGTCTGAGCTTCGAGAATCTCGGCGCCGGATGTGGGTTGTTTCGATACAGCGGGGTTACCTATCAGCCGGTTCATATCCAAGGAACGGTGATCTCCGACCGCCCCTTCGTCATGATTCGTATTCCCCGGGCCGGGGCGACCAACTTTCATTTCGGAAAGGCGGGCTCGATTTGCGAGTCGCCGGATCGCTATGGGTTGTTCTTGCACGCCCATCTGGACGTTCCCGCCGCTTCGGAAAGCCGGCCGAACGACCCCTGCGGGGTGGTGGTGCCGATGATTTCCGTCGATCAGTTGGCAACCATGTTGATGGGGATGCACGCGCCCAAGGTGATTCAAGACTTCCTCGACGGCCGCGGCGATAATGCGGTGATCAATCCCAGAATGTCGGTGGCGATGCGCCAATTGGGCCGTCACCTCGAGGCGCCGTCCCCTTACCACGGGGATCTTTCCAGATTCCATCTTCAAGGAAAACTATTCGAGCTGTTTGGCGAGATCGTCAATGATCTGGGCGATGATGGCCAAACGGCGTGGCCGCAGGGCAGAGGCGGGCGCGCCAAGGTGTCAACGGTATGCGATATGCTGTTGGCCAACCTCGACCATCCGCCGCCCCTCGAGAGTCTGGCGCGGGAAGTCGGGTGGTCGGTCAAGCGGCTGTCCGACACCTTCCGCGAGGTGACCGGAAAGACGGTTACCGCTTGGGTCGTCGCACAAAA
>CAIULK010000077.1 GCA_903899885.1 uncultured Rhodospirillaceae bacterium
CGCCCCAGGACCGCGCCGCCTGTCTGGCGGCCGGGATGAACGGCTATCTGTCGAAGCCCTTCACCCGCGGCGATGTCGAAACCGTTCTCGCTGGATTACGACTTTAACGCCGCGCTTTAATAATTGTGTCGAGAGTTTGCTTGCAAGATGGGCCAACCCGCGCAAGGATGCGCAAAACGAATGAGTTCCGGGAAGCGAACGGTTGAACGATCTTTCGACGGATGAGGCGGCCCAATTCGAAGCATACCGAGCCCTGGTGTCGGGAACGAACATCAGCCGGAATACTTTGCTGGCCACGGATTATCTCAATCATTTCAACGAGATCGTCATGCTCATGGGGATGATCCCCGACATGCCCGAGATGATCGAGGAATGCAAATCCTGGCATCCCAAAACCTATATCGAGCATTTCGCTGATTCCAGCTTCACCGACCGGCAATTGGCGATCGAGGCCTATGCCCGGGTTCCGTCGCGCTACCGCGTGCCGTTCGAGGAAACCATCGGCCAGTTGAACACGCTGATTTTGGGCGGCATCGAGCGGCTGGACCACGATATCAACGCCGGGGCCGACCCCGCGCTCGTCGGCGAAACCTGCGCCGCCTTGTCGCGCGCCTCGCAGGCGCTGATGGATTGCGCCTCGGCGATCATCCACGGTTCGGATCGTGCGATGGATCAGTCCGAGATCGATTCGCTGCTGATCGGCTGAGGGCCGATGTCCGGCGGCCTGCTCGCCGAGGCCGTGCGCGCGCAGGCCCGCGCCAGCGCCCCCGACGCCAGCGTGTGGGTCACCGCCAGTGCCGGAACCGGCAAGACCAAGGTGCTGACCGACCGGGTTCTGGCGCTGATGCTGACCGGAACCCATCCCGGCCGTCTGCTCTGTCTGACCTTTACCAAGGCCGCCGCCGCCGAAATGGCCAACCGGCTGGCCAAGACCCTGGCCGGATGGGCCACCGCCGATGACCACGCGTTGTCGGGTCCGCTAACCACGCTGCTGGGCCGCCTCCCCGAACCCCGCGATCTGGAAACCGCGCGGCGTCTGTTCGCCCGGGTGCTCGACGTTCCGGGCGGCATGCGGATCGAAACCGTGCATGCCTTTTGCCAATCCCTGCTTCGGCGTTTTCCGATCGAGGCGGGGGTGCCCCCCCATTTCGAGGTGATGGACGAGCGCGACACCGCCGCCCTGCTGGAGGAAGCCAAGGAGGAGGTGCTGGCGGCGGGTGGCGAGACCTTGGCTCGGGTGACCGGGCGCATCCACGAAACCGCCTTTCCCGACCTGCTGGCCGATCTGGCCCGCGACCGGGGCAAGCTGGAACGGATGTTTGCGCATTACGGCGGCGTGGCCAGGGTGCGGGCGGCGATAAACCACCGCTTGGGCCTAGAGCCCGGCGACACCCCCGACCGCGTGCTGACCGCCCTGTGCGAGGACCGGGCCTTCGACGCGGTCGGCCTGCGCCGCGTGGCCGAGCCGGGACCGATGGCCGATTGGCTGGCCGACCCCGCGACCCGCGCCGCCCGTTTCGAGACGTGGCGGACGATCTTTCTGACCGACAAGAACACCGCGCGCGCCAAGTTCAAGAACAACCCGGTGATGAAGGCCGAGGCCGACCGGCTGGAAGCGGCGATGGACCGTCTGCGCGCGGCCGCCGTGGCGCACGCCACCGCCGCGCTGCTGGATTTGGCCGATCATCTTCTGGCCGCCTATCGCCGACGCAAGACGGCGCGCGCCCGCATGGATTACGACGACCTGATTCTGGCCGCCCGCGATCTGCTGGCCAAGGACGGCGCGGTCGCCTGGGTGCTCTATAAACTCGACGGCGGCATCGATCATGTGCTGATCGACGAGGCGCAGGACACCAGCCCCGATCAATGGGCGGTGGTGGCGGCCCTAACCGGGGAATTCTTCGCCGGACGGGGCGTGTACGACCGGGTGCGCACGGTGTTCGCGGTGGGCGACGTCAAACAATCGATCTATGGCTTTCAAGGGGCCGATCCCCGCGCCTTCACGGCGATGCGCCATCATTTCGCCGGTTTGGCCGGGGCGGTGGGCCATTGGGACGAGGTGCCGCTGGAGGTCTCGTTCCGTTCCACCCGCGCGGTGCTGACGGCGGTCGATGCGGTCTTCGCGCCGGGCCGTCCGGCGCGGGCCGGGGTGATCGGCGAGGACGAGGATGTCCGCCATCTGCCGATGCGCGCCGAACAAGCCGGGCTGGTCGAGATTTGGCCGCCGGTCGAACCCCGCCCGGCCGATCCGGTGGCGCCGTGGAAGCCGCCGGTCGAACGGATCGGCGGCGATTCCCCCGCCACCCGGCTGGCCGCCGACATCGCCGCCCGCATCGCCCGGATGGTTGGGACGGACATGTTGGAATCACGGGGCCGTCCGGTGCGGGCGGGCGACATCCTGGTGTTGGTGCGCCGCCGCACCGCCTTTGTCGAGGATCTGGTGCGCGCGCTGAAAAGCTTGGGCGTTCCGGTGGCGGGCACCGACCGCATGGTGCTGACCGACCCGATCGCGGTGATGGATTTGCTGGCGCTGGGTGCCGTGCTGCTGCTGCCCGAGGACGATCTGACCTTGGCCACCGTGCTGAAAAGCCCGCTGATCGGCCTGACCGAGGACCAATTGTTCGATCTGGCCTGGAACCGGGGCAAGGAGGTCCGGCTGTGGGACGCGCTACGCGCCAAATCGGGCGAGGGTCCCGCCTTCGCCTTTGCCTGGGAACGGCTGAACCATCTGCGCGGCCTGACCGACCGGGTTACCCCCTTCGCGCTGTTCGCCCATGTCCTGGGCCCCTTGGGCGGCAAGCGCCGCCTGCTGGAACGATTGGGGGCCGAGGCGGAAGATCCGCTGGATGAGTTCCTCAACGCCGCCTTGGCGTTCGAACGCTCGAACCCGCCGTCGTTGCAACGGTTCTTGCACTGGCTGGAAGCGGGCGGCGTCGAGATCAAGCGCGATCTGGAGCAAGGCGAGCGCGACGCGGTGCGCATCATGACCGTGCATGGCGCCAAGGGCTTGCAGGCGTCGATCGTCTTCCTGCCCGACACGATGAGCGTGCCGGTCAAGGGGGACCGGCTGCTGTGGCTGGACGATCTTCTGCTTTGGCCTCCGTCTTCGGCCGACCAAGATCCGGTTTGCCGCGCGGTGGTGCAAGAGCGCAGGCAGGCGATAACCCACGAATACCGCCGCCTGTTGTATGTGGCGATGACCCGCGCCGAGGACCGCCTGATCGTTTGCGGCTGGCTGGGCCGCCGCGCGGCGCCCGCCGATTGCTGGTACCACCTGATCCGAGACGCCGTGGCGCCCTTCGCGGGGGAGGACGATACCGGCGTTCTGCGCCTGACCACCCCGCAAACCGCGCCCCCCGACCGCGCCCAAAAGGCGGGCGAGGCGGCGCCGCCGAAATCCGTCCTCCCCGATTGGGCCACCCGGCCGCCGCCGCCCGAACCGGCGCCGCCGCGCCCCCTGGCGCCGTCACGCGCCGAGGGCGAGGAACCGGCGGTGCGCTCGCCGCTCGACAAGGGCGGTGCCGACCGCTTCCGGCGGGGCCGATTGATTCACCGGCTGCTGCAAACCCTGCCGGATCTGGCCCGCGCCGACCGTTCGGCCGCCGCCACCCGCTGGCTGGCCCGCGCCGCGCCGGATCTGGATGCGGGATCGCGGATGGCGATCGCCTCGGAAGTGGCCGACGTGCTGGATCATCCCTCGTTCACGCCCTTGTTCGCGCCGGGCAGCCGGGCCGAGGTGGCGGTCAGCGGCCTGATCGGCGACCGCGCCGTGCAGGGCGTGGTCGATCGTCTGGCGGTCACCGAAACCGAGGTGTTGATCGCCGATTTCAAGACCAACCGCCGCCCGCCCGCCGATTCCGGTCAAATTCCCGATCTGTATGTCCGCCAAATGGCGGCCTATCGTTTGGCCTTGGCTTGTGTTTATCCTGGCCGCACCATCAAATGCGCGCTGGTTTGGACCGATGGTCCGCGTTTGACCGAGATCGATCCCCAACGAATGGACGACGCGCTCGGCCGATAAGGAGGAGAAAGCTTATGCGTTATTTGTGGCTTGCCGCTCTGTTGTTCGCCGTTCCGGCCCAGGCCGGGCTGTTCAACCCGCTGTCCACCGTGACCGACGTGGTCGAGGCGGCGGCCGAGGACCGCAGCACCTCGGACATCGCCACCGACGCCAAGCTGAAGGCGAAAATCGTCGCCGCCGTCGCCGATGCCTTGGGCAAGGACGCGGTGTCGGTGACCACCGATGTCTATGAGCAAGACGTGATGCTGACCGGCACCGCGAAAACCGCCGATATCAAGGCCAAGGCCGCCGCGACCGTGAAAACCGTGGCGGGCGTGCGCAAGATCTTGAACGAACTGATGCTACCGACGGCGGCCGACAAGGGCATGGTCAAGGGCTTCGTCGATGACACCGTGATCGAAAAGAAGGTCGAGGCCAACTTGGTTTCGGCCAAGGGGGTCAGCCATACCAATTGGCGCTGGCATTCGGTGAACGGCACGGTGTTCCTGTTCGGCCGCTCGCTGTCGAAGGCGGAAAGCACCAAGGTCGAGCAACTGGTCAAGAGCATCGACAACGTGGTGGGGGTGGTCGATCGCGCGAAGGTTAAGCCGAAGGGATAGACACCTCAGCCGCCGCCGCTCGACGAGGCGGCGGCGGTATGACAGTCGGCC
>CAIULK010000078.1 GCA_903899885.1 uncultured Rhodospirillaceae bacterium
CCCCCGCCCAGCGTTGGATCGTGCGCCCCAGATGCGGACGATCGACCGGTTTGGGGAGATAGTCGTTCATCCCGGCCCGCAGGAATTCGTCGCGGTCGCCCGGCATGGCGTTGGCGGTCATCGCGATGATCGGCACGCGGCCCCGGGACCCCTCCAGCTTGCGGATGGCGCGGGTGGCCTCCAAGCCGTCCATCACCGGCATGCGCACATCCATCAAGACCAAGTCGTAATCGGCGCGGCGCATCCGCGCCACCGCCTCGGCGCCGTCGTTGGCGATGTCGGCCCGGTGGCCCAATTTGGCCAGGAACCCAAGGGCGACCTGCTGATTGATCTCGTTATCCTCGGCGACCAGAATGCGCAGCGAGGGGGTCGTGCTCCTCGGCCCCTCCTCGCTGCGCGGGCGTTGCCCGGCGCGGCGGTCCCGCTGCCAGCAAAGCGGCACGGTGAACCAAAAGACGCTGCCTTTCCCGGCTTCCGAGTCGAACCCGATGGTGCCGCCCATCGCCTCGACGATGTGTTTCGAGATGGCCAATCCCAGCCCGGTGCCGCCGTAGCGCCGCGCTGTCGCGCTGTCGGCCTGGACGAACATCGAAAACAGGCGAGGGGCCGCCTCGGCCGGGATGCCGATGCCGGTATCGGCGACGCGGACCGACAAAAGCGCGTTTTGCTCGCCGTCGCGCTTGGCCGAGGCGCTGATCGTGACCGAACCATGTTCGGTGAATTTCACGGCATTGCCGGCCAGATTCAACAGAACCTGACGCAGCCGTCCGCCGTCGCCCAAAAACACCGCGTGGGTGTCGTCGTCGAGATCCAACCGGAATTCAAGATCCTTGGTCTTGATCCGCGGCGACAGCAGATCGGCGACCCCCTCGAACAGGGGCACCAGTTCGAACGGCGCGTTCTCCAGCTCCATCCGGCCGACTTCCATCTTCGAGAAGTCGAGGATGTCGTTGATCAGCGTCAGCAGCAATTCACCGGAATGGCGGATGGTATCGACCCGGTGGCGCTGTTCCGGGGTCAGATCGCCGTCTTGCAACAGGCCCGCCATGCCCAGGATGCCGTGCATCGGGGTGCGGATCTCGTGGCTGACGGTCGCCAGGAATTCCGATTTGGCGCGGTTGGCCTGTTCGGCCTCTTGCTTGGCCAGAATCAGCGATTGGGCCGTGCGGCGCTGTTCGCCGACATCGTGAAAGGCCAGCACCGCGCCGACCACCAGTTCGGACACCAGCAGCGGCGACACCACGTATTCCACCGGGAAAACGGTGCCGTCCCGGGTGGTGAAGAATTCGTCGGTGACGCGCCGGGTCTCGCCGCTGCCCAGCGTCGAGCAAATCGTGCAACTGTCCGGCGCGCGGCGCGAACCGTCGTTCAAGGTGTGGCAGGTGATTTCGGAACCTTCCGTTCCCAGCATCGCCTCGATCGACGGCCAGCCCAACAAGGCGGCGGCGGCGGGATTGGCGAACATCACCCGCCCCTCGTCGTCCAATCCGATGATGCCTTCCGCCGCGGTTTCCAAAACCTGGGTCAGACGAGCGCTGCTGGCCCGCAGCCTTTGTTCCGCCGCGAGGCGCGCCGCCTCGGCCTGCTTGCGGGCGGTGATGTCGCGCGACGAACAATACAGCCGCCATCGTCCCCCGAAATCGATCGCGCGGTACGAGATCTCGACGTTGATCGTGCGGCCATCGGCGGTCCGGTGGCGGGTTTCGAGGATGCCGTATTCGCCACTGCCCAAGGTGCGGAACCCGGACAGCACCTCGCTGGGTGAAAAATGCGCGTCCCATTCGGTGACGTTGAGGGCGGGGCGAAGGGCGGGATCGAACCCCAGCATGCGGTAAAAGGAATCGCTGGCTTCGACCAGGGCGCCGTCTTCACCCAGGATGTGGATGCCGTCGGCCGCCGTCCGCATCAGCGCCTGATAGCGCAGGGCTTCATCGGCCAAACGCTTCCGGGCGGCCCGGTGCCGGCGGAACAGCGCGGTCAGGACGGCAAGGAAGATCAGCGACAGCGAGGCGGCCAACGCGGTCTGCTGGCGCCACGCGGCCAAATAATCCTCGGCCGAGACCCCGATGGCGACGCCGAACGGGAAGGTCTTGAGAGTTCGGTAGGCATAGATGCGTTTCTTGTGGTCGAGCGGCGATATGAATTCGCCGTCGCCGGACGATATCCCCGCCTGCTGGCCTTCCTTGATCACGCCGGACAGCCCGCCGCCCGGCGCCTGGTTAAGATGTTCGGGCATGCGCGGACGGCGCAGGACCAAGCGGAAGTCGTCGGTCCGGCGCACCGCGATCAGGCCGTGCGGGCCGATCGTCAAATTATCGATAAAGCCTTGAAAATAGGAAAGATTGATCGAGGCATCGACCGCGCCCAAGAAGCGGCCTTGGTCATCGTGGACGGCGACCGCCATGATGATCGTCTCGCCGTTGGTGGCCTTGCTGGTCACCACTTCCGAAATGACCCGACCGAGGGCGGGATTGTCGCGCAGCTGCTGGAACCAGCCCCGGTCGGCGACGCTGAACCGGCTGCTCGCATTTTGGTCGGCGGCGAACACCACATCGCCTTGGGCGTTGAAGATGCGGTAACCGAGGACCGGCGCGAACGACCGCAGATGATAGCCCATCTGGGCCTCGATCGCGTCGCGGCGTACCTCGGGAACCGGTTGCGTCAAATCTCGCGCGGCCAGTTGCGGAATGAACACCCGGATGTCGCTTTCCGAGCGTTCCAGCGTATTCTCAAGGTCGGCGGACAGGATTTCGGCCAGATTGTTGACGGTGACCAGCGCCTCGTGCCGGGCGGCCTGATAGCCGCTCCAGAACAAATAGCCAAGCGCGCCGAGAATGACCGCCACCAAACCGAGAAATGTCGGCGAATCGGCTCGCGGTGCCGACGTGGCGGATGCGATCCTTGTCATGATCCAGTTTATTCTTCCGATCGCGGGCCGCCCCGTGCCGACCCCAAACCTTCGCCATACAGGATAGCCGAGCGGAGGGCGTTCGGAAAGCGCCGAAAAGTGCCGCATGGCGCGACTGTCGAAGGACACCGCCGGGCATCGGCGCCATTATGATGGAACTTCAGTTCAACGATACCGCCTGTCAACGCATCGGCCATGTCCGCGCCGCCTCCAGGCGATGCAGTTGGGAATTGCGGTCCTGCAGTAAGCGAACCCAGGATTTCTCGGGCCAAGTCGCCCTGGTGGCCGAAATGGAAAGTCCGATGGACGCGTGCCTTGCCGGCCTGACGGCGTTATCGGCGGCACTGACCGGCACGGTCGCGACGCTCCATGCCGACGGCGGGCGGGTGGCCGATCTGCTCCGCGTCACCGCCGATCGAATTCAAATTCACCCTACGGTGACGGCGACGTTGAACCGCGCCGCCGTCCGGCGGCATCGGCGCGGCATCGCCCGCCGGCGCCAGCATCGACGACCTGTTGTTTTGATAATCGCCTTACGCGCGGCGATCAAGCCGCGACGGCGGCCACCATCGCGCAATTCCGCCTTCCGGGTGGCTCGGAATTTGGCTAATCTGGCGTCAATTAGGGGCGCTCGCGGGTAACCTTGATTCGTCGAGGCCGGACCGCTTGAAAGATCGATTCAAATTGAACATCCCATCGGTTCCATTCCATTGTTACACGCGACGATCCGAATTCCGGCTTTTCCAACAGCCTGTTAGAGGTTAATAATGAATAGGTTGCATGGTGGGGGCGATTCAAGTAATAGGATCGTTTTTCTGGATTATATGCGCGTTTTTGCGTTTGTTAGCGTTTTCGTTGGGCATATATTTGCCGGTGACTATTTTCAATTTGTAGCGAATAAAAGTGTTCATGCAAGCGCGAGGAATATTGCGTCACTATTGTGGCCATTTTTTGAAAGTGGCGGGTGCGGCGTTATTGTATTTTTTCTAATTTCAGGGTACATAATAACCATTGTTTCGGCGCAGGAGAGTGCTGTTAATTTTATTATTCGTCGCATATTTAGAATATATCCAATGTACATTGTTGCTGTTGTTGTATGCGTAACGATCGATGGTGGGTCTATTGCGAATGTAATCCCTCAGATTTTTCTTGTTGGGGCTGATTTTTTTGACATTCCAGAAGTTTTGCATGGCCCCGATTGGACGCTGCGCATCGAAGTTCTTTTTTACATTATAGTTTCTATATTTATTGCGACGAAAAGCACCAGATCGCCCGTCGTGATGTATATTGTTTATTTGGTGATAACACTTGCGCTTGGCCTGAGTTCAATCCCCATACCTCTGACGAATATGAAGGCATACGTTACAATGTATGCCCCATTTTTATTCATGGGGAGTCTTATCTACTTATATGAGCGTGGAAAAGTAAGGTTGTCTGCCCTATTGTCGTTCTGTGTTTTGATTTTTGTGCTTTATTGGGTAAACACGTCCCGGTTTGAACCCAAGTGGCTCGAGGCAAATTTTGCAATTATAGGTGTATTGTTGTTCTTTTTATGTTGGAGATTCCGTGACAGCTTTCCGAAAAGTGCATTAATCAGGGAATTATCAAATATTACATATTCATTTTACTTGCTTCACATTTGGGCATTTAAGCCAATAAATACGCACATTGTTGCCGCTGGCGTCGGTAATTACGCGGCGGCAAGGGTGTTGTCAACCGTTGTTCTTGCTTGTATTTGCTTTGTTTTGTATTACATGGTGGAGCGCCCCGCCAATGGCCTGGCGCGCCGCCTAACAAAATCCTCTGTGTTCAACGCAGCCGGTAGCGGGGGAGGGGGCCGGTTTCCTTTTCATCTCATGTCTCCTCAAAATTGGAGGTGGCGGTGCTTGGCCGAGATGCGCCCCTGGGCGGTAAGTGCGCGAAAGAGTGAAGACGCCGCGGACGAGGTCGGGCCGGAACGGGGGGGGAAGGGGCCACGGCGGACCAAGCTGGCGCTATTGGCGATTTTGATCGTGATTGCGGTTTGGGAGGCCATTGCGCTGCTTGGCAGGATTTCGCTGCCCTCCGCCACCTACATTAAGGTCGATATGGAGGTTAGCGGCGGGCAGAATCTGGAAGTTTTTCTCAATGATCTTACGCGAGAGCCTTATCGGGTTCCCCTCCAACCGGGGCAAAGGCACTCTTATATTTTGGGTCCCGTTTGGGATTCGTCCATCACACTTTTGCGGGTTGATCCCACTGATGTGTCGAATGCCGATATCGCAATCCATGGCGTCGCGCTTTACAACGAACGGGGGGTTTTTGCGGCTTTTGATTCTCAGGCATTGTCGCATTTCAAATTTCACTGCATGGACAACACACGGGATGAGCGGGAAGCCCTGCGCGCCGTTTCCAGCACCGACGACCCATTTCTTTACATTGCGCCGAATATCAATATTTCATCGAACATCTTGGGCGGTCGATTTCGCCAATGGAAAAGTTTGGCTACCTCTCCGACAAACCTTGTCTGGATTTCGGTCATTGCTGGCTGCCTTATTATAGTATTGACGGGGTTGGAGGCGGGCCTCGCCTATCCGTTCCTGGTGGTGTGCGGCGGGCTGGCCGTGTGGGGCCTGCCTCTTCTTTCTTCCATTCTCGAAACACCGGCAAGTACGACGGGTGCGGTTGGTTATGATGTTTTTCATGGCTGGCCCATTAATGGCCCCGGCCGTGCCTTGATGCTGTTGGTGTTTGGCATGCTGCTTTTGGGGGGGTGGTTGGGCCTCAAAAGGATGCCGGTGCCGCAAGTTCCTGCTTGTTCTCGCGGTTTTACCGGCTCGGCCTGGCAGGGCGTTTTGGGGTGCATGCTTCTGGCGTTCACGTTTATCCCCAGTTGGCCGTGGGCCGTGGGCCAAGCGGTGTCGCAGAAATATTCACGCGGGTGGGATGCGGAAAATATATTGTCGTGGGCGGTCCAACTGCATCAAGGGCGTCTTCCATTTAAAGACTTTTTCTATTCTTATTCAGGAATCGCCACCTACATGTTGCCTTTGCCTTGGGGGCAATGGGCGTGGCTGATGGGTATCGCCATTCCGCAGTTGGCGCTTTTTTTGTCCTTGCGTCGCCTTTTCGGGGGCAATGCCGTTGCCGCGATTTTGATCTCGCTTAGTCTTAATTCCCTTAACGGTGTATTTTTCGGGATTGATCGCTACATCCTCGGTGTCGCCGTGGCGTTGGCCTATGTCGCCGATACCATGCCTCGGCCCGATCAACGCCAATCGAATCCCGTGATCTTTTGGGTTGTAACTTCCGTCGCACTGTTTCTTGAGCCGGTGCAGGTTGCATATGCCGGATTACCGGTCGCGATTTGTTTGGCCAGCGACTTGTGGCAGGCTCGGCCTTTATCGCCGCGGATCGTTTTCGATCGGCTATTTCGTGATTTCGGCGTACTGATCGCCGTTTTACTGGGGCTGATCATGCTGGCGGCGGCGCTGGGAATGTTACAGGGGGTGATCGATTTCTACGGCAATTTCAAATCCATGATCGTTTTCGCCACGTCTGGCCGGGGCCATCTGCGGAATACCGCTAATCTCATCAATTTGGTTTTCCCGGTGGCGATGGCCGGACTGGGTGGGTTCGACATGATGCGGGCCGAGACGCGTACACGTGGCAAGGTATTCATGTCGTTGGCGCTGGTTGGCGCTTTAATCATGCAAAAGAGCTTGATGCGCGACATTACTCAGGAATACATCCTGATTCCGTTCTTGTGCGGCGTGTTCGTCGTTATGTTGGTGTCCCTGCGTAGACCCGGTCTCAAGATTGCCGTGGTCGGAGTGGCGGGGGGGCTTGCCTGCGCCCTATTGGGCGTTCACGGAGCTTTCGGAACGAAGTGGAATCAGATCGTTGACGGGCCGCATCGATTGGTCGAACTGGTCGGCGCGACCATCTCGGACGATGCAGAGCGTGAACGGGCCAATTCCGTGCGCTATGATTTGTCGCATTTTACCGAGTTCACCGAGGACATGGCTCTGGCCGTGGATTTGAAGGCTCACGGCGCCGGGCAGGGCGGTGCCTTGGTGCACATGGTAACCGACCATCCAATGTTGTATGTCTTCTTGGGACAACCCATTCCATACCAAATCAATCTTTACAACACCTCGCCCCTGAGCGAACAACGCCGCATGGCTGAGTGGGAATATAATGCCAAACCCGCTTGGGCGGTTTGGGACAGGACGCAGACGCTTGTCGATAACGTCCCGTTGGCTTCTCGGGTTCCCGTTCTTGTCGACTCGGTCGTCGAGAATTTTGTTTTCGATCACAGAGTTGGCACGTTTGACGTCTTGCGTCGGAGGCAAGATGGCGATCCCATGGATTGGGCGCTTTGGTCCGAACGGTTAGGGACTCGATTGAACATGGGGCATGCGGTGGAACTTGGGGGGGCTTCGCGACTCGGCGCCTGCAAGGAAGGTCAAGCATGCCGCGCGGTGTTGGAGGTGGGGGTGGATGCGCCGGGCGGCCAAGTCGTTATTCCCGTACGGATTGGCGAGCGTGAGTTTGAAATTGCTTTCGATACCGTTTCCGGGCGGGCGCGTTATGTCGTTCCTCTTGATCTCGTTTGGTTTTGGCAAATGGCCGAGCGCTTTGGAGTTCGTATCGAGGTTGCTAGGGAACGCCTTCCTCCTGGGACCGAGGTCATTCAGAGTAAGCGATCGGCGGAACCCGACATTCTCTATTAATCCACCCTTAAATAAAAAGCGGATAAAGATTGTCTTCGCGACGATGCGTCGCCCGAGGATTTTTCGATGCCGTATCGTTGGGCATGCCGCTTTTTCGCCGCATTTCTTTTACTGCCGATCTTGAGCGGCTGCGGTATTCCGCCGATCATCACGGCGCTCAGTTATGTCGGCGACGGCGTTCTGATTGCCGCGACCGGCAAAAGTCCGGCCGATATGGGCGTGTCGCTGGCGATGGACCAGGATTGCGCCTCGCTGCGGCTGTTGCGGGACGAGCCGATGTGCCGCCCGAATGAGCCGGTGGCCGAGGCTGGAACCCTTGTCCCGGTCGCCGCCGAGGAATCCGCCGCGGTTGCCGACGAGGCGCCGCCGACAGTGGTTGCGGCGGCCCCCGCCGAAACGCAGCCCAAGACCCTGGCGGTCGCGCGGCCGCATCACCACCGCCACCTTGCCCAACGAACCACCGGGCACCGCGTCCGGTTGGCGTTTCACACGCATCATCATCCCCCGCGCCACCATCATCATGCGGTCCGCGTCGCGGTCGGCTGATTCGGCTGTTGCAAATCCCCGGCCTCGCGCAAAGAATCCCTGCGGCGCAACCGAGGGGAATCCGGGGCGATGGTGGCCGAGATCCGCATCGAAAAGGTGTTCAAGGCGTTCGAAGGGCGGCCCGTGCTGGCCGGGGTCGATCTTGAGATCCGGCGCGGCGATTTCCTGGCCATTGTCGGCGGGTCGGGCTGCGGCAAGACGGTGCTGCTCGATCACATCCTGGGTTTGAAAAATCCCGATTCCGGCCGGGTTCTGGTTTCGGCGCATTTCCGCCCCAATGCCCCCTTGATGGATCTGGCGGCGATGGACGCCGGCGAACGCGATCTGCTGCATACCTTTTGGGGCGTGGTGTTTCAGCGCAACGCCCTGTTTTCCGGCTCGGTTCTCGACAATATCGGGCTGTGGCTGCACGAGGTCCGCGATCTCGGCGACGCGGCGGTGGCCGATGTCTCCCGCCGGGTGCTGGCGGCGGTGGCTCTGCCCTCGACCCGGCAATTCCTGGATACCCCCGTGCACAGCCTGTCGGGCGGCATGGCCAAGCGGCTGGCGGTGGCGCGCGCCTTGGCGATGGACCCGGTCTGCATGTTCTATGACGAGCCGACCACCGGGCTGGACCCGGTCACCGCCGCGCAAATTCAGGACCTGCTGGCCAGCACCCATGTGGTTTCGGCCACCGGCCAGCGCCGCACCACGGTGATCATTACCCACGACAAGGATTTGCTCAGCCGTTTGAAGCCGCGCATCGTCATGCTGCACGAAGGCAAGGTGTTCTTCGATGGCCCGTTCGAGGAATTCGAGGCCAATCCGTCGCCGGTCATCCGGCCCTATTTCGATCTGATGCCGATCTTGCATCAACGGATTTGAAACGGTTGTTAACATAGACTGCCCTCCTGTAAACATGGGGGAGGGACGCGGGGTGGAGAAGAAGAAAGAGCGCTATCACCACGGCGATCTGGCGCATGCCTTGGTGCGCGAGGCGACCCAAATGGTCGAGGCCGGTCCCCACAGCCAATTCAGCCTGCGCGATCTGGCCGGACGGGTGGGGGTGTCGGCCCCCGCCGTTTATCGCCATTTCGCCGATAAGGAGGCGTTGCAGGCCGCCGTCGCCGCCGTCGGATTCCAAGAATTGCTGGCGGAATTGGAGGCGGCTTCGGCCAGCGGGCCGCCCTTGGCCCGGTTGTGCGCGCTGGGCGACACCTATGCCGCGTTCGCCGCCCGCCGCCCGGCGATGTTTCGTTTAATGATGGAGACCGCACGGCCGGAAGACGGGGCCACCCCCTTGCGGGCCTTGATCGAACGCACGGTCACCGCCTGCGGCGCCGAACAGCCCGACATGCCGGTCACCGTGGTTTGGTCGTTGATGCACGGCGCGGCTACCCTGGGATTCGGCGAAGGGGTCGGCGCCATTCTGGCCCGCATTATTCCCCGGGTTCTGTTTTCTTGAACCAATCGCGCGTGATTTTCTGGGGCCTTTTGCTGGCGGCCTTGGTGCCGCTGGCGCTATCGCCGGTTCCGCCGCTGGTCGATTATCCCGATCATTTGGCGCGCATGCATGTGCTGGCCGATGGCGGGCACGACCCGCTGCTGGCCCGCTTTTACCAAACCCGCTGGGCGGTGCTGCCCAATTTGGCGATGGATGCGGTGGTGCCGTTCCTGGCCCGTTGGATCGGGCTGTTGGCGGCGGGCAAGCTGTTCGTCATCGGCTTGGCGCTGGCCTTGGCGGGCGGGGTGGCGGCGCTTAGCCGCGCGGTGCATGGCCGGGCCGATCCGTTCGCGCTGGCCGGGATCGCGCTGCTTTATAACTACGCCTTTCTGCAAGGGTTGATGAACTGGCTGGCTGGGTTGGCGCTGGTGCTGTGGGGGGCGGCGCTGTGGATCGGCGGGCGGGATCATCCGGCGTGGCGGCGCGGTGTGCGGTCGGCCGTGGTGGTCGCGGCGCTGTTTTTCTGCCACCTCTACGCGGTCGGTCTGTACGGTTTTATCCTGTTGTGCGCCGAGGGGCGGCGCTTGGTGCGCGATTGGCGGCTTGCCTTGGCTTTCGCGTTGCCGTTTCTGCCGGTGCCGTTTCTGCTGGCGGCCAGTCCGACCGCCGGGTTGGCGGGCGAGACCCTGTTTTCCCTGGGCGACAAGGGCGAGGGGCTATTCTGGCTGATCGGCAGCTACAACGACGGCTTCGATTGGGCCTGGGGGGCGGGATGGGCGGCCTTGCTGCTGTTGGCCCCCTTGCGTTTGACCAAGGGCGGCTGGGCGCTGCTGCTGGCGGGCGCGGCGTTGTTTTTGGTCATGCCGAATGTCTTGATGGGGGCGTGGGGGGCGGATGTTCGCCTGCCGGTGGGGCTGGCCTTTCCGGTGATCGGCTTCATCGGCACTGAATTTCGCGGCGAACGCGGCAAGCGCCTGTTCATGGCGGCGGTTTGCGTTCTGGGGCTGCTGCGGTTCGGGGAAATCGGCTGGTTCTGGCATGATCTGGACGCCCAGATCGCCGAAATGCGGTCGTCGTTCGCCGGCATTCCGCCGGGCAGCCGGATTCTGGTGGCCGAGGCCGACCGTCCGGGCGGTAATTTCCCCTTGAACATGGCCTTGTCGCACGCCGCCTGTCTGGCGGCCGCCGATCGCTCGGCCTTCGTCGCCGACCTCTTCGCCGAACCTGGCAAGCAGGTGATGGCGGTCCGCCCGGACTTCTTGGAACAATCCAATACCGAGGACGGTGATCGCCCCGCCCTGTGGGAACTGAACCGCGCCCTGGACCACCCCGATCCGGTTTTGGATCAGTATTGGCATGCGTGGCGCAACCGTTTCGATTACCTTTACATCCTGTACACCGACGGCGAGGCGGGAACCGTGCCCGCCTTCCTGACCCCGGTGCGCGAAGGACGGCGGTTCCGTTTGTACCGGATCGGGTGATGATGGCGCTTGCCCTTGAACGCGTGATGCTGAACCGGCTGGCTTTCGGCGCCAGCCCCGAGGATCTGGCCCAATTCCGCCTGATGGGGCCGGAAAACTGGGTCCGCCAGCAACTGACGCCCGAGGCGGGCGATGATCCGCAAACGGGGCAACGCCTGGCTGATGTTCGCCTGCACATCAAATACGAGGCGGGTGACGGTTATTCCGCGACCGACGAGATGCGCCCGCTGCGCTGCCTGGACCGCGACGTCGCCGATTTGTGGCCGAGCAAGACCATGGCAGGGCCGGAACGCCAGCGGCCCCGCCAAGAGGTGGCCGCCGCCACCCCTGACCCGCGCCATCCATTCGCGCTGGCAGACCCGCGAGGTGCTGGTGGATTTCTGGCACAATCATTTCAACGTTTTTGCCTGGGGCGATCAAAACATCGCCGCCGCCTTGCCCGCCCATGACCGGACGATCCGCAGCCACTGCCTGGGCAATTTCCGCGAATTCCTGGAAGCGGTCGCCAGCAGCCCGGCGATGCTGATTTACCTGAACAATCGCAGCTCGCGCGCGGGCAACGCCAACGAGAATTACGGCCGCGAACTGTTCGAACTGCACAGCCTGGGCCGCGATGCGTATTTGAACGATCTCTACAACCGCTGGCGCGACGTTCCGGGGGCCTTGAAGGGCCATCCCGCCGGTTATATCGACCAAGACGTCTACGAGGCGGCCCGCGCCTTCACCGGCTGGACCATCGAGGACGGCGCCGGGCTGGGCGGCGGCCAGACTTTGCCGGTCACCGGCCGTTTTACCTATGTCGAGGGCTGGCACGACAATTATCAAAAGCGCGTTCTGGCCACCGATTTCGATCCGTTCCAGCCGCCCTTGGCCGATGGCCGCAAGGTGTTGGATCTGGTGGCCTTTCATCCCGCCACCGCGCGGTTTTTGGCCTTCAAATTGTGCCGCCGCCTGATCGCCGACGATCCGCCCGAGGCGCTGGTCAAGGCCGCCGCCCAGGTGTGGACCGACAATCAAAATCATCCCGAGCAGATCAAGCGGGTGGTCGCCTGCATCGCCGCCTCGCCCGAAATGCGCCAGGGATTCGGCGGCAAGGTCAAACGGCCGTTGGAGCTGGCGGCCTCCTATGCGCGCGGCGCCGGGATCAATGTCACGGTGACCGATGGTTTCTTGAACGAACTCGATAACAGCGGCCAAAGGCTGTTCGGCTGGGCGCCGCCCACCGGTCATCCCGATGTCATGGATTATTGGCTCAGTTCGCACGTGTTGCGCAAACGCTGGACACTGGTTCTGGGGCTGACCGAAAACTGGTGGGGGACGGGGGTGTTCACTCCGTCCGCCCGCATCGCCGGGGCGGTGACGGCGGGCCAGGCGCTGGCGCTGTGGCACCAGGATCTGACCGGCATTGCGGCCGATCCCGCCACCATCGCCGCCGTTCTGGCGCCGATGCGATTGGCCGAGGACGCGCCGCTGCCGCCCGCCGCCGATGGCGTTCATCGCCGCCTGTTGGCCTATTCGGCGATGACGTCCGCCTTCAACCTGCGCTGAGGAAGACGAGTGACGATGATCCAGTCCCGCCGCGCTTTCCTGAAGACCGGAGCCGCCGCCGCCGTGGCGTGGCCCGGTTTGCGTTCCCTCGCCCTGGCCGGTGAACCGGCGGGCGACGCCTTGGTGGTGGTGTTCCAACGCGGCGGCTGCGACGGTTTGTCGCTGCTGGCCCCGGTCAACGATGCCGATTACGTCGCCGACCGCGCCCCGGAATTGCGGGTGCGGGACGACGGCCCGAAACCCGGCCGCCGGTTGGCGCAAAACTTCGCGCCCGCCATCGATTTCCGCCTGCACCCCGAGGCCGCGCCCCTGGGCGATCTGTACGATGCCCGCCATCTGGCGCTGCTGCATGCGGTGGGTTTGGAAAACGGCACCCGCAGCCATTTCGTCGCCCAGGATCTGATGGAGCGGGGCCTCAGCGACGGCAAGGAACTTCACAGTGTCGGCGACGGCTGGCTGACCCGGCTGCTGGCCGCCCAACCCGGTGGCGCGCCCGCGATTTCCACCGGGGCGGCGATTCCCTCGGCGCTGGCCTTTCACGGCGACAGTTTGGCGATTCCCGATCTGCGCGGCGGCCTGGGCCTGCCCGGCGGCCCGCCGGTCAAATCGGTGCTGGCGGGTCTGTACGCCAACGCCACGGACCCGTTCGGCCAAGCCGCCGCCGCCACCTTGCGCGACATGGATCTGGTCGATTCCCGGCTGCCGCGCGCGGCGGATGGCAAATTGCTGGATTATCAGCCCGAAAATTCAGCGGTGTATGAGGAAACCGAGTCGGGCCGCGCCCTGCGCACCGTGGCGCGCTTGCTGAAGATGGAAATCGGCCTGAAGGTGGCCTGTGTCGATATCGGCGGCTGGGATCATCACGACAATCTGGCCGGGCGGTTTTCCGGTTTGGCCGGGCAATTCAGCAAGGCACTGGCCGCCTTCTGGAACGATGTGGCGCGCTATCACGACCGCCTGACCGTGGTGGTGATGACCGAATTCGGCCGCCGCCTGCGCACCAACAAAAGCAACGGCGCCGACCACGGCCACGGGGCGGTGATGATGGTGCTCAGCGGTCACGCCAAGGGCGGCGAAATCCACGGCCGCTGGCCCGGTCTGGCCAGCGCGCAGCTGGACAACGGCGTCGATCTGGCGGCGACCACCGATTACCGCGCGGTGCTGGCCGAGGTGCTGGCGGCGCGGATGGGCGCGCGGGGCGGTGTTTTTCCGGGGTTCGCGGCGCCTAAACGGTTGGGGTTGTTTATTTAAGTAAACGCCCCGCTGGAAATTCACTCGGCCTCCTTCTATAATCCGGCCATCGGAGGATGCAACATGGCGGAACCGGCAGCAGTGTTTGAGCCAACGGATGATGACGCTCTGAGCCGTGCCGTCGTGGAGGCCCGTGCTCAAGTCGCTGCCGGACAAAGTATACCTCTGGCCGATATGATGCGTTGGCTCGAGTCCTGGGGAACTCCCGACGAGTTGCCGCCGCCGTCGTGGAAGTAGTTTTCGCACCAGCCGCTGCCGCCGATTTAGCCACCATCCGCACCTACATCGGGCGGTTTAAAGCGGTTTGCGTTTGATCGGAATCGCCGGGGATTCCCTTCGTGGGGTTAACGTGATTCACTTCCATCTGGAGGTGACGCATGGGCAAGCCG
>CAIULK010000079.1 GCA_903899885.1 uncultured Rhodospirillaceae bacterium
CTCGACTCTTCGTATCTCTCGCCTATTTCACGGGCGATGTCGGCGCCTTGCCGGGCGGTGGCAACGGCCTCCTCCCAGCGCTCAAGCCGGTCAAGGCAGAAGGCCCCAATGCGAAGGGCTTCGACCTCTTCGTGCCTGTCCCCAATTTCATGGGCGATGTCGGCAGCCTTCCGGGCAGAGACAATGGCGTCCTCGTGTCGCCCGAGATCTACGAGGTAGTCGGCCGTTTTGTTAAGGGCGATGGCCTCGCTACGTCTGTCGCCGCTCTTATGGGCGACGTCGCCGGCCTGCCGTGCGGCGGCGACGGCCTCCTCGTGGCGTTCGAGTTCCGCAAGGAAGGTGGCGGCATAGCTAAGAGCAAGGAATTGGCCGAACGGATCCTGATCCAACTCGGCTTGCTCTGCCAGTTGTTGGCATAGTGTCAGCAACTCCGGGTGTTCGCCCGGATCAGTTTGGCACCAAACCCACTGCAGGCTCGCTAGCATGGCGATACCGCCGGTCCCCAGCGGCTTGGCGGCGGAGACGGCCTTTTCGGCGGCGGCAAGGCCGCCATCGACCCCGTCGTAGGCCTCCAAGCACGACTGGACGAGAAGCAACAGGACGCGATCTCCGGGGTTTGTGGCCGATGACAAGGCCCGTTCGATCCGCTCATACGCGGGATCGACATTCCTTTGCGCCGCGAAATCGGCGATCGCCCGCAGGTGCCCCGCGCCCGCATCGGAGGCGAGCGGCAGTAGGCGCGCCGGGATGTAATGGTCCGCGAGTTCACGCAGAATCCACCACCGGCAACCCTTGTCCCGCCCCAAATCCGCATCATGTAGCCGCGCCATCAGCCGCGCCTCCTCAATCCGCCCCATCCGTGCGAACTCCCCGGCCTTCGCCTGCTTCTCCTCCGGCGAAAAGAATTCCGCCAGCAGATCGACCAGCGCCTCCAGAGGACAGGCATTCTTGCCGTGGTTGATCACTCGGCGGCGGTAATAATGCGCGAACACCCGGTCGGCGACCCGGTACAGCACCTCGGCCGAATCTGGCGCCTTTTCGCCGGTCACCACGCGTTCCCGGATCAGGTCGGTGAACGGCCCGGCGATGGCGGCTTGGCTTTTCGCCCGCACGCGCGCCGCAATTTCGGATTGGGTGGCCGGTTCGCCGCCGCGCAGCAGGGCGTCGAGCAGTTTTTGCGAGCGGCCGGGCAGCGCCTCGATGCGCTCCTTGTAATAAGGGGTCAGTTCATCGACCAGTCTTTGCAGCAGGTCGGCGGCGCCCAGCACGTCGGCGTCGAACAGGGCGTCGCCCAGCAGGGTGGCCAAGCGTGGCGTGCCGCCGATGAAGCTGGCGACCGCACGCGCCTTGGCGCGCGCGAAATCGTCCAGCGGCGGCCTGCCTTGGTCCCGGCGCTGGCGGTCGAAGAAGGTCAGGCATTCCTCGACGGTCCAGGGTTCCAGTGGCACCTCGTCGAAGGTGTGGAACAGGGCCTTGTCGTAATCGCGGTCGAAGGCGCCGCTGGCGCTGGCGGTGATCAGCATCAGGCGGCCGCCGGGTTCGGTCAGCAGGGTGCGCAGGCGGGCGGAGTGAACCGCCTTGGGGAAGGCGCGGCGCAGCAGCACGTCGAAATTCTCGACCAGCGCCACGAGCAGGCCGTGTCCGCCGGCCGTTTGAAAAATCGCCTCCTCCAGCGCCGCGACCGAGGAATCCCAGGCGTCGCCCTCGTCCTCGTGCCAGCTCAGTTCCGCGTCGCCGCCCGCCAGGGTGCGTTTTATCTCGCGGATCAGGGTTTCGGGCTCTTTCACATGCGGCATTTCCTCGGGCATCAACACCACGGCCAGCGCCAGGTTCCGCTCGGCCGCGATCCGTTCCACCTCGATCTGGATGTGGCGCATCATGAAGCTTTTGCCGTAACCGCGCGGCGCCGACACGATCAGATGCCGAAGGGTTCGCGCGGCCAAATTGTTTTCGACGGCGGCCAGGATGGTCTTTAAGGGTTCCTCCCGTCCGGTGGCGACGGTGCGCACGGTGGATTCGGAAAACTCGTGCGGATTGAAGGCGGACAACAGGGCCATCGGTTAGCATCCCCAGCTATGGCTGCGCACCCAGATCGGCACCAGTTTCGAGGCCGCCCGCAGGGTCCGCGCCTCGGTGTCGATCACGATGAAATCGTCCTCGCACAGCGCGTCGAGCAGGTCGTCGCGCAGATCGAAGGCGCCGGATTTCGTCAGTTGTTTGTCCACCACGGCGAACGGCACCGGTTCGGCGGTGGCGGCCTTCAGAATGATCCGGGCCGCCTTGATCTGCTTGCGGCCATAACGGGCCAGGCGGGTAAAAAATTGCTGGTAGAAATCGTCGGCCAAGGCGCGCCGCGCGTCGCGCTGGACCGCCGCCACCACCTCGGCCGGAGTGCGCGCCTTGGCCCGGACCGCCGCGTCGAAGCCGTGCCGCAGAAAGATCGGCCAAGTTTCGTCGGATGCGTCAACGACGGCTTCGGACAGGGCCGTGGTCCAATCCGTCAGGCCCTGGCCGCGCGCCAATGCATCGACCATCCCGATTGCCTCGGATCGGGAAAGCGGCGGCAGCGGCACCTGCGGCAGGCCGCCGACCCAATCGCCGATGGCGACGCCATGAGTCCGGGCGACCTGCGCCAAGCCGATCGAGCCGGACAGCAGCAGGCGGACGCCGTGCGTGTCGCGCCACCGCCCCAGGGTGGCCAGGAACCGTTCCGCGTCCGCTGGCTTATAACCGTCGGCCATCATGTTGCGCAGCATGATGGGAAGTTCGTCCAGAATTAGAACCACCGGCCCGGCTTTATTAAGCGCCGCCCCGATATCCCCGGCCCAGGCGGCGTGACGCTCGAACTCGCCGCCGAAATCGGTGGCCTTGGAACGGGTGAACCGCAACACCAGCGCGCCCGCCAGCGTGTTCAGCAAAGGGATGCGGGCCACGAACCGGCGCGCCTTCGCGGCAAACTTCGTCGCCGGAATTTCGCGCAGCAGGGCGCCCAGAAAATCCTTGAAGCAACAGATGCCTTGAAGGTTGATGCTGATGACGGTTAACCCGTGCCGCGCACGCAACCGGCGTTCAAGGTCAAGGAATACCGAGCTTTTGCCGATAAGGCGTAGGCCGAACATCCGGCAGCCGTTGCGGGACATCAGGGCGTCGAACAGCCGATCGACGACCTCGGGCCGGGGCCAGGAGTCCCTGCCGAGGATGGGACCACCGAACGTGCAGTGCAGGCCTGTTTCCATCGCGCCCGTATCCGAAATTAAAGATATCTGTGTTTACGGATACGCCCGGCCATGGCGGCTGTCAATGTATATGCGTCTGCGGATATCCTAAAAGGCGGATGCTACAACTTCACGTCCTTGGCGGCCATTGCCGCCAACGCCAACCGCGCCAAACACCCCGCTCGGTCCGGCGCGAAATCCTGGCCGCGCCACCAGGATTCAACCTCGGCCAGAATCTCCCCCACCCGTGGCCCCGGCGGTACCCCCAGATCCAGGCAATCCTGGCCGCGCACCGGCAGGATGACCGGCAGCCACGAGTCCACCGCGTCCAGCAGGGCGGTCCAGCGCGCGGTGCGGGCCGGCGAGGGGCGCGCGAGGTGGAAACGTTCGTCGGCCCAGCGGAGCAGGATCAAATCGCGCACCCGCCCGGCGCCCAATCGATACAAGGCCTGCCGAATGTCGGAATCGCCGGGCTCGATGCCCAGGCGCAGCGGCGGTTCCATCAGAACCGCCAGCCGTTCGGCCTCGGCCGCCGATAGGCGGAGGCGCAGGGCCACCTGTTCCGCCGCCGCCCGGCCGCCGTCGAGCATCGCCGCCAAACGGCGCAACGGGTCGGGGGTGATGGTGGCGCGCGCCAGCGCCCGGGATTCCAGCCAGACCAGCACGCGCAGCCGCCCCATCGCATGGGCTTCGGGCAGAATCGGCGCCAGGATGCCGTCGGCCCGCATGATCACCAAAACGACCGATGGATCGGGTGCTTCCAGAAGGCGCAAAATTTCGCCCCGCACCCGCTCGCCCGACAAGTCGCTCAGGCGTGGCGCAAGGCGGCGGCAGGCCGATAGCCCCGCCCGGTCAACCGGCGGGCGGCCGTAATGGGCGTGGAAGCGGAAAAAACGCAGCAGCCGCAGCACGTCCTCCCCAATGCGCCGCGCCGGGTCGCCGACGAAGCGGACCCGGCCCGCGGCGAGATCGGCCAAGGCCCCGAACGGATCGAAGATCCGCCCCTCGCCGTCGGCGGACAGGGTGTTGATGGTCAGATCGCGGCGCGCCGCGTCCTTGACCCAGTCGGTGGTGAAGGCGACCTCGGCATGACGGCCGTCGGTTTTGATATCCTCGCGCAGGCTGGTGATTTCGAAGGACTGTCCCTCGACGATCGCGGTCACCGTGCCGTGCTCCAAGCCGGTGGGGATGGTTTTGATCCCGGCCTCGGCCAATCGGCGCATCACTGGACCGGGTTCCTCGGGGGTGCCGATGTCGATGTCGTGGACCGGGCGGCGCAGCACCGCGTCGCGCACGCAGCCGCCGACAAAGCGGACATCGGCCCCGCCCGCCGAGAGGGCCGCCAGAACCATGCGGGCGGGCGGCGCCGACAGCCAGTCTTGCGGCGACAATTGCCCGATCGGTTCGTTGGGGTCGCGCAAATCAGGCGGCACGGCAGCCCAGCCGGATCGATAGGTTGACCAGCATCAACGCCGTCGCCCCCCAGATCAGCCGCCCGTTCCAGCGGATCGCCCAATGCGCCGGCTGATGTTCGTGGTGGTCGTGGTGGCGGGAATCGAGCAGAAAGGCCAGCGGTGCCTCGAACACCTCGGCAACCTCGAACGGGTCGGCCGCCAGGGTAACCGGCGGCGTCACCACGCCGACCACCGGGGTGATGCGAAAGCCGGTGCCGGTGCGAATGTCGGGCATGCGGCCCAAAATGGTGACCGCGCGGGCGGGCAGGCCGATTTCCTCCTCGGTTTCGCGCAGCGCGCAGGCGATGGGATCATCGCGGTCCGCCGCCTCGAAGCGCCCGCCGGGAAAGCTGATCTGCCCCGGATGATGGGCCAGATGATCGGTGCGCCGGGTCAGCAAGACCCCGAATCCGTGCGCATGTTCGACCAGCGCGACCAGGACGGCGGCGGGCGTGCCCCCCGTTTGGGGCGCCGTGAAATCGCCTCCGGCAAGCCGTTCCGTGATGTTTTCTCGGGTCAAAGGCATCGAAATCGGTCCCCATATCACCCCATTGTGCCTGAACTTGTCCGCGCATACTATTACCACTAGCCTAAGGAGGGGCTCTCGGCTACACTCCGCAAGCTTTTCACCGGTAGCGTAAATCGAGGGGGGTACGTGGCGGACAGGCATCTTGACCCAAGTCATGGCGGAGCCCTGAAAAGCAAGATTCAGCGCGCCGCACGGGTGGCTTTGCCCGAATGGCAGGTGTTTATCCGGCGTCCCGATGGCCGCAGTGACCAGTTCACGCTGACCCGCGGCCGACAGCTTTGGCTTTTGGCCGGTATCGCCGGTGTCTCGTTGTGGGCCTCGGCCGCGACGATGATGCTGGCCCACCAGCCCGAGGAACTCGCCAGCAAGGAACGTCAGCTGGAAGAGCTGATGGCCTCGTACCACTCCGCGCAGCACCGGTTGACCGCCGCCTACAAGATGGTCGGCGACATCACGCGCGAGATCGATACCGTTCACACCAATTTGGAAGTCCTGGCTCAATCCAACGCGGCGTTGGCCAAGGACCGGCCGGGCGCGGGCGCCGATGTGCCGAAGGTGCATATCGCCAGCGATCCGGCTTACGACGAAAACGGCCAGCCCGGCGCCAGCGAGGCCAAGGCCACGCGTGACGAGGTTCACAAGCTGGAAGCCTCGCTCGACCGCTTGAAGGTCACCTACAGCAAGGTGGTGCAGTACACCGCCGATCAGGCCGGTCAACGCATCGCCGAGGCGCAGCACTCGTTGCAGCATCTGGGGTTGGACCCCGATCATCTGGCGTCGGTCGCCGCCAAGGACGTCAAGGGCCGTGGCGGCCCCTATGTCGCCATGCCCGGGCAACCGGCGATGGACAGCGGGCTCGACACCCTGGTCGATCGCATGGGCCGGTGGGACAATATGAAGGCCGCCTTGCAGGCGGTGCCGCTGGCCGAACCCCTGCATCAGAGCTGGGAAGTCAACAGCCCCTATGGCGCCCGCAACGATCCGCTGAACACGCGGACCGGGTTTCATGAAGGTGTCGACATGGGCGCGCCCTATGGCACGCCGGTCTATGCGACCGGAGCCGGGGTTGTGCGCATGGCGGGGCCCTACGATCGCTACGGCCTGTGCATCGATGTCGATCACGGCAACGGCTTGATGACCCGCTACGCGCATCTGGCGAAGATCAAGGTGGTGGTGGGCCAAAAGGTCAGCCGCGCCACGGTCATCGGCCTGCTCGGCAACAGCGGACGTACTACCGGCGCCCACCTGCATTACGAAGTGCGGGTCGCGGATTCGCCCAAGGATCCCCTTAAATTCATCTCGGCAGGTCATGATGTTCCAAAAGCTCGTTAGAGCGGCGGGTGGTTCCGCCGGTTCCCACGCCACCGCGCAGCGCGGTCGCATGCTGTCGGTCATTGCGGACGACGTCCGCATCGTCGGCGACATCGTCACCCAGGGTGAAATCGAAGTGGACGGTCAGGTCGATGGCGACATCACCTGCGCCACGCTGGTGATCGGCGAAGGCTCGCGCATTTCCGGCGAAGTGACCGCCGACCATGTGAAGGTTCACGGCGAACTGACCGGCAAGATCAACGCGGCGGTGATCTGCATCGCCCGCTCGGCCAAGGTGATGGGCGACATCACCCACGAAAGCCTGGAAATCGAAGCCGGTGCCCACGTGGAAGGCCACTGCATCCGCAAGGCCCCCGGCAGCGCCCCGGTGCGCCGCGAGGAAGAACCGGTGGCGGTTGCCGTGACGGCGTAATCGGTGTTCGGGTTTTGAGATGAGGAAGGCCCCCCGTGCGAGCGGGGGGCTTTTTTGTTTGCAGCGCCACGGGCCACGGCGTATCGTCTTCGTAGATACATGGAGGCCGCCATGCGCACACAAATCTCCCGCTGGGGCAACAGCCTCGCCGTCCGCCTGCCGCGTCCGATCGCCGACAGCGCCGGATTCGGCGAGGGGACGTTCGTCGAACTCGACGTCGTGAACGGCGAGGTGCGATTGTCTGTCGCCAGACCAGTCTACAGCCTCGAAAGCCTGTTGGCGGGCATCACCGCCGACAATATCCCCGACAGCTTCGACGATGCGCCACGGGGCGCGGAACTTCTGTAATGGCGGCACCCGATCGCGGCGATCTGGTCTGGATCGACTTTGATCCGCAGGCGGGGCACGAGCAAGCAGGCCGCCGTCCGGCTTTGGTCCTATCTCCCCGCGCTTATCACCAAGCAGCACCCTTCGCCGTGGTTTGCCCGATCACCTCGACCCGGAAAGGCTATCCCTTCGAGGTGCCGTTGCCGGAGGGGCTGCCGATCGGCGGCGTGGTGCTGGCCGATCAGGTGAAAAGTATTGATCGGCGGGTCCGGCGTATTGAGTACGCCGGGAAAGCGCCGGTGAGTGTGGTCGAGGAAGTGGTGGCTCGGATTCTGCCGCTGCTTGCCACGGTGTAGGCCGCCCGAGCAGGCCATCATCCGACCGCATACTGTACCTCGGCGGCTTGCACCACTTCGGCGCGGAAATAGCGGCTTAAATCCTGCGCGGTCCGCAGATCGACACGTCGTCCATCCAGCAGCGTGGACAGTTCAACCTCGATATCGGCCACGTCGAACAAGCTGGGATGGGCGTTCGTCTCGAACTCCACCAGCAAATCCACATCGCTGTCCGGCCGATCCGTCCCCCTCAAGGTCGAGCCGAACAGCGCCAGCCGCCGGATGTGGTGGCGGGAACAAACGGCGGCCAAGGCATCCGTGTCGGGAAAGATCCTCACTCCCACTCGATCGTCCCCGGCGGTTTGCTGGTCACGTCATAGGTCACCCGGTTGATGCCCTTGACCTCGTTGATGATGCGGTTCGCCACCCGGCCCAGGAACGCCATGTCGAAAGGATAGAAATCCGCCGTCATGCCGTCGGTCGAGGTCACGGCGCGCAAGGCCAGCGCGTGGTCGTAGGAGCGCGAATCGCCCATTACCCCCCACCGTGCGCACCGGCAGCAGCACGGCGAAGGCTTGCCAGATCGCGTCGTACAGACCGGCGGCGCGGATTTCCTCCAGATAAATCGCATCGGCCTTGCGCAGAATCTCCAGCCGTTCGCGGGTCAGGGGCTGGCCGGGCATGCGGATGGCCAGACCGGGGCCGGGGAACGGATGGCGGCCGACCATGTCGTCGGGCAGGCCCAACTCGCGGCCCAATTCGCGCACCTCGTCCTTGAACAGTTCGCGCAGCGGTTCGACCAGCTTCATCTTCATGCGGTCGGGCAGGCCGCCGACATTGTGGTGGCTTTTGATGGTCACCGAAGGCCCGCCGATGAACGATACCGATTCGATGACGTCGGGGTAGAGCGTGCCCTGGGCCAGGAAGTCGGCGCCGCCGGCGCGTTTGGCCTCCTCCTCGAAGACGTCGATGAAGGTGGCGCCGATGATCTTGCGCTTGCGCTCGGGTTCGGTAATCCCGTCGAGCTTGGAGAGGAACAGGTCCGAGGCGTCGCAATGCACCAGATTGATGTTGAAGCGGTCGCGGAACACCGACACCACTTGGTCGGCCTCGCCCGCCCGCATGAAGCCGGTATCGACGAAGACGCACACCAACTGGTCACCGATCGCCTCGTGCAACAGCGCCGCCACCACCGAGGAATCGACCCCGCCCGACAGGCCGCAAATCACCTTTCCCTTGCCCACCTGGGCGCGGACCTTGGCGATTTCCTGGGTGCGGAAGGCCGCCATTGTCCAATTGCCGGAACAGCCCGCCACGGCGTGGGTGAAGTTGCGCAAAAGCCGCGTGCCGTGCGGGGTATGCACCACCTCGGGGTGGAACTGCACGCCGTAGAAATGCCGGGTATCGTCGGCGATCGCCGCGAAGGGGGCCCCCTCCGAGGTGGCGACCACGCGGAAGCCCTGGGGCAATTGGGTCACGCGGTCGCCGTGGCTCATCCAC
>CAIULK010000080.1 GCA_903899885.1 uncultured Rhodospirillaceae bacterium
CCGACGACGGCGCCGAGGAGGAGCGCAACATTCCCTTCCTCAAGAGCTACACCGTGTTCAATGCCGAGCAGATCGAGGAGCTGCCCGAGCGGTTCCGGGTTTCACCCGCCGCCCCTCTGGATTCGGTGGAGCGGATCCAGGCCGCCGAGGCTTTCTTTTCCACCATCCCGGCCGATGTTCGCCATGGTGGTGGCCGGGCATTCTATTCCGTCACCGAGGATTTCATCCGCCTGCCGTCATTCGAGATATTCGAGAGCGCCGAGGCCTATTACGCCACCCGTGCCCACGAAACCGCCCATTGGACCCGCCATCCCAACCGCCTGGATCGGGACTTCGGCCGCAAGCGCTGGGGTGACGAAGGCTATGCCATGGAGGAACTCGTTGCCGAAATGGCGGCCGCGTTCGTCGGCGCCGACATCGGGATCGCCCCGATGGTGCTCGACGAGCATGCCGCCTACATCGCCTCTTGGCTCAAGGTGCTGAAAGGTGACAAGCGGGCCATCATCACCGCCGCCAGTCACGCCGGCAAGGCCGCCGATTTCCTGGCCGGCTTCCACCAGGGCCAGCAGGAAACGATTGCGGCGTGAAAGAGAAATCTCCTACTCGATGTCATTGGCCACTTGCCCGGCGCCCGGCATGGACATCGGACGCCGTGGATCGTAAAAATGGTTGTGTCAGGGTTGCACCATGAGGTTTCTGGTCGGTTGGTTTCGTCGCACAGCGTTTGTAGGGCGGCGGGAGCGACCCCGCCGAGGACGGAAATCCTTGCGGAAAATGCCCACCGCTATGACGATAGCGGCACGACAAATCAGGGGGAATCATGGCGGGCCAGAACAACGAAGAAAAACAACCGACCTCGTCTGCCTACAGGCACGCACAGGTAAGCGTGCAGCGGCCCGATGTCGGGGTCGAGGCACAGTTCCCCAACAAGAAAACGCCCAAGACATTTCGCTACGATTCCAGCCTGGCGCCGGAACTCAGTTGGGACGAGAACGCCGACCGCTCGTTTGCCGAATGGCTTCTGAACTTGGTGACAGAGGCGGCGGAAAGGACGGAAAGCGTCGTCTTTGCGCAGCCACAAATATGGGCGGGAACGCAAGAGAAGTTTTCATCCCTGTCCCAGTGCGCAGCGCGGCTCAAGAGCCTGACGAAGCCGTTCCTGAACTGGGCCGGCAAGGCCGAGAGGCGGCAGATCTCCGTGCCGACGCTGCCGTTGTTTGTACACGAGCGTCATTCGACCCAAGCCATCTTGGAAACCCTCAAATCCCACAAGGCGCGAGGAACGAACCTTGACCTGTTCGGGGACGCCGGACTGGACGTTGCCGATAAGCTCGACGCCTACGAGCACAAAGGCCCTTGGGCGAATCGGCTGATCTTGGGCGACTCCCTGCAAGTCATGAACTCCCTGCTCGAATACGAGGGCATGGGGGGGCAGGTGCAGATGATCTATTTCGACCCACCCTATGGGGTCAAGTTCGGCTCAAATTTCCAGCCGTTCGTGCGCGACAAGAACGTAAAGGACAACCACGGCAAAGACGAATACATGATTCGAGAGCCGGAGATGGTCAAAGCATACCGCGACACATGGGAGCTTGGACTTCACTCGTATCTGGCCTACCTGCGGGATAGGGTGCTGCTGGCGAAGGACATTCTTGCAGAATCGGGCAGCATCTTCGTCCAGATATCCGACGAGAACGTGCACCACGTCCGGGAAGTGCTCGACAGCGTGTTCGGCGAGGAAAATTTCGTCTCACAAATAAGCTTTCAGACGACCTCCGGATTCGAGTCGAATACGTTGCCGACCCTGGGGGACTTCCTGCTCTGGTATGCAAAATCGAAAAAGGTGTTGAAGTGCAACAAGATTTACGAGCCGCAGCCTGTCGTCCTCGGGGAAGGCAATGCCCGCTGGTTGCTGCAGGAAGATGGCTCGTATAGAGGCGTTACCGCCGAGGAAAAGCGGGGGGAGTGTCCGATCCCATACGGTGCGAAGCTCTATAACCCCGATAATATTCAGTCGCAGGGGGCTGCTAAGGGGGCACAGCCGTTTGAATATAAAGGCAAGACATATAGCCCCGGCGGAAATTCGCACTGGAAAGCGAACTATCCGGCAGGCATGCGCCGGCTGGCGGATGCGGGAAGAATTCACGTCGCCAAGAACAGCATCCGATACAGGCGATATGCCAACGACTTTCCCTACCAGCAGATGGGAAACATCTGGACGGATACCCTGACAGGAAGCTTCACCGACGATAAACTTTATGTGGTCCAAACCGGGATGAAGGTTGCCGAACGCTGCCTCCTCATGGCGACCGATCCCGGCGATCTGGTTATGGACATCACCTGTGGCTCTGGCACCACGGCCTATGGCGCCGAGCAATGGGGCCGACGCTGGATCACCTGCGACACGTCGCGGGTGCCGTTGGCATTGGCACGGCAGCGTTTGTTGACGGCGACATTCCCCTGGAATCGGCTCAAGAACCCAGCCCAGGGGCCGGCCGGCGGGTTCGTCTACGAACGCAGACAGAATCGCAAGGGCGACGAAATAGGCGGACTGGTGCCACACATCAAGCTCGAAACCATAGCCAACAACGAAGAACCGAAATTGACCGTCCTGGTGGATCGCCCGGAGGTGAACACCAAGATCACCCGCGTCTGCGGAACGTTCACGGTAGAGGCCACCATCCAATCGGCACTGACGCTGGCCGAAGACGAGCCAGATCGTCGATACGCCGAACATGCGCGACAGCCCGCGCGCGTATCTTGACCGGATGGTCGAGGTGCTGCGTCAAAGCAAGACGCTCCGTTTGCCGGGCAATACCAGCCTCGAGCTGGCGGATGTCCGTCCGCTGGCGGATCGGGAATACCTGCACGCCGAGGCGACGGTTAAAAACGGCACGGAAAAGCGGATCGCCATCGTGTTCGGGCCAGAGGACGGCGCTATCGGCTCCGAATACGTGTTCAACGCATCCATGGAGACCATGCAGCAGGGATAAGGCAGCGGATAGATGGGTCAAGGCCGTCAATCGCTTGGGCGAACATGGGACTTGGCAATATCTGCTTGTCACCGATCCTGGGCGAATGGGACTGGAACTGAACAAGTTTTCGAAAGCCCAATGGGACGAGGGGCAGCGCCCCCACCTCGACCACGATCAGGCCGAACTGGTGTTGTGACCGGATGGAATATGGGGGGCCGTGGACAGAGGGCTGTTTCCTGACGAAAAGCGGCGCGCATTACCGCTCCCGCCCTCTGTTCCGCTGCGGCTCCTCGATGGCAACATCGACCACGGCGGCCCAGATCTCCCGCATCCAGCCGACCACCGTGCGGTGACGCTGGACAAGGTCATTCCCACCGACGATCCGCAGCCAGGCGGCCATGCCATCGGTGACCACGCGGGCGGGATTGCGGATGATCGAGGAATGCCCCAGGGCCAACGCCCCCACCTCGAACAGGAACCGCAGATGCCGATCCGCCTTGCGGACGATGATGTCGCGCAAAGTGCCGTATTGACTGAGGTCCGTCCTGTAGGCCGCCAATGATTTTTCATAGGCGACCCATTCCGGCCCCCTGTTTTGTCGCAGAGCGGCGACGGCCTTGGTGTCGGCCCGCCACTGGTCGAATTCCGCCTCGATACCGTGCGCCTTGACAAAAATACCCATCGCCCTCTTGTCATCTTCCACGGTGTCCCGTTCGCCTTTGACAGTGGCGAGCAGGGCGATCTGTTCCTGTTCGGCCTGGACCGCCCGGCGCCGCGATTCCTCGGCCTCCGCCCTGGCAGCGATGGTCGCCTTTCGGGATTCCTCGGCGGCCTGCTGCGCTTGTCGGGCCAGCAAGGTGGCGTATTCGGCACCTTGGCGCTGGATGTCGGCGCGGATGGCGTCCTGTTCGGCTTGCAGGCGGATTTCGCGGGCGGCTTGGCGCTCGGCCTCGGCGGCGGCGACCCGGTCCTGCAGCTCGGCGTAGAATTTGCGAATCGGCTGATGATGGGACTTGCTCTGGCGCTGGCCGCGCTTCAAGCCCAGGGGTTCCATGGCGTCGGCATAACGGTCCTGGCGGGCGGCGAATGCTTCCTTGCCGCTTCCCATCACCTTGTCGTGGTTCAGCGTCCAGCCCATGGTGACCGCCGGCTTGGTGCCGTCCTTGCGCGGCCGGCCTCGACCCTTCTTCTCGACCTTCACTGCCGTCGTGGCCCAGGCGTGCGCGTGCGGAACGGATTCGTCGAGGTGGAGGGTGACGGTGACGAGATTGGCCCCGAACTCCGCTTGGAGGAACGAGACGGTCGCGGTCTTCCACGCATCAAGGCGGTCCTGATCCCAGTCGCCGTCCCGACCGGTATGGCCATCGCCGCCGAAATAGGCGTGGGAGGCGGTGACCAGCAGCTCGCGGGCGACGACCTGGCCGGCCTTCGGCTGCAGGCCGACGACGGCCAGGCGCGTCCGCGCGTCCTCGACCACGTCGCCGGTGCCAACCAGCACCTCGTTGAGGTGAGAGCGGGCCGGGTCGATGTTGTCGCCCAGCCAGGACACGGCGGGATCCCGGACTGTGTGCTGCGTGGCTTGGCGCAACTCGCCCCAGGTGTGCGACTTCCGTCCATGCCGCAGAATGCAGAACGGCCCACCGCCACCGCCGTCGTTGTTGTCGTTGTCCGCCATGACGCCCTCCCCGCGAAATCGCCCCGCCGTCGACATCGAGCGAAAAAAAGGAAGGTCAATGGGGAAAAGGCAGGAAAAGAGACAGCTCGCCTAAAAGGCGGCACCTACGCCGTCGGGATTCTCTTCGCGAATGCCGACCGTATGCCAGGGAGAGCCCTGGACCCCAGCAAACAGGAACAACCAGCGTCGCCGATCCATCCCCTCAATCGGCGATGGCGGAATGCCGTGAGCCTGGACATCCCGCCCATGCCCCGGCGGCCTCGCCCGGATCGACGGAAATCCGTGAGCGGAGTCCTCACATAATAACAACGTCCCGCCGGCATTCGGCCAGCCTCGACGGCGGCGCTACCCGCCGCAATTCAGTGACGGAATCCATCACATGATAGCGGCGCGCCTCCGGCACAGAAGGAGGGGCCGCAGCGTGTGACGCGCGGCCCCGAGTTTGCCGGGACGGCCAAGGAAGAAACCGGTCCCGCAGACGATCTTGGTCCGATTCCCGCCGCGTCAAACCTCGGGTGAAGGTTCCGTTCAGGCGGCGCGGAGCGCCGGGTGTCACCGGTCACCACTTGGCGGGGGCGATTTTGGGACTACCAGAGAGAATATTCCATTCGAAAAGATGGGAGCCGTCCCTAAGATATAAAAAAGACTGGTGACAGTGGTGACAGTGGTGACAGTGGTGACAGGATTGAAATCGCTCGGTTCTTTCGTCACCACTCTGTCACCAGTAGGGGGATGGACTGGTGACGCGAAAAGGGCCGCGACTGCGCCCCCCTGAACGGAACCTTCCGCCTGGAACAGCCCAGCCCATCCAGAACGCGGCTTGGACGGGGCCGTCCCCCGTTCC
>CAIULK010000081.1 GCA_903899885.1 uncultured Rhodospirillaceae bacterium
GCGGTGGAAGCCGCAACGGTCGCCATCGGAGTGTTGTCGTGATGCTGCTGGAAGCCTGCGGACTGACCTACTCCTATCCTGGCGGCGTTCCGGCTCTCGCCGATCTTTCGCTCACGGTCACGCGCGGCAAGCGCCTCGCCATCTTGGGACCGAACGGAGCCGGAAAGACCACCTTGCTGCTCCATCTCAACGGCACGTTGTCGCCGTCCTCCGGCCGGGTGCTGCTGAACGGCACGGCGATGGGGTATTCCCGCAAGGAGCTGACCGCCTGGCGGCGTCAGGTGGGGCTGGTGCTGCAAGACGCCGACGATCAGCTGTTCGCCGCGTCCGTCGCCGAGGACGTCTCGTTCGGGCCGCTCAATCTCGGCCTCGACGACGGCGAGGCGCGGGAGCGGGTGAGCGATGCGTTGGCGGCTCTTCGCATCGCCGATCTGGCGGATCGGCCGACCCACATGCTGTCCTTTGGTCAAAAGAAGCGGGTGGCCATCGCCGGAGCGATCGCCATGCGTCCGGACATGCTGTTGCTGGACGAGCCGACGGCGGGGCTGGATCACCACGGGTCGGTCCATCTCCTGGCGGTGCTGGAAAAGCTCGAAGCGATGGGAACGACGCTGGTCTTCACCACGCACGACGTCGATCTCGCCTACGGCTTCGCCCACGAAGTCGCGCTGTTCAATGCCGGTCGGGTCGTGGCTCAAGGGGCGGCGGCGAAGGTCTTGGCGGACCGGGATGTGATGAACCAAGCCCACCTCAATGTCCCGGTCATCCTGCAGCTGGGTTTGAAGGCGCGGGCGCTGGGTTTGTTGGCCGACGACGACGCCTTGCCGCGCAGCGGCCAAGACGCCGTCCTCTTGTTGGAGCGCGCCGTCTCCGGCCGAGCCTGATTTCGTTCCACCACCCAAACGCCGATCTCCGTCGGCCGTCCGAAGACGAAACAACGACATGAACCGCTTGTTCCGTATCGAGTGCGATCCTCCGTGGCTGATCGCCCAATTCAGCAACCACCAACGCATGGCGAGTTGGTCCCTGAACCGTCCCGGCCTGGTCGAGGCGGACACCGTGGCTTGGCTCCAGGTGCGCGACGCAGATCTCCCGGTGGGTGTGGATCCACTGGAATTGCTCGAACGGCGCCTCGCCGAAAGGGAGCTTGGCGATGCCGTCGGCCTGATGACGGCGAGAGAGATCGAACACCATCACATCGCGAGTTCCGGCGACGGTCGAATTTACGCCGAAGCGATGGTCACTCTGGGCCTGACGAACGGCGTCACGCTGGATGGGGCGGGACACCCCATCAATCTTCCAGCGGAACCTCCTCTCGTCGGCACCATTAACATGCTGGTCGCCGTTTCCGCTCCTTTGAGCACGGGGGCGATGCTGGAGGCCATGTCGATCGCCGCCGCCGCGCGAACGGCAGCCCTCCTGGCCGACGGCAGGATCGTCGGCACGGGGACCGATTGCATCGTCATCGCCTGTCCCGACAGCTTGCCCGGTGAAGCGTTCGCCGGCCTGCATACGAGCATCGGGGCGCACATCACCGCATCCGTCCTCCAGGCGGTGCGGCAAGCCCGCGAGCGATGGGTCGACGACGCTTCGTAGCGCCCGTATTGGACGTCGCCGAGCAACACCACGGCTCAATTTCCTGATGGAAAACAATCCGGCCGACAGCGAATTGCTGCCGGCCGACTGTAAGTTATGCGATTTCAAGTGGGTATAGGCGTTTCCTAAGAAAACAACCCCCCACACTTATCGCGAACCCCTGGGTGCGATACCCCCCCATCTTCATTTTGGCCATGGACACGAAGAACCCCCAACCGGTCGCACCATCGAATCCCCAGAGGAAATAAACCCCCATCCCCCCAAGGGGGATCAGCCGGCATGGTGGGTAAAGGGCCGGACATTGGAGGCTGGCGGCGCGATTTCCGCCGCATTGGCGCCCTGTTCCCACAGACGCCAGCGGATGATGCCGGCATGCTGGCCATCGGCCGCGAGTCGCATGCCGTTGACGATGCGGCCCTGGTTGGCGGCCAGCCACTTTCCCAGACGCCTGCCGCTGACGGCGCCGCCGTCGCCGGCCACTGCCAGCAGAGCCTCGCGGAAATCGGGGTTGATGAATTCCCCACGGCCATAAAGGCCGGAATGCTGGTCGGTGGCGATGTCGATCACCTCCTTGACCGAGACGCGACGGGTGCCGACATGGCTGTGCCACAGTTCGATCACCGAGGTCATGGCTTCCAGCCTCGGATCGGCGCCGCGGATCTGCTCCATGGTGGCGCAAGGGTCGGCTTCGCCCAGCCAGATCAGGGCATCGCGCACCCAGCCGGACCACCCCACGAAAGAACCGAGCGGGACGCTCTGCTGGGGGCGGCCGGCGAGATGGAAGGCGCGCAGAATGGTCAGTACGGCAGCTACGTAATCGCCCCGGTTGGTGGCGACCAGGCCCAAGGGATCGCGGTCGAACTCCCGCAGTTCGGGGCGTTCGACACCGGCATCGAGGGTGCAGCGGATGGCGCGGCGGGTCATGTCGCC
>CAIULK010000082.1 GCA_903899885.1 uncultured Rhodospirillaceae bacterium
ATCAAGACCCAATTCGGCGGCACGGCCACCCTGTTCGCCAAGAAGGGGGCCAATTTCGTCCGCGTGACCACCAATGTCGTCAAGGACGGCCAGCGCGCGGTCGGAACCATTCTCGATCCGTCCGGTCCGGCGATTGCCGCCATCCGGCAGGGGAACTCGTTCTATGGCATGGTCGATATCTTGGGAAAGATCTACGACACCGGTTACGAACCGATCAAGTCGGACAAGGGTGAGATCGTCGGCGTCTATTACGTCGGGTTCCTGATGGAGTAGGTTTTTTATCGTCGAGACCGCGCGCGGACATGACGGTCATGTCCGCGGCGGCTTTTTTTTGGACTAGGGTTTGAGGGGGATAGGATGAATTGGGGCGGGCTTTCCATCTCGAAGAAACTGGCCGTGTGCATGGGCGCGGTCCTGCTGGCGATGGTGTCGATGATGGCCGCGTCGCGATACGCCATGGTAACGACCCAAGCCGGCTTCTCCTCCCTAATCGACAACGAAACAGCGCTGGTCGGGCACGGCAACGTGGCGAAGATCGATCTTCTTCAGTGTCGGCGCAACGAGAAGGACACCCTGTACAACGATGACCAGTCGCTGATTGCGACGATCAACGGCTTCGCCGGCAAAATGCGCGAAGAGGGGCGAACCATCCGCGCGCTGGCCCAGAACACCCAGGACCAAGCCTTGATCGGCGAGGCGGACGCCTTCTTGAAGGCCGCCGACGAATACCAGGCTTTCTTTCAAAAGGCCGTGGCCGCGCCGATCGGGCAAGAGCGGATGGTCGCCTCGATCCCCATGCGCAAGGCCGCCACCGAAGCCGAAAACCGGCTTAACGGACTGATGGAGATTGTCGGCAACCGGATCGTTTCGGTGAAGAACGATACCATTCAGCGTTCGGCCACCTTGCAAAGCGTTACCTTGGCCGTTGGCATCATCGCGGTCGTGCTGGGCGCCTTCCTCGCCTTTGTGCTGACCCGGTCGATCGCGCGTCCACTCAGCGGTTTATGCGGCCTCATCAAGACCGTCGAGGGCAGCGGGGACCTTTCGCTACGGGCCGAGGTAACCAGCCAAGACGAGGTCGGACAGACCGCCGCCGCCTTCAACCGGTTGATGGATGAATTGGCCGAGGTCATGGATGGGGCAAACTCGGTGATGGACAAGGTCGCGGCCAACGATCTTAGTCAGCGCATCACCGTCGCCGCACGGGGCGATTTCGCTCAACTGAAGAACAACCTGAACCGCTCGCTCGACTCGCTGTCATCGGCGCTACGGCTGGTGATCGGCAATATCCGCCAGGTCGCCGCCGCCATCGGCCAGGCAAGCACGGCGATCGGGCAGATTTCCGACGGCGCGCAGAGCCAAATGAATTCGATCCGCCAGATCGCGGGCGGCATCAACCAAAGTGCCAAGGCGGTGGAAGACGTGTCGGCCAACGCCCGCGCCTCCAGCACCTATGCCCGCCAGGCCGCGGATTTGGTGGAATCCGGCAAAACCCAGATCGACGAGATGGTGTCGTCCGTCAACACCATCGCCACCAACGCCAAGGAAATCAGCAAGATCACCGACACCATCGGACAGATCGCGGCGCAGACCAACATGCTCTCGCTGAATGCCGCCATCGAGGCCGCGCGGGCCGGCGACGCCGGACGCGGCTTTGCCGTGGTGGCCGAGGAAGTCGGTAAGCTGGCCGAACATTCCGGGCGCTCGGTCAGTGAAATCGACGACCTGATCGAAAAGGCGGGCGCCGAAACCGAACGTGGCGTGGCGGTCTCGATGCAGGTGAAGGCCAGCGTCGATCAAATCGCCAACGGGGTAGCCGAAAGCGACCGCATGGCCGGGGCCATCGCATCGGCCATGGAACAGCAGTCGCACTCGGTTCAGGAAATCAGAGCCAGCATCGAGGAACTCTCCCGTATCGGGGAGACCAACGCCAGCGCCTCGGAAGAGGTGACCGCGACCATGATGGAATTGTCGCGCCTCGCCGACCAGACCCGGGCCGAGATCGAGCAATTCCGGTTCTGACGGGGGAAACCGGAGGAGAGCCCGCGTGAGCGGGCGATTGGGCCATTGAGGCCCCGTGGAGCGGGCTTTTTCGAAGAAAAGGCGCCGAGCGGAACGAAAGCAAAGGGCGCGGACGCGCCCGCCCGGCGATTGAGGGACAATGGATAACCAGGGCAATCGGCTTCACCCGATTGCCCTGGCGAAATCGATAAAACGCCTTGACTAAAATGGTTGCTCGGGTCACTCCCTACCGCTTAGGGATAACTGACGGATGGGGTGCTTCCGCTTATGACCCGCAATGGCCCTCCCGTGGTCCGCTGGCTGGACGACGATCTTGAAAGCGTCAAATACAGCCTCGCCAGCCATTTGATGTTTTCGGTTGGCGTCGAGCCCATCAACGCCACCGCGCGCGATTGGTTCATGGCCGCCGCCTTCGCGGTGCGCGACCGCGTGTCGGAACGCTGGATGCCGACCCTGAACCGCTATTACGCGGAGGACCGCAAGCGGGTTTACTATCTGTCGATGGAGTTTCTGATCGGCCGCACGCTGGTCAACGCCATCGTAAATCTGAATCTCTACGACACGCTGCGCCAGGCCATGCACGAGATGGGGCTGGATTTCGAGGACGTGGTGGGGCGCGAGGTCGAGGCGGCGCTGGGCAACGGCGGCCTGGGCCGCTTGGCGGCCTGCCTGCTCGATTCCATGGCGACCCTGGGCATCGCCGGCTTCGGCTACGGTATCCGCTACGACTATGGCATGTTCACCCAGCATATCGAGAACGGCTGGCAGGTCGAAAGCCCGGAGAACTGGCTGCGTTATGGCAATCCCTGGGAATTCCCGCGTCCGGGCGTGATCTATCCGGTGCGCTTCGGCGGCCGGGTCATTCATTACAAGGATGTGCTGGGGATCACCCGCTCGCAGTGGTTGGACACCGAAGAGGTCATCGCGATGGCCTATGACGTGCCGGTGCCCGGCTATGGCGGGCAGACGGTGAACAATCTGCGCCTGTGGTCGGCCAAGTCGACCCGCGAGTTCGATCTGAAATACTTCAACGCCGGAAACTATATCGAGGCAGTCCGCGACAAAAACGAGTCGGAAACCCTGTCGAAGGTTCTGTATCCTTCCGATATGACCTCGCGCGGCAAGGAATTGCGCTTCCGGCAGGAGTATTTTTTCGTCTCGGCCTCGATCCAAGACATTTTGATGCGCTTCCGCAAAACACATTCCGACTGGGAGATGCTGCCCGGCCGCGTGGCGATTCAGCTGAACGATACTCATCCGGCCCTGACCGTCACCGAACTGATGCGGGTGCTGGTCGATGAGCATCAGGTGGCCTGGAACACGGCGTGGGACATCACCCGCAAGGTCTGCGCCTACACCAACCACACCTTGCTGCCCGAGGCGCTGGAAACCTGGCCGGTCGAGATGATGGAGCGCATCCTGCCCCGTCACCTGGAAATCATCTATTTGCTGAACTTCGACTTCTTGCAAGAAGTGCGGCACAAATATCCGGGCGATTCCGATTTGTTGCGCCGGGTCTCGCTGGTCTGCGAGGACGGTGAGCGCCGCGTGCGGATGTCGCATTTGGCGGTGATCGGCAGCCACAAGGTGAACGGCGTCGCCGCCATTCATACCGGCTTGATGAAAAGCACGATCTTTTCCGACTTCGAGCATATCTGGCCCGGCCGCATCACCAACAAGACCAACGGGGTAACCCCGCGCCGCTGGCTGCTGGCCGCCAATCCCGGCTTGGCCAAGCTGATCACCCACCGCATCGGCAAGGATTGGATCGCCAATCTCGACCTGCTGCACAAGATCGAACCCTTTGCCGACGACCCGGCCTTCCGGGCCGAATTCCTGGCGGTCAAACGCGCCGCCAAGCGCCATTTGGCCGACGTCGTCGCGATGCGCTTGGGCGTCGAGGTCAATGTCGATTCGCTGTTCGACGTGATGGTTAAGCGCATCCACGAATATAAACGTCAGCTGTTGAATTTGTTGCAGGTGGTGACCCGCTATCACCGCATCCGCACCAATCCGACCGTGGATGTGGTGCCGCGCACCGTGATCATCGGCGGCAAGGCCGCGCCCGGCTATCAGATGGCCAAGCTGATCATCAAGCTGATCAACGACGTGGCCGATGTCATCAACAACGACCCGCTGGTCGGCGACCGGCTCAAGCTGGTGTTCATTCCGAACTACAACGTCTCGACCGCCGAAATGATCATGCCGGCCGCCGAGCTATCGGAACAAATCTCGACCGCCGGAACCGAGGCCTCGGGCACCGGCAACATGAAGATGGCGATGAACGGCGCGTTGACCATCGGCACCTGGGACGGCGCCAACGTGGAAATCTGCGAGGAGGTCGGCGAGGACAATATGTTCCTGTTCGGCCTGACCGCCCAGGACGTGGCGCGCCACCGCATCGACGGCTACGACCCCCGTCCCGCGATCAACGCCAACGAAGGCCTGCACCGGGCGCTGGACCTGATCGGTTCGGGCTTCTTCTCGCCCGACCAAACCGACCGCTTCCAACCGATCGTGGATATGCTGACCCACGGCGACCATTACCTGCTGACCGCCGATTATCCCCTGTACATGGCGGCGCAGGAGAAGGTGGACGCGCTGTACCGCAACCCGGATGAGTGGGCGCGGCGGTCGATTTTGAACGTGGCGCGGATGGGGAAATTCTCGTCCGATCGCACGGTGGCCGAGTATGCGAAGGATGTTTGGGACGTTCAAGGGGATCGATAGCCGCATCCTGGCAATCGGCGAGACGCGTCGCTCGTAAAAACACGATGGACGGCTGTGCGATTGGCGTATAAGAAGGAATTCGCGGCACCCTGGCAACCGCTAGGTGTTCGTCGGATTTCATCGATAACTCCGAATTATCAGCCATGCCGCACAAAATTCGA
>CAIULK010000083.1 GCA_903899885.1 uncultured Rhodospirillaceae bacterium
CCCGAAGATCAGACGAATACCCTTTGGCCATGATTCACCTCCAAGAAGGGTGAATCACAAATCAGCCCAAATGGGAATCCCCCGATTCAATTTTCAGGCTCGATGCTCTAAGGAGGGGAACATCATCTTTCTCAAGGATGCCACCGGCGCCCAAATGGTTCGGGTGTTCGGCAGTGAACGCGACTATCGCGGCCAGCTCCACGATTGGGTCAAGTCCGGCAAGTCGCGGGTGTTCGTCTACTATTCCGGCCATGGCGCGCCGGGCCATCAGGGCAGCAGCCCGGCCTTGGTGCCGACCGACGCCGACGCCGCCCGCATCGAACTCAATGGCTATCCACTCCAGCAGTTGTACGACAATTTGGGCAAGTTGCCCGCGCAAAGCGTCACACTGGTGCTGGAGGCCTGCTTCTCCGGCCAGTCGCCGGGCGGCAGCGTGTTGGGCAAGGCCTCGCCGGTCTTCTTCGAGGTCAAGGCGCCACCCGTGCCCGCCAACCTGACGGTGATCTCCGCCGGTGCCGCCAATCAGGTGGCCAGCTGGGAACAAGACGAGTCAGACGGCCTGTTCACCAAATACTTCCTGACCGGCATGGCGGGCGCCGCCGACAAGCCGCCCTACGGCAACGGCGACGGCAAGGTGACCCTCGACGAACTTGACCATTATCTCAAGGATACGCTGACCTATTTCGCCCGGCGCTACTACGGCCGTGATCAGACGGCGCAGATCGTTGGGGGAGGGCGGTAACCAACGCGTCTTCAGCCGCGCCCGGATATGCCCGATGTCGCGTAATGCATTGATTTTATCGGATTTCATGAGTTTTGGCTGGGGCGCCTGGATTCGAACCAGGGGATGGCGGTACCAAAAACCGCTGCCTTACCGCTTGGCTACGCCCCACCAGAACCGCCTGGGCGCGGTCTTGAACAAAAAGAAAATGGTGGAGCCGAGGGGGATCGAACCCCTGACCTCCGCAGTGCGATTGCGGCGCTCTCCCAGCTGAGCTACGGCCCCGGAAACGAGGGGCGCATATTGCTCAAACCAAACAGCGGTGTCAACACTTGCGGAAGGGGCCGGTGATGGTTAGGGTGACGCGATTTTGCGGCAAAGGACGTTTTTTTCCATGAACATCATTCTCGTGCCCTTGCTGACGGTTTTCGGTCTGGCGCTGGAGCTGTATTGGTATGTCGTGGTGGCGACCATCATCTTCAGCTGGTTGCTGGCCTTTGGCGTGATCAACACCTATCACCACGCGGTCCGCACGATCGGCGACGTGCTGTCGCGGCTCACCGAGCCGGTGTTGCGCCCCATCCGTGGCGTGATGCCCGATTTCGGCACGGTCGATCTGTCGCCGGTGGCGCTGTGGCTGATCATCATCTTCTTGCAGATGGTCAATGCGCGGCTGCTGGCGGCGTTGCACGGCGTGTAATGACGGCGCCGTCCGGGTCGCCGCTGCGGCTTGACGGATCGGGGGCGGTTTTGGCGGTGCGGCTGTCGCCGCGCGCCTCGCGCGAGCGCATCGAAGGCATCTGCATCGACGCCAACGGCGAGGCCGCCCTGAAAGTGGCGGTCGGCGCCCCGCCGGAAGACGGTAAAGCCAACGCAGCCCTTCTGCGGCTGTTGGCCAAGGAATGGAAACTGGCGAAATCCGACATCGCCATCGTTCAGGGCGCCACCGACCGGCGCAAACTTTTGCGGATCACCGGCGATATCGCGCCCGTGCAACGCTGCCTGGATCACTGGAGGAACCAACAGTCATGAGCGAAGCCACCCTTCTCGACGGCAATCTGTTTTCGCAGCGGCTGCGCGACCGCACCGCGGCCTTGGTGCGCGAGATGCACGCGGCCCACAAACTGGTGCCCGGTCTGGCGGTGGTTCTGGTCGGCAGCGACCCGGCCAGCGAGGTCTATGTGCGCAACAAGCGCAAGCGCGCGGTCGAGACCGGCATGCGGTCGTTCGAACACACGCTTGCCGCCGACACCACCGAGCACGAGGTGCTGACCTTGATCGCCGGGCTCAACGCCGATCCCGACGTACACGGCATCCTGGTGCAGCTTCCCTTGCCCCGGCACATCGACGAAAACAAGGTGATCGCCGCGATCAGCCCCGAGAAGGATGTCGATGGCTTCCATCCCTGGAATGTCGGCATGCTGGCGACCGGCGGGGCCGGCATGGTTCCCTGCACGCCCTTGGGCTGTTCGATCATGCTGAAGGACCATCTGGGCGATCTGACCGGCCAGCACGCCATCGTCATCGGACGCTCGAACATCGTCGGCAAGCCGATGGCGCATCTGCTGCTGCGCGAGAATTGCACGGTGACCATCGCGCACTCGAAAACCCGCGATCTGCCGGGCGAGGTTCGGCGCGCCGATATCGTGGTGGCCGCCGTGGGACGGCCGGAAATGGTCAAGGGCGACTGGATCAAGCC
>CAIULK010000084.1 GCA_903899885.1 uncultured Rhodospirillaceae bacterium
CGTTTCCGCGTCGTCATCCGGGTCGGTCGCGCGAGGCGTCCGGTAACGGACGTCCCAGAGGAATGGCCGTCTCATGTCCCTTCGGGGGCGTGGACAGAACCCGGCTTACAGGCCTTCTGGCGCAAATATCACAAGGCCCACGCCGGGCGGGCGCGTCCGCGCCCTTGGCCGCCGCCGCAATGGCGGCTGGGGGGGCTCGCAAGGGCGCTTTTCCCATCCTTTCCCATCCCTTCATCCCATGCCGTCCCATGCGGGCGGTGGGTGTTTTGTTGTGAACAAAAAGCGAACGCAATCAGTGTATTGCGGGTGTGGCTTTTTGCGAGTTTACACAAAATCAATGAGTTGTAACTTCGACCTAATGTTGTGTCGTAAAAGGGGCGTTTGTGCCGGAAAGTCTTTGATTTCCCACGCTTTTACCACCCAATCCCATTGACGAACCATGCTGTACCATGATATCCCAATCATACCCAATTTGCCGCAAGGGGGCGAAGGCGGACGAGATGCGACTGTTCCTGTCCACGGTTGTGAACAAGGTTGATCGGAAAGGGCGTGTGTCCGTTCCGGCCGGCTTTCGTTCGGCCTTGGCGGGGCAGGATTTCCAGGGGATCGTCGCCTATCGCAGCTTCACCGGCGCCTGCATCGAGGGCTGCGGCATGGACTTCATGCAAAAGCTGTCGGAAAGCACCCAAGGCATGGATGTTTTCAGCGCCGAGCAGGAAGACATCACCTCGCTGATCTTCGCCGATTCCCGCCAGCTGTCGTGGGACCCCGAGGGCCGGGTCGTTATCCCTGAGGATTTGCTGGCCCATGCGGGCATCACCGAAACGGCGGCCTTCGTCGGCAAGGGGCAGACCTTCCAGATTTGGGAGCCCGAGGCCTACCGCGCGGTCGAGGCGGAAATCCGCGCCCGCGCCCTGCTGGCCCGTCCCACCCTGAAAATGAAGCGGCCGGGAGACCCGTCATGAGCGGCCATATCCCCGTCCTGCTGAACGAAGTGGTCGCGGCCCTGGCGGTTCGGCCCGGCGAAATCCATGTCGATGGCACCTTCGGCGGCGGCGGCTATGCCCGTGCCCTGCTGGCGGCGGGCGGCCGGGTGATCGCGCTTGACCGCGATCCCGAGGCGATCGCGCGGGCGCGTGTTTTGGCGGACGAGTTCGAGGGGCGCTTGGATGTCGTGGAGGGCCGCTTTGGCGACATGGACCGGCTTTTGGCTGACCGGGGTGTCAACCAGGTAGACGGCGTGGTTCTCGATATCGGCGTGTCCTCGATGCAGATCGACGAGGCCGAACGCGGCTTTTCGTTCTCGAAGGACGGTCCGCTCGACATGCGGATGGAACAAAGTGGCCCGACGGCGGCCGATCTGGTCAACGGCACCCCGGAAAAGGAACTGGCCGACATCGTTTACCAGTTGGGCGAGGAACGGCATTCGCGCCGCGTCGCACACGCCATCGCCCTTGCCCGCAAGGTTCAGCCTTTCACCCGCACCGCCGAACTGGCCGCCGTCGTGCGCGGCGCCGTGCCGCGTTCGAAGGACGGCATCGATCCGGCGACCCGCACCTTCCAGGCGTTGCGCATCTGGGTCAACGACGAGCTGGGCGAGTTGGAGCGCGGCCTGGCCGCCGCCGAACGGATCTTGGCGCCGGGCGGGCGTTTGGCGGTGGTGACCTTCCATTCGCTGGAAGACCGGGTGGTCAAGAACTTCATCCAAAGCCGCGGCAACACCCAGGCGCGGCCGTCGCGGCATGTTCCGGTGGTGGCCGAGACCGCCGCCGCTCCCAGTTTCATCGCGCTGTTCCGCAAGGCGGTCGGCCCGACGCCCGACGAGGCGGCGCGCAATCCGCGCGCCCGGTCGGCCCATCTGCGGGCGGCGCGGCGCACCGAGGCCCCCCCTCAGGGAGAGTTGTCATGATCCGAGGTTTGGGTGTCTCGATCGTTCTGGCCATTCTGGCCGCCGCCGCCGGTGTCGGCATGCTGCTGGTCAAGCACGGCGTCAAGGAGCAGGAAGCGCTGCTGGCCCAGCGCCTGCACGAGATTCAGCGTGGCCAAGACGATATCCATGTGCTGAACGCGGAATGGACCTACCTCTCCGATCCGGTCCGGGTGGCCGCGCTGGCTGAAAAACATTTGGGCATGCGGGTGGTGGCCCCGACGCAGATCGTCACGCTCGACACGCTGCCCGCCTCGACGGTTCAGACCCCACCGGTAACGGTCGCCAAGGCCGACATCAGCCGTCCGCCGGTGGTGGTCAAATCGGCCCCCGTCGCCAAGCCCGAAGGCGTCAAGCCCGCTGCGGCGAATGCGAAACTGGCCTCTGTCAAGCCCCCCGCGCCCAAAACGCCGCCGCCGCCAACCCGCGTGGTGCGCGCCGCCGCGACAAGCCCACCCGCCGCCGAGCCGCCGTCCAGCGCTCGGCGTATCGTGGTGATTGCGTCGCCCTATGCCGGCACCGACGGGCGGGAGGGCCGATGACCTTCCTGGGCGCCCGATCGGCGGAGCCCACTCCGCACGTCACCGGCCTGCACGCCGGCGATGACCTTCAGGCCAGCCCGACCCGGCTGCGTCTGGACGGCGTGCGCGCCCATGCCTTGGAGGTCGGGCGGACCCGTCTGCTGATCACCGGGCTGCTGTTTCTGTTGGCCTTCGTGGCGATCGGCGCGCGGATCGTCGATATCGCGGTGTTCGAACGCGCCCCCGAAGTGGCCAAGGCCGCGACGCAAAGCCAAAACCGCGCCGACACCCCCGACGTGGCGCGCGCCGATATTGTCGACCGCAATGGCGTGGTGTTGGCGACCAGCCTGCCGACCCAGTCCTTGTATGCCAAGGCCGAGCAAGTCCAAGACCCGTTCGCCGCCGCCGCCAAGCTGGTGGCGGTGCTGCCCGATCTCGACGAACTCGATACCGTGTCGAAGCTGTCGTCGGGCAAGCCGTTCTTGTATCTGCGGCGTAACTTGACTCCCCACCAGCAATACGATGTCAACGCGCTGGGCATTCCCGGCCTGTATTTCGAAAAGGGCGAGCACCGGGTCTATCCCCTGGGCAACCTGCTGGCGCATGCGGTGGGGATCGCCAATATCGACGGCAAGGGCGTCGCAGGGCTGGAAAGCCGCTTCGATCAACGCCTGCTGGAAAGCCGGTTACCGCTGCGCCTGTCGCTCGACGTCCGGGTGCAGGCGGTGGCGCGGGCCGAGGTCGAAAAGGCGGTCGCCGAATACAAGGCGCAAGGCGGGGTCGGCGTCGTGATGGAGGTCGATTCGGGTCAGATCCTGGCGATGAGCAGCCTGCCCGATTTCGATCCCA
>CAIULK010000085.1 GCA_903899885.1 uncultured Rhodospirillaceae bacterium
ACCCGGCCACCAGCGCCCCGCACAGCGTGGCCGTGACCGCCGGTCCGATGCCGCCGACGATCGCGGCCAGCGTCGCCGCCGGGAAATAGGCGACGTAGGGCAGCCCCGCCTCCTGCGGACCAATTAAAAACCGCGCGAGCGTCGCTACCCCGACCAGAGCCAGGGCGGCGCCGTAACGGATGACGACCGGCAAACGCAACGGCCCGGTAATCGCCGCGTCGGTGATCCCGCTTCGGACGCTGCCCATCGTGTTTTTCAGCCCCATCCGGCCCTCATCCTTGGAGCTCCCGCCGTGAAACCCTGTTGGGAGAACTCCAGGGTCGCCGATTACGCCGCTGGGGGCAATCCGTGCATAAGGGGGGATATCCTCCTCTTTCGAGGTATGGGGCTACGCCGTTCGGGGGGATTGCGGCGCCATCCAACCGTTACCCCCCTAACACGGCTCCCACCAATCCAGCATCTTGCGCAGCCCGACCACGCAGCCGACCACCAGCAGCGCGGGCGGCGCCGGTTTGGCGGCCTTCACGTCCGCCGCGATTTGGCCCAGCGTGCTTTCCAGCACGCTTTGTTCGGGGGTCGCGGCCTTGCTGACCACGGCGACCGGCTCGGTGGGTTTGCGGCCCGCCGCCAACAGGCGCGCCACCACTTCGTCGAGCTGGCGCAGCGCCATGTAGAACACCATCACCGGGGCGCCGCGCGCCAAACCGTCCCAATCGAAGCCCTCGGGCAGGCTGCCGTCTTGCCCGTGGCCGGTGATGAAGGCGACCGCCGAATTGCACGAGCGCGAGGTGGCCGGAATTCCGGCATAGGCCAAACCGCCGACCCCGGCGGTGATGCCGGGCACGATGCGAAACGGGATCCCGGCCTCGGCCAGGGCCAGTGCCTCCTCGGCGCCGCGGCCGAAGACGAAGGGATCGCCGCCCTTCAGCCGGGCCACCCGCTTGCCTTGGCGGGCCAGTTCAACCAAACGGGCGTTGATTTCGGTCTGTGGCGGGCTGACATGGCCGCCGCGCTTGCCCATCGGTTCGATATCGGCGCCGGGGCGGATCATCGACAGGATGCGGGGATCGACCAAGGCATCGTGCACCACCACGTCGGCATGCGCCAAGGCATGGACCGCCAGCAGGGTCATCAATCCGGGGTCGCCGGGACCGGCCCCAACCAGCCACACGCTGCCGGGACCAAATTCGGGAAGGGAATGCGTCGTCATGATCCTCACTCTAGCGGAACCGCTCCGCGGATACTAATCTTTGGGGATGAAACGTGGTTTACGCAAGGGATGGACGACCGGCGCCTGCGCCGCCGCCGCCGCCAAGGCCGCTTTTGCCCGGCTGCACGGCGGTCCGGCGGTGCATAAAATCGCCATCCGGCTGCCCGGCGGCAAGACACCGTCCTTCGATGTCCTGTGGGTGGAGTGCACGTCGTCGCACGCCACCGCCGCCGTCGTCAAGGACGCGGGCGACGATCCCGACGTTACCCACGGCGCCACGGTCCGGGTGACCGTCGCCGCCGCCCCGGCGGGCAGCGGCCTTCACTTCATCGCGGGGGACGGGGTGGGCACCGTGACCCTGCCGGGCCTGGCCGTGCCCCCCGGCGAACCGGCGATCAATCCGGGGCCGCGCGCTCAGATCCGCCAGAACATCGAGGATGCGGCGTTTGAATTGGGGGTGTCGCCCGATGCCCGGGTCACCATCGCCATCCCCGGCGGCGAAATCCTGGCGGCGCGCACCTTGAACGGGCGGCTGGGGATCGTCGGCGGATTGTCGATTTTGGGGACCACCGGCGTGGTGGTGCCTTTTTCCTGTTCGGCTTGGGCGGAATCAATCCGGCGGGGCGTGGCGATCGCCAAGGCGTTGGAGCTGTGCCATCTGGCCGCCGCCACCGGGCGGACCTCGGAAGCCGCGCTGCGCCAGCGCCTGTCGCTGCCAGATCAAGCGATCTTGGAAATGGGCGACATGGCGGGCACCTTGTTCGATGCGCTCAAACCAAAGCCGCCCCGCCAGCTGACCCTGGCGGGCGGCCCGGCGAAATTGCTGAAGCTGGCCTGTGGCGCGCGTGATCTGCACAGCCGGGCGGGCGGCCCGAAGTTGGATGCCCTGGCCGATCGGGACTTGGCCCAGGCGTTCCGCGACGCCCCCACCATCGCCGGGGCCCTGACCCCCGCCTTGGCCGACCGCATCGCGGCGGCGGCGCGCCACCGGGCGCAGGGGATCTTGGGCTGCGCCGTCACGGTTTGGGTGGTCGATCGCCAAGGCGCGGTGGTGGGCGCATGCGGGTCTTGATCCTGGGCGGCACGGCCGAGGCCAACCGGCTGGCGCGAACCATCACCGATGCCGAGGTGACCCTGTCGCTGGCCGGGTTGGCCCCCCCACCGGACCTGCCTTGCCGCATCCGCGTCGGGGGTTTCGGCGGCGCCGATGGGCTGGCCGCGTGGCTGCAAGACCAAGGCATCGACCGTGTTCTCGATGCCACCCACCCCTTTGCCGCCCGGATCGCCGCCAACGCGGCGCTGGCCTGCGAACGGAGCGGCGTTCCCCGCCTGAAACTGCTGCGCCCAGCTTGGACGGCGGTGGAGGGGGACCGCTGGATTCCCGCATCCTCGATCGACGACGCCGTGCAACGGCTGCCGTTTTTGGGCCGCCGGATCTGGCTGGCGGTGGGAACCCGTGGCGGACAAGCCTTCGCGGGTGTTCCGGTTGCCTTCGCGCCGCCCTTCGATCTTCTGGTCAGCCGCAATTCGGGCGGCGAGGCGGGCCACGCCAAGATCGCGCGGGCCCGTGGTTTGGGGATTCCGGTGCTGATGATCGATCGTCCGCCGCCGCCGATCGGGCCGTGCGTGCCCGATGTCAGCTCGGCGCTTGCTTGGCTTTGCGGGGCCGCGACGAGTGCGTGTGATCCGGCGCATACAGCCGGGAATCGGTAAAGCCGGTTTGCGCCAGCGCGGGGCCGACCAGGATCAAGGCCGTGCGGGTCACCCCCTCGGCCTTCACCTTGTCGCGGATATCGGCCAGGGTGCCGCGAATTAGGGTTTGATCAGGCCAGCTGACCCGCACCGCCACCGCGACCGGACACTCGGCGCCGTACAGCGGCGTCAGTTCCGACACCACATGCGCCAGATTGGCGACCGACAGATGAATGGCCAGGGTCGCCCCGCTTTTGCCCAAGCTTGCCAAATCCTCGCCCGGCGGCATTTTCGACGAACGCACCGCCGTGCGGGTCAAAATCACGGTCTGCGCGATATCGGGCAAGGTCAGTTCGGCGCACAGCGCGGCGGCGGCGGCGGCAAAGGCCGGAACCCCCGGGGTAACGGCGTAGGCGATGCCCAGCGCATCCAAGCGGCGCATCTGTTCGGCCACCGCGCCGTACAGACTGGGATCACCCGAATGAACGCGGGCAACGTTCAGCCCGGCGGCGTCGGCCGCCGCCATTTCGGCGACGATTTCATCCAAGGTCAGGGGGGCGGTGTCGATCACCCGAGCATCGGGCTTGGCCTCGGCCACCACCTCGGGCGGCACCAGCGAGCCCGCGTACAGCACCACGTCGGCCTCGCGAATCTGGGCCAGACCACGCACGGTGATCAGATCGGGCGCGCCGGGACCGGCGCCAATGAAGTTTATCGTCATGACGGGCATGTTCGCACCCGAAGGCATTAAGCCCAAGTTAACGGGTATTGTGGGACTGTCTTAAAGCTATTCCTTAAGAGCAGTCGATACCGTCATGCGCCGCATCGCCGCCTTGGTCCTGTTGGGTTTTCTCGCCGCCTGCGGCTCGGCGCCGGCCCCGGCACCCATCGCGCCCCCCAACTATTCGGCGCCGCGTTTGGCCGACCCCGATACCATCTGCCTGCGCGATCTGTCGGCCGAGAATGCCATTTTTCAGCCGCTGGGCAGCTTTGGCGAAGGACATTGTTCGATCGACAATCCGGTGCGGATTACCGCCGGCACCGTGCCGTGGAACCACCCGGGCATTCTGACCTGCCAAATGGCCGACACCCTGGTCCGTTTCGAGGCCACCGTGGTGCAGCCGCTGGCGCGGCGCCTGTTGGGCCAGCCGGTCCGCCGCATGCTGAATTTGGGTACCTACGACTGCCGCACCCAGCGCAACGAAACCACCGAAGCCGCCTTGCGGCTGGGCACCAGCCGGGGCGGCAAACTGTCGGAACACGCCAAGGGCCGCGCCATCGATTTCGCCGGGGTCGAATTGGCCGACGGCAGCCTGATCACGGTCAAGGATAATTGGCGCGCTGGCGGCGCACCCCAGAAATTCCTGCACGAACTGGCGCGCGCCTCGTGCGACAGCTTCAACGTCGTGCTGACCCCCAACCACGATCGGCTGCACCAGGATCACATCCATATGGATATCGGTCCGAGTGTGCTGTGCGGCTACTGACCTTTCCCGCGCGATCAATCGCGTCCATGAAAAACCACTGAACGATAGGGAACCGGCGATGACATACGAGCGCAAGCGGGTATTGGTGACGGGCGGCGCGGGGTTCGTGGGGTCGCATTTGTGCGAGCGCCTGCTGGCCGACGGGTGCGACGTGTTGTGCGCCGACAATTTCTATACCGGCGTTAAGG
>CAIULK010000086.1 GCA_903899885.1 uncultured Rhodospirillaceae bacterium
GATTCACCCGCTGCCATGTCCATTTTGACCCGCTCCAGCAACCGTCATCACATTGATTTATATAGCATAATAAGCGATGGACGTCACGAAATGGCTCGGTCATCTGGGAAATCCGGGATGAATTGATCCTGGCATTCTGCGATCTCGGGAAATAGGCGGGCGATAATACCCGTGGCTAGCACGACCGCGTCGATCGACGTCGAGAGCCAGGGTTCCAGAGGGGGGTATTCCAACGGGTTATCCCGTGATACGGCCGCATAATTCGAGCGGTAATTCTCAATTTTCTGTGCGTGGATGTACCAGGAGATTGCGGGCGTTGGCGTGGTTAGGCCGCTCAACCCATCGCGATAGGCCTTGGCGTAATCGCCGAGGCGCGCATGGTGTTGGTTGCCCCGTTCACACTCGTCAATCAGGTCACTGATGTGCGTTTTAGCAGCTGCGATCCGCGATGTGAGTGCATCGGAGCGGGTCGTGTTCGGTGCCAGATCAACGAGTCCATTTTGCGCGGTAAGAATGCTCTGGGCGGGGTCGTCGATAAGTGCCCGGACTTTTTGGAGGTCTTTAGCCTTGTTGGTGGTTTGGGAGATGTTTTCGTCGTTGTCGTCTGTCGTATTGGTAAAGCTAATGTAGCCGAGTGCCCTTTTTGCGGATAATCCATGGTCGCTTAGTATTCCAGATCCACAAGATCGCCCGATAACTAGTATCGCCGCAATAAGGATTGCTCCTGTGGTGTGTGTGTTTCCGCTATCGCCAGCAAGTGCACTTGAAAAAATCATAAACCTGTTTAATTCATCAAGTGAGTTGGTTTTTAAAGACATTCGTTTTATATTGAATCTAGTTGTTTTGCAGCGAGTGGCTGCGTTTGGTTGTTGGCGATCACGTGAAAGCAATTCTGTCGCTGGGTTATCAAATAATTGAAGTTGCCGCCCTGATAGTTCTGGGTTTAATGCCGATATTGCGCGTGTGACGTCTTAGTGTAATTTTATAATGTTTATATTTAAATCATCAAGCATCCTTATTGCATCTTGATCGTTAAGTAAAAGAGCAAGTATGAACGCAGATAAATCGCCGTGATATATGGCTATTGGGAGGTCGGCAGATGCTTGGAACAGGGCCTTTAGGCTTGGCGATAGCGGAGGGCGTTTTGGGTTGGCGGGCAATTTAGGCCTCCGGGCCCCACAGATGGAATGCGAAATGATGTGTGGGAATTCATGTAACCAGCGGCATTAGATTGCCGTGTCCCCCGTTGCGTGTCCAGAGGCCGGTTTTATTCATCCCGGGCAATCGGGCGAAGGGAATATTTCCTATATTGCGGCTGAATCCCTCTCCCGCTCGCGGGAGAGGGGATTAAGCGAAAGACGGCATTGGCCTCCTCCTTGATTGAATGCAATGGTGGGTTGGTATTGTGCTGCGTGGTATTCCTGGTAACGTTGCGTCCGTAGCTGTCGCAATTTCCAGGAGCATTACTCCATGATGCGTTCACGATATTTTTCGGCCGCGCTGATCGGCTTGGTTTTGGCGGGGTCCGCGGCGGCGGCGCAAGAGGTTTATACCGGCCCCAGCGTGTTCGTCCCTTACGCGGGGCCCCAATACAATCCCGGTGGCAATGCGTTGCCGACCATGCTGGTCAGCTTTTGTGGCCGTTCGATACCGGTCCAACTGGTGATGGATACCGGCTCGACCGGTATCGTGGTGTCGCCGGATGTTTTCCAGCCCTGCACCGAAAATCAGACCGGCACGCCGGGCGAGACGATCTATTCCAGCTCGGGCGGGGTTCACGCTGGCACATGGTACGACGCCACGGTGTCATTGTTCGATCCCAAGAGCAACTCGGCGGTTGCGGTGGCGAAAGTTCCCGTGCTGCAAACCACCAAGACCACCTGCCAGCCGAACGCCCGCAACTGCGTCGCCACCGACAGCCCCAAGGGTGTGTCGATGATGGGGGTTGGGTTCGGCCGTCAGAGCGCGGATCAACAGCCCCAAAGCTGGCCGACCACCAACCCGTTCATCAACGTTGTTCAGGCCGTTCCAACCGGCGGCGGTGCGGTCCAGCCGGTGCCGTCTTCCTGGGCGCAGGGGTATGTCATCACGCGATCGGGGGCATATTTGGGCCTGTCGGCGGAAAACACCAAGAACGCCGCCTGGGTACAATTAAAGCAGACCAATCCGCCGCAACCCGCCTCGAACCTGCCGGAATGGAGCGGGACGCCGGCCGAAATTTCGGTAAACGGCACCGTTGGCGCGGGATCGGTGTTGATGGATACCGGCGTCAGCACGGGGTATCTGTCGGCGCCCGGTAACGCCACGGTGACGACCGTGCCCTGCGGCACGTCCAACTGCGCGGCGCCCGGCACCAAGGTTGCGCTTTATTTTCCCAACAAGACCGCGCCCAAGGCGCAGATCGCCTATACGGTGGGCGAGGGGGGGGCGCCGGTGCAGCCGCCGGGCGGCGTGGTCGTCGTCAACGACGGCGCTCCGTTCGACAACACCACCCACGCGTTTTACAACGCCTATAGCGTGGCGCTTGACGCAGTGAAGGGCTGGGTAGGCTTCATCAAGACGAAATAACGGGGTGGGGCGGGGAATAGGGCCTATTCCTCGTCCTTCATCCGCACCCACAGTCCCGGCGGCACCAGCGTCGTGCGGTCGGGGCGCGCCTTATCCAATTGCGATTGGCGCAGATTCTCGACCTTCGACAGATCGGTATCGCTCAGATCGGTTTCCACCAAAATGGCGCCGTCCAGGTTGGCCCCGGCCAAGCGCGCCCCGCCCAGCCGGGCGCCCGACAAATCGGCGCCGCGCAGGTTGCAACCTTCCAGATTGGCCAGCCGCAGATCGGCATGACGCAATTGCGCGACCGCCATGATGGCGCCGGAACAATCGGTGGCGCCCAGCGTGGCGAAGCGCAGGTCGGCGCCGTCGAGCCGGGATTCGGCCAAGGTGGCGTCGGACAATTCGGCGTTCTTGAAGCCGGCCGAGGCCAGCACCGTGCGCGACAGATCGGCCCCCGCCAGATCCTGGCCCTCGAACTGCGCGCGCTTGCCTTGGGCGCCGTGGGTCTTTAGCCATTCGATGTGCGCGGTGACGATCGCGGTAACGTCGAGCGCCGCGACATCGGCGCCCGTCCGGCTTTCATGCCCGGCCTCGACCACCGCGTCTTGCCACTCGGCCTTGGCCTTTTCATTTTTCGGGCGCGGTTTGGGCGGGGCGATTTCCAGCCTTTCCGCCGCCGGTTTGGGTGCCGCGGCGGGCGGGCCGTCATCCTCGAACTTCCCGGACGGTTTGGGTTTCTCGGTCCCATCAAGCGGATCGAACTTCGCTTTCGCGGGCGGTTTGGCGGGCTGGGCGGCGGCGGCCGAGCGCGCGTTCATATCGGCCAACTGTGCCTTGACCGCATCGACCCGGGCCTGCTGGCTGTCAAAGTCGAAGGCCCGCGGCACCACTTTCGGCGCGGCGGCCGGGCGGGGCTGGATACCCAGTTTGGCTAGGCGCTCGCGCACCATATCGACGCGGGTTTGATCATCGGCCTCGCCCACCGCCGGGATGGGCGGCGGTTTGGGTTGGGCGGCCACCGCTTCCGGTCCCAAACGAAGGCGCGGCTTTTCCGGGGCCGCGCGCTCGGCTTGCATCCGGGTCGGGCACAGAATGGTCAGGCGGGCCTTGTTCAGCAAGTCGGCGCTGCTGATCGGCTTGGCCTGTTCGGCCTCGATCCCCAGCATCTTGGCCATCGCCAGATGCGGGCGGTCCTCGATCTTGAACAAGACCACCGCCGGGGTGTTCTTGCCGGGACCGTTGCGCACGCGGTCGAGAAAGGCCAGGGCCTGCGCCGGATCGACATCGAGATCGATGATCACCAACGCTGGCTCGTGCGCCATCAACGCCGGAGCGTCGGCGGCCACGCTGGTCGATAAAATCTCGCGAACCCCGGCCTGGCGGAACGTGCTGCGCGCCAGAAAACGAAGATTATCGTCTTGGCTGAACACCACCAGGCACAGGGCGGCCCAATCGGGCGCGTTGGGTCGGTTCATAATCAACAGATATAGGGTACTCGGCGGCCTGCGGCAATCATCCTTGCGCCGGGCGGGGCGGGCCTGTAAATTACAAGGCTGTTGCGTAATTATTCGTGCGATATCATGCGAATTCAGGGCCGACGCGTATTGTTGGTGATAACGGGCAGCATTGCCGCGTACAAATCGCTCGACCTCATTCGTCGCCTGCGTGAGAACGGGGCCATGGTGCGGGCGATTGTCACGGCGGCGGGCGAGCGTTTCGTTACCCCGCTGGCGGTGTCGGCGCTGACCGGCGAGCGGGTCTTCACCGATCTGTTTTCGCTGACCGACGAGCAGGAAATCGGTCATATCCGCCTGGCGCAGGACTGTGATCTGGTGGTGGTGGCTCCGGCCAGCGCGGACTTCATGGCCAAAATGGCCTTGGGGCTGGCGGGGGACTTGGCCTCGACCGCGCTGCTGGCCACCGATCGGCCGATCCTGGTGGCGCCCGCGATGAATCACCGGATGTGGGCGCATCCGGCGACCCAGGCGCATCGGGCAAGCTTGGCGGCGCGCGGTGTTGCCTGCGTCGGTCCGGGAACCGGCCCGTTGGCCGAGGGCGAGTCCGGTCCCGGCCGCATGGCCGAGGTGCCCGAGATCGTCGAGGCGGTGATGTCGCTGTTGGCGGGTGGTCCCTTGCGCGGGCGCCGCGCGGTGGTTACCTCGGGTCCGACCTTCGAGCCGATCGATCCGGTGCGGATGATCGCCAATCGTTCGTCCGGGCGCCAGGGGCATGCGATCGCCGCCGAGCTGGCGCGTTTGGGGGCCGAGGTCACCTTGGTCAGCGGCCCGGTGGCGATCGCCGATCCAATGGGCTGCCGTGTGGTGCGGGTGGAAACCGCCTGTCAGATGCGCGATGCCGTTTTGGCGGCCGGTCCCGCCGATATCGCGGTGTGCGCGGCGGCGGTGGGGGATTGGCGGCCCGAAACCGTGTCGGAACGCAAAATGAAGAAGGTCCCGGGGGTGGCGGCGCCGGTTCTAACCTTGACCCAAAACCCCGATATCCTGGCCACCCTGTCGGCGGCGGGGCCGGAGCGTCCGCGTCTGGTGGTCGGTTTTGCCGCCGAGACCGATCATCGCGACGATAACGCCGCCAAGAAGCGCGCCGCCAAGGGCTGCGATTGGATGCTGGCCAATGATGCGGTGTTCGGGGCGCCGACCAATCAGGTCCGCCTGATCACGGCGGACGGCGCCGAGGATTGGCCGCTTCTAGATAAAACCGAGGTGGCCCGGCGCTTGGCCGCCCGCATCGCCGCTGTCTTTGGAGAGACGCCATGACGAACCCGCTGCCGGTCGCCATTCGGCCGCTGCCGCATGCCCACGATTTGCCGCTGCCGCGCTATGAAACCGAGCATGCCGCCGGGGTCGATGTGATGGCCTGTGTCGAGGCCGAGGTGGTTTTGGCGCCGGGCGGGCGCGCGGTGATCCCGACCGGCCTGACCGTTGCCTTGCCCGATGGGGCCGAGGCGCAAATCCGTCCCCGCTCCGGGCTGGCGGCGAAACACGGGGTAACGGTCCTGAACGCGCCCGGCACGATCGACGCCGATTACCGGGGCGAGATCGGGGTGATCTTGATCAATCACGGCGAAGCGCCCTTTACGGTGACGCGCGGCATGCGAATCGCGCAGATGGTGATTGCCCCGGTCAGCCGGGCCGCCTTCACGCTCGTCGATGAGCTGCCGGCCAGCGGGCGCGGTACCGGCGGTTTCGGCTCGACGGGGGTTTAAGCGATGATGATACGGCCGTCCAAGAAGATGATGTTCGCGATCGAGGCGGTTCTCGACATCGCCTACCATGCCGGTGGCGAGCCGGTGCAGGCGCGCGAGATCACCCGGCGCCAGGAAATTCCGCGCCGCTATCTGGAACAAACCCTGCAACATCTGGTGCGCTCGGGCATTCTGGTCGGCGTGCGCGGCCCCAAGGGCGGCTATCGGCTGGCACGCGAACGCCGCCGGATTTCGGTGGGGGAAATCGTCCGGGTCGTCCGCGCGATCGAAGCGCCCGAGGATCCGATGGCCAAAGCCCCGCCCTCGGAACTGGGAAAGGCGGTGGTGCGCCCGTTGTGGGGCGAGCTGGCCGAGGAAATCATGGCCCGCCTCGACGCCATCAGCGTCGATGAATTGTGCATGCGCGCCTACAAGGCGGGAATCACCAGCGAGTCGATGGTCAAACTCGACTTCATCATCTAGTCGTGGTAAAGTGTGAAATCAATGTATTTCACACACTGTCGATGGGGAATGCGCGATGACAACCGGATTTCGAGGACGCGTTTACGATTCGATCGTCGATACGATCGGCGCCACGCCGTTGGTCCGCATCGATAAGCTGGCGGCCGAGGCCGGGTGCAAGGCGCACATCGCCGGGAAATGCGAGTTCTTCAATCCCTTGTCCTCGGTCAAGGACCGTATCGGCGCCGCGATGATCGCGGCGGCGGAACAAGACGGTACAATCAAGCCGGGCGCGACGCTGATCGAGCCGACGTCGGGCAATACCGGCATCGCGCTGGCCTTTGTTTGCGCCGCCAAGGGCTATCGCCTGATATTGACGATGCCCGAAAGCATGTCGCTGGAACGGCGCAAGATGTTGGCGCATCTGGGGGCCGAGATCGTGCTGACCCCGGCGGCGCGCGGCATGACCGGCGCGGTCGAGGAAGCCGCCCGCCTGCTGGGCGAGATTCCGGGCGCGGTGATGTGCCAGCAATTCGACAATCCCGCCAATCCGGCCATTCACGAGGCGACCACCGCCGTCGAGATTTGGAATGACACCGATGGCGCGGTCGATGTGGTGATCGCGGGGGTGGGCACGGGCGGCACCATCACCGGCATCGGGCGGGCCTTGAAGGCGAAAAAGCCGGGGATCAAGATCATCGCGGTCGAACCGGAAGACAGCCCGGTGCTGTCGGGCGGCAAACCCGGACCGCACAAGATCCAAGGAATTGGCGCCGGCTTCATCCCGAAGAATTTCGATGCCAGCGTGGTCGATGAAGTGCTGCAAATCGGCAACGAAACCGCCCTTTCCACCGCGCGCCGCGCGGCCCGGCTGGAAGGGCTGCCGGTCGGCATTTCGTCGGGGGCGGCGATCGCGGCGGCGCTGGAAGTGGGTGCCCGGCCCGAAATGGCGGGCAAGCTGGTGGTGGTGATCCTGCCGTCCTTCGCCGAACGCTATCTATCGACCGCCTTGTTTGATTAGGGGGCAGCGGAAAAGGCGTCACCCCCGCGTAGGCGGGGGTCCATGGTGGGATCGAATGTCATGTTAGCCGCAAAACAATGTGCCGCCGGATGCATGGATTCCCGCTTTCGCGGGAATGACCGGCTTTCCCCGGCCTTCGCCTGTTAGGGGGAAGCGTGGAGTTCTCCGAGGACCAAATCCGGCGCTATTCGCGCCATATCCTGCTGCCGGAAATCGGCGGGGCGGGTCAAGCCGCGTTGTTGAACGCCAAGGTGCTGGTGGTCGGCGCGGGGGGGCTGGGCTCGCCGGTTATTCTGTATCTGGCGGCGGCCGGGGTGGGAACGATCGGCGTGGTCGACGACGACACGGTCGATCTGTCCAATCTGCAACGCCAGATCCTGCACACCACGGCCCGTGTCGGTACCGCCAAGGTCGATAGCGCGGTGGAAACGGTCGCGGCCCTGAACCCCGATGTGCGGATCGTTCCGGTGCGGGCGCGCCTAGACGCGGCCAATGTGCGGACCTTGATCGCCGATTACACGATCGTCGCCGATGGGTCGGACAATTTCGCCACCCGCTTCTTGCTGAACGACGCCTGCCGGTTGGCGGGCAAGACACTGGTGTCGTCGGCAATCTTGCGTTTCGACGGCCAATTGGCGACCTGGCGCCCGGATGGTCCGTGTTATCGCTGCGTTTTCCGCGAAGCGCCGCCGGAAGGGATGATCCCATCTTGCTCGCAAGCCGGGATCCTGGGCGCCGTCGCCGGAACCATGGGCAGCCTGCAAGCGACCGAGGTGGTCAAGGAATTGCTGGGGGCTGGGGAAACCATGGCCGGGCGGATGCTGATCTACGACGCGCTGTCGGTGACCTTCCGGGTGGTCAAGGTGCGCCGCGATCCCGGTTGCCCGCTGTGCGGCGATCACCCCACCATCACCGATCTGTCGGGGCACGCGGCCCCGGCGGTCAGCCCTACTTGCCGCTGATCTTGATAGGACGCAGGGTGCCGGGGTTGCCGCCCTCGTACATCGGCCATTGGCCCGAGGCGATCATGTCGAGCGAGTCCGACGGCTGGCCCAAGCGCGAGCGGTAGATCCAATAGCTGGTCATCACCCGCTCGACAAAGGCGCGGGTCTCGCGCGACGGCAGCGAGGCGATGAACAGCAGCGGATCGTTGGTGGCGCGGCCCGCCGTGTTGATCCATTGCGCCAGCTTGCCGGGACCGGCGTTGTAGGCGGCGGCCAAGTACAGAAGGTTGCCGTTGACCGGATCTTGCGACAGCAACTGGGCCAGATAATGCTGCCCCAGCATCAGATTGGTTTCCGGGTCGTTCATATGGTCGCGGGCATGGCGCCCGCCGATCGCCTGCACGGTGGCGGGCATCAACTGCATCAGGCCGCCGGCCCCCTTGGCACTTTTGGCGTGGGGGTTGAACGAGGATTCCTGGCGCACGAAGGCGAAGACCAAGGCGCGGTCAACCTGCCAGCCGGTGCGCGGCGTCCATTCCGGGATCGGGAATTGAACCGAGTCGTTGTCCTGGCCGGGGGCGACGCCGCCCAGGCGCAGGGCCAAGCCCGGCATCTCGCCGACTGACGCCAAGGACAGCATCGACTGACGCACGGCCTTGCCCGCTTGGGGGTAGGCGCGGCGCAATTCTTCCTCGGCGGCTTGGCGCTGGCCGATCTGCAACAAGGCCAGGGCGCGCCGTCCGCCGGGAACCCGCATCAGCACGTCGGCGTCGGCCTCGGTGAACGGGGTGGTTTCCCACGAGAACAGGGTTTCATAGCCCAGCAGGCGCCGGGCCAGCAGGCCGTAGAAGGTGCGCGGATAGGTCGCTGCAATTTCCAGCCAGTGATTGACCACCTCGGGGCGGTGCGACAGCAGATTGGCCCGCGCCGCCCAGAATGCCCCGGCCGCCACCATCCAACTGGATGAATCCGAGGCGTCGGCGACTTCCTCGAAATGGCGGCGTGCCTGTTCGGGCTTGCCCATCCGCCATTCCGCTAGACCGGCAATCCAGTGGGCGACCGGCAATTCGTCGCCCGAGCGCTCGGCGGCTTCCGAGGCCCAGCGGGCGGCCTCTTCATCGCGACCGCCGGCGAAATGGTCGATCGCCAAGGCTAGTTTCAACGCGTCCAGATCGACGGGGCCGACGCCGCGCGCTTCCGAACTGGCCAGCAGCGCCATGGCGGCGCCGCGGTCGCCGTGCCGCAACAGGGCGCGGAATCGCCCTTCCAAGGTTTTGGCGCCGGTACGCTCGGACCCGAAGGCCGCCCATTCCCAGTTGGCGCCGTCATCCGAGGTGTCGATGCCGGTGCCCTTGAGATAACCGTGCACCGGCTGCTTGATCGCGCCGAAGCCCCGGATCCCCATGCCGTTGGCCAACTGGTAGATCGATTCGGCCTGCGGCAGGTCGGAATACTGCGCCATCCAGGCCTTGACCTCGGGGAATTTCGGGACATAGCCCGAAGCGAGGTAACGCCGCGCCAGCACATGGCCCTTCAACACGTCGTCGTGAAGATGGCCAACCTCGCGGTCGGCGGCGGCCCATTGGCCTTGGTCCTGAAGCGCGAAAATACGGGAATAGGTATCGGCATCCGCCGCGGACAGAGGGCGAGGCAGGGCGGCGACGCGGGCGTCGCGGCCGGCGCCGGGCAGCAACGCGGCCGTCCGGGTGGCATCGTCGGGGATGGCGGCAACCTGCTCGCTCTCGGCCCGGGGTTGGGCTTTCGAGCCGGCCAAGGCCGGAGAGGTCATCGCCACGAGTGTCAGCATCACGGCTGGAAAGAGCCTCTGGTGCAAACGCATTCTCCCACACTGTCGAACCGAAGCGGGATCTTGGTCCCCAAAAGGGGCCTGATCCGAAGCTGGATAATCCATAAAAGGATGATCCGAGAGCGGGTGTCGTGCCGTGGCCGATGCACCCATTAGGCCGCCCCTTATAACGATCTGTTAAGGATGAGGCAACCCAAAAACGTGCCTGGGCCGGGAAGAAAAGTTCTATCTATTTGTTTTTGCGGGAGTTTTTAAGGTCGCGGAAGCGCTTGGCCCAACCGGATTTCTGCTCGAATCGGCCGCGCGCCAGCCCCAAGGCGTCGTCCTCGACGTTCTGGGTAATGGTCGATCCGGCCCCGACGATGGCACCCGCGCCGATCGAAACCGGGGCAACCAGCGACGAATTCGAGCCAATGAAGGCACCCGCTCCGATGTCGGTGAAGGACTTGTCGAACCCGTCATAATTGCAGGTGATGGTGCCCGCCCCGATATTGGCCTTGGCGCCGACCCGGGCATCGCCGATATAGCTGAGGTGGTTGACCTTGGCGCCTTTTTCGATCGTCGCTTTCTTGATCTCGACGAAATTCCCGATATGGGCGCCCTCGTCGATCATCGCTCCAGGACGCAGCCGGGCGAAGGGGCCGATCTCGGCGCCTTTTTCGATGCGGCAGCCCTCGAAATGGCAAAATCCCTTGATGGTGACGGTGTCGCCGACCGAAACGCCCGGCCCGAACACCACATGCGGCCCGATCACCACGTCTTGGCCCAATTCGGTGTCCCAGCACAGCCAAACGGTGTCGGGCGCGGTCAGGGTGGCGCCGCCGGCCATCGCCTCGGCCCGCAGGCGGCGCTGAACCACCGCTTCGGCCAAGGCCAGTTCGGCCCGCGAATTGACGCCCAGCAGTTCCTCGGCCTCGCCTTGAACATACGAGCAGCAGGCGCCGTCGCCGCGCGCCAAGGCGACGACGTCGGTCAGGTAATATTCGTTCTTGGCGTTGTCGTTGCCGATTCTTTCCAGCAGCGACCACAGCCGCTTGCCGTCCAGCGCCATCACGCCGGAATTGCACAAGGGGTACGAGCGTTGTTCGTCGGTGGCGTCCTTCCATTCGACGATCGCCTTCAAGCCCTCGCCGCCGACCACCAGGCGGCCGTATTCGCCGGCGTCAACGGGGCGGAAGCCAAGCACCACGACCGCCGGATTGCGCGGCCCGTTGCGGTTCTCCAGCATGCGGCCCAGGGTTTCGCCGGTCAGCAACGGGGTGTCGCCATAAAGCACCAGGACCGTGCCGTCGAAATCGCCCAGCGCCGCCTTGGCTTGCAATACAGCGTGACCGGTTCCCAGGCGTTCGGTTTGCACCACGGTCGCCGCCGGGGCGACCGCTTGGGCCACCACGTCCATGCCGGGGCCGACCACCACCACCACCCGTTCGGGCGCCAGCGCCGCCACGGTCTGCATCAGGTGGCGGATCATCGGACGTCCGGCCAAGGGATGCATCACCTTGGGGTGGTTCGACTTCATCCGCGTGCCCATGCCGGCGGCCAGCACGATAACGGCGAGTTTGGCGGTACTCATGACGCTGTCTTCTCCTCATCGGCCCGGCAGTCCGGGCATAATCCCTCGATCTCGACGGTTTGGCGGGCCACCTGGAACCCGGCGCGCTCGGCGCCAGCGGTCAGGGCATCGCGGATCATCGGATCGTCCAATTCGGCGGCGGCGCCGCAGCCCGCGCACAATAAAAACTGGCCGCAATGCACCCGGTCGGGATGCGAGCAGCCGACGAAGGCGTCGAGGCGTTCGATGCGGTGCACCAAGCCTTGCGCCAACAGAAAATCGAGGGCGCGGTAAACCGTGGGCGGCGCGGCGGGAAATCCCTCGCGCCCCAAGGCTTCCAGCAGGGCATAGGCCCCGACCGGGCGGTGGCTGCCCCAAATCAGTTCCAAAACCCGGTGGCGCACGGGCGTCAGGCGGCCGCCGCTGACGCGGCAGTGCGCTTCGGCCGCCGACAGGGCGTGGGCGACGCAATCGCCGTGATTGTGGTGGGCGGAGGGAAAGGCCATGCGCATCCTTGGCGTTGGAAGGCGCCTTATAGTATACCGGCGCTGTTCCGACAATTCGGAGTTCGCCCCCGTGACCGATTCGCTTCGTTTCAATGCCGACGGCCTGATCCCCGCCATCGCCCAGCAGCACGACACCGGCGAGGTGTTGATGATGGCCTGGATGAACCAAGAGGCGGTGGCCGAAACCCTGGCGACCAAGCGGGTGTGCTATTTCTCGCGCTCGCGCAATAAACTTTGGCGCAAGGGGGAAAGCTCGGGTCAGGAACAGCATCTGATCGATTTCCGCTTCGATTGCGACGGCGACACCATTCTGTTGCTGGTCGATCAAAAGGGCGTGGCCTGCCACACCGGGCGGCGCACTTGCTTTTTCACCGCGATCCGCGACGGCGCCTTGGTCGAAACCAGCGCCGTCGCCGTGACGCCCGAAACGCTGTACGGATCATGAGGGCGATCCCCGTCACGGTGTTGACCGGCTTTTTGGGCAGCGGCAAGACCACCCTGCTCAACCGGTTGCTCGAACGGCCGGAAATGGCCAAAACCGCCGTGTTGATCAACGAATTTGGCGAGGTCGGCATCGACCATCTGCTGGTCCGGCGGATCGACGAAACCGTGGTGCTGCTCAATTCCGGCTGCATCTGCTGCACCGTGCGCGGCGATCTGGTCGAGCAACTGAGCGGCCTGCATGCCCGGCGCGGCGGCGAGGTTCCCGAATTCGACCGCGTGATGATCGAAACCACCGGGCTGGCCGATCCGGCCCCGATCATCCACACCCTGATGGCCGCCCCGGAAGTGGCGGGTCTGTACCGGCTGGACGGCATCGTCACCACCGTTGATTTGGTGGTCGGCGGCAATACGCTGGACCGTCAGCCGGAAGCGGTGAAGCAGGCGGCGGTCGCCGACCGCTTGGTGTTGACCAAGGCCGACATCGCCGACCCGGTGAGGATCGAGGAATTGCGGGCGCGTCTGTTCCGCCTGAACCCGGGCGCCGAGCACATCGTCGCCGCGCATGGCGAGGTCGATCCCGACCGTTTGCTGGAAGCCGGGCTGTTCAACGCGCGCTCGAAAGGTCCGGATGTCGCGCGCTGGCTGAACGACGAGGCGATCCGCGCCGCCCATCCGCATCACCACCATCACCACGACGTCAATCGCCACGACGAACGGATCGAGGCCTTCGTGTTCGAAACCGACACGCCGGTCTCGTGGACCGCGCTGGCCTTCGCGCTCGATACCTTGTCGCAGGCCAAGGGCGAGAATCTGTTGCGGGTCAAGGGAATCGTCAATGCCGAGGGCGTTGACCGGCCGCTGGTCCTTCACGGCGTGCAGCATGTCTTTCACCCGGCGGCGGCGCTGCCCGCTTGGCCCGACGACGACCGGCGCACCCGCATCGTCTTCATCACCCGCGATTTGCCGCGTCAAACCGTGTTGGATTTCCTGAACGGTCTGCTGGCGGAACCGGTGTTTTAGAGAATCGTACCGGTGAGCCGATAAATCGACTCACCGTATTGTCCCCCGGCCTAAGCGGGCGCGTCCGCGCCCTTGGCCGCCGCCGCAATGGCGGCTGGATACCGGCCTAAAGGTGGCCCGGTATCACTTACGCTCCAGCAGCGGGCGCAGTGTGGTGATCGCTTGTTCCAGTTGTTCGGGCGGCACCTTGCGCAGATCCATTCCGAAAAAGCCGGGCGGAATGCCCAGCCAGGATTGATCGACGACGCCGATCCGCACATCGGACAGCTCGGTTTCCACCCATTGGGCGCGGCCGTCCGGGGCGGTCAGCGTGCCTTGAATGCGAAGCGGGATGCCTTCCTTGGAAAACCACGCCTCGCCCTCGAACGATTGGGCGGTAATCCGGTAATGGGTGGCGCGCACGCCGGCGGTGGCATCCTCGCCCAGTTTGGCGCGTTGAACGGTCAGGCTGTCCAATCCCCCGGCTAGGCGGGCGACCGCCGACAGCGACAGGCCGACATACCATTTCCCGGTGGGTTTCAGCAGAACCGCCGCATCCTCGGCGCGGTTAAGGTAAAGGGCCTGGCCGCCGTCCTTGGTTGCCCAGTCGCGGCGTTCGCGGCCCTTGGCGTGGCGGACGATGCCGGAAAAATCGCCCTTGTCGCTGTGGACGGTGAAGGCGGCGGTATAAGGCGTGGCGGGATCGAGCAGATCCAAAACCGCCTCGGCCGCCGCCAGCGGACGGGCGAGCAGCAGCAGGACCCCAAGGCAAACAGCGCGAATCATTCCCGTTCCCCGCTAATTTTCCGTACTATAGCGCCCCGCAGCAAGGAGGTCAGCGCCGATGGTTCCGTCCGAGGCCCAATTCCGTCAGCGGATTCACGATCTGACGCAGCCTTTCAATGTTCTGCGCATGGGCGCCGAAGGGGCGCTGCTGGCCGCCGAACAGGGCAAGGCGACGGCCGAGTTTCTGGTCGAACGCCTTCAGTTGATCGCCGATCAATCCGATCTGGCGGCGGGCGCCATCGATTCGCTGCGGGTGATGGCGCGGCGTGATTTGGCCGGGGTGCTTGACCATTATCAGCGTCCACATCTGCTGCTGGCGGGCGAGGCGGCGGTTCCGGCCAAGGTCTTGGCGGTGTCCGGCTGCCGGATCGGGGTGGTGACATCGGACCGGCTGATGGACCGGATGGCCGAGGATCCCGCCGATGTGGTGGTTCTGGCCGCTGATGCCGCCGGCCAAATTTCGGAACTGCGCGAGATCGATCCGTTACAGCCGGTTTTGGTGATTGGACCGCCGTTTGAAACCCCGGACGATCGTTGCTTGGCCGCCGAAACGGCCGAGCAGATCACGGCCGCCTTGGAGCACCTTCTTCATCCGCCCGCGTAAAGACCAGCCGCACGGCCAAGCCCGGCCGGTTGTCGGCCAGGGTTAGCGTGGCGCGGTGCAGGCGGGCGACCGCGCGCACCAGCGACAAGCCCAGCCCGTTGCCCGGTGTCGAGCGTTGCCGGTCCAAGCGGACGAAACGGTCCAGCACCCGCTCGCGGTCCTCTTCCGGGATGCCAGGGCCGGTGTCGGCGACGGTCAGCGCCACGCCGTCCGGGGTGATTCCCGCGCTTACTGTTACATGCCCGCCGCCGGGGCTGTATTTGACGGCATTATCGACCAGATTGGCCAGCGCCTGGAACAACAAATGACGGTCGGCGGCGATAATCAGGCCGGGTTCGGTCCGCGCCTCCAGCCGCACGCCCTTTTCCTCGGCCAAGGGTTCGTAAAGCTCGGCGACGTCCAGGATTAAGCGGGCGGGATCGACCGGCTCGAAACGGTGCAGGCGGCTGCCTTGCTCGGTTTGGGAAATCGTCAACAGCGCGTTGAAGGTGACCAGCAGGCTGTCGGCCTCGGCCAGCGTGCGTTCCAAAACCGCGCGCAAGCTGGCCGGATCGGACTCGCCCAGCAGGGCGACGTCGATGCGCGAGCGCAGACGGTTGAGCGGCGTGCGCAGATCGTGGGCGATGTTGTCGGTGACCGTGCGGATGCCTTCGACCAAACGTTCGATTTCGTCCATCATCTCGTTGAACGAGCGGGCCAATTGATCGAATTCGTCGTGGGCGCCGGTCAGACCCATGCGGCTGGTCATGTCGCCTTCCAAGATGGTGCGCGCCGTCCGGCTCATCGCCTCGACCCGCGCGACCAGATGGTGGCTGGCGATATAGCCGCCGATCACCCCCAGCAGCGTGGTCAGCGCCAAGCCCCAGACCAAGGCGTGGTTGATCGCCATCTTGACCCGTTTGGCGTCGAACAAGGAATGGCCGACCAGCAGGCGGGCGCCGTCCGGCAGATCATAGGCGTGACCCAAAACCTCGGCGGCGACGGTCAAATCGCCGCCCTGGCCGATCGGGAAGCGGACCCATCCCTCGGCATCGGGTGCCGCGTCGGGCCAACCGTACAGATTGCCCGCCAGGGCGCGGCCCTTGGCGTCTTGCAACAGGTAAACCGTGCGCCGTTCCGGCTCGTCCCGGGCGCGTTCGGCGACACGTCCGGCCAGTTTGACCAAGCCGCCCTCGCTATACAGCTCGGACAGGCCGCCTGCCTCGGCCTCGACGGTTTCCTGGACCTGCCAGTCGATGAACACCGAGGTCGTCCACGACACCAGCCCCAGCAGCGCCACCGCCGACACCATGAAGATGCCGAGATAGCCCAAGGCCAAGCGGAAGGTGGTGGCGTGGAAAAGATCAGCGGTGCGCACGAAGCGAATATCCGGCGCCGCGCACGGTTTGGATCAAGGGCGGGTCGAAGTCGCGGTCAATCTTCTGGCGCAGACGGCTGATATGGACGTCGATCAGGTTGGTCTGCGGGTCGAAATGATATTCCCAGACGTTTTCCAGCAGCATCGTGCGGGTCACCACTTGGCCCGCGTGCCGCATCAGGTAATCAAGCAGGCGGAATTCGCGGGGTTGCAGGTCGATGGTCTTGCCCGCCCGCGTCACGGTGCGCGCCAGCAGGTCCATTTCCAAATCCTCGACCTTGAAGCGGGTTTCCGGCTGGTTGCTGGCGACCCGCCGCCCCAGCGCCTCGATCCGGGCTTGAAGTTCGGCGAAGGCATAGGGCTTGACCAGATAATCGTCACCGCCGGCCTTCAGGCCGCGCACCCGGTCATCGACCTTGCCCAGGGCGGACAGAATCAGCACCGGGGTGGCATGCCCCTCGGCCCGCAGGCGGGTGATGATCGACAGGCCATCGACGCCGGGCAACATGCGGTCGATCACCAGCACGTCGTAGCGTTCGGTCAGGGCCAGGAATTGGCCGTCGGTGCCGTCGTCGGCGACATCGACCGTGTGGCCCGCTTCGCGCAGGCCCTTGGCCATATAGGCGCTGGCTTCGGTATCGTCCTCAATCAACAGAATGCGCATGCCGGTTCCGGTGGACAGTTCGAACGCGAGAGTATCAAGAAAAACCCCCGCGCGCCATGAACCGGCGGCGGGGGGCTTTCCCAAGGAGGCCATGACGTGGGGGACGTCGGCAGGGCCAAGAGCGAAGGAGTTCGGTTCCTTAAAGGGAGCGGGGTACGGTTTTGGTGGGGAGCGCTGACCACCGAAGCCTTTTCGCCGTTCCAATGACAAGGACTATGCCTGTCCGCGCATTACCGCCCGCTTGCCGCGATGTTAATAATTGGTAAGGATTGGGAGGCGCGATCCCATGCATCCGCAACACGGCAATAACGTTCCCGAGCGCGGAGTTTGCGCAAAAAAAAGACCCCCGGTCGAAACCGGGGGGCTCAAGTTTAGGGAGGAAACGTCCAAGAAAGCAACCGACGGGTAGCCGAGCCACCGCGTGGTGCTGTGTGGAAACTAAGGTGCGGCCCCTCTCTTTGCAATACACGAAACCCTGTATTTTCCGTGGGATGGCGCAAGGCTGGTATGAAAAACCTGCGCGGCGAAAATGGCACGGGATATGCTTGTCATTCGGGTGGCGGTGAGGAGTGTCGTGGATGGTTGCTTTCTGGCGCATGATTTTGGCGGTTGGGTTCGTGGTGGCCGGGCTGCTGTCCGGCGCACCGGCCCGGGCGGTTTTGCCCGGATTGCCGCCGGAAGCGATGTGCGGATCGGAGGCCGCGCGGTTCGAGCGGGTTTATGCCTTGCCGCCGCAGTTGCTCGATGCCATTTCGATCGTCGAAACCGGCCGCTGGAACCCGGCGAAGAAGGCAACCTTTGCCTGGCCGTGGACGGTCACCGCCAATGGCGATGGTAAGTTTTTTCCGACCAAGGCCGAGGCGATCGCCGAGGTCAAGCGCCTACGGGCCGCAGGCACCAAAAGCATTGATGTCGGCTGCATGCAGGTCAATCTGATGTGGCATGCCGAGGCCTTCGCCAATTTGGACGAGGCCTTCGATCCGTCCGCCAACGTCGATTATGCCGCCCGCTTCGTCAAGGAGCTGTATGCCGCCACCAAACACTGGCCGACCGCCGCGTCGTATTACCACTCGCAGACGCCGGATTTGGCCGCCGAGTATCGCCGCAAGCTCATGAAAATTTGGGGGGCGCCGGTCACGGCCCCGGCCGCCGCCGTGGCTTCGGCGGCGCCGTCAACGCAGGCCGCCCCGGCGAAACCCCCGGCGCGGCTGACCGCGTCCCGCGTGATGACGGCCGACACCGATGCCGGCGAATTCAAGCAAATCGCCGACGCATACCGCCAAGCGCGGATGGCCGAATACAAAATCCGCCGCGCCCACAGAACGGGGGCACGGCGGACGACCTAACGATGCGCGGGAACAAGGCCGGGCGATTAGCCCTGGCGAGCCTTGAAGCGCGGATTGGTCTTGTTGATGACGTAGACGCGGCCCTTGCGGCGGACGATGCGGCAGTTCTTATCGCGAGCCTTGGCCGACTTCAGTGAATTGCGGATCTTCATGGCACCAGTTTCCTGAAACGAAGGCGCGGACCTTACGGGATTGGTGGGGCGGGTGTCAACATGTTACCGTCTGCTACGTGAAGCGCGTGCGCGCGACATGACCGGGTTACGCGGCGAGGTCATTGTGCCTCGATCGTTGATCAGTATGAAGGAGAGTTTCCATGTCGAAGCGTCTTGCCGCCGCCCTGCTGGCGGTGTTCGTCGCCTCCGCTCCCGCCGCCTTCGCCGAGGGCATGGGGGGGGATCATCAGGGCAAGCATGAACACCATCATGCGATGTGTCAGGGGACTGGCGGCGGAATGATGGTGGGGTGGCTTAACCATCTGCTGCCCAAGCTGAACCTGACCGATGCGCAAAAGCCCGCTTGGACCAAGTTGACCGACGCGCTGACCGCCGCGCACCAGCCGGTTGCCGCCGCCTGCGCCCAGTTCGCGGGACAACCCGCACCGGCTACCCTGCCCGACCGCTTGGCGCGGATGCAGGCGATGCAGTCCGCCCATGCGACGGCGATGCAAACCGCCATTCCGGCGATCGTGGAGTTCTATAACGGCCTGACCCCCGATCAGAAAAAGGTGATGGACGCTGGCCACGATGGTCATCGCCCGCATGGCGGCCACAAGAACTAAAGCCTTTTGCGTCTGATGTGACGCAAAAGGCTTTACTATTCACATGCCCCTCGGCCTA
>CAIULK010000087.1 GCA_903899885.1 uncultured Rhodospirillaceae bacterium
CGCCATTGCCGAAGCCACCCATGTCCTGTCCCTCTGAGATGCGAACGATCCTGCTGGTGCGGACCGGCCCCAATCCGGTCACCCAGGCGCTGCGCGGCGCCCTGCCCGGCGTCGAGGAAATCACCCCGCCCGCGCCCGATGCCGGCGACAACGCCTGGGACGTGTTCACCGGCCGCCTGTTGGGCGCCGATATTCTGATTTCGGACTAACCGCCATGGCCCAAGAAAACGGTGCGATCCGCACGGTCGGCGTAAACGGCTCGGAATTCACCTTCGAGCGGATGGACCATCCGATGGTTGGCCGCAAGATGGGGGACCGTAAATTGGCCGCCGTCTGGACCACCGGCCTGCCCGACGGCAGGAACGGCTTCGTCACCGCCAGCGTCAACGAATTCGACGACGGCGTGCTGTACGGCCCATCCTCGGTGCCCGGCGCGGTCAGCGATTTCGCGGGCTCCGCCGCGGCCGAGGTGACCATCCGCTGGCTGGAAATCACCAACCAGCAGCTGATCGCCAAGGCGGTGCGCCAACGCGACATGATGATGGTCGCCGCCGGGGTTTCGGCCGCTTTGCTGATCGTCGCCATCGCCTTTCGCTAACGAGGTTCGCCGCATGCCCGTACCCGCCCTTGATCTTGCCGCCGACGCCGACGCCGCCATCGTCGAGGCGCCCGCTTTGTTTGACCGCATCCAAGCCGCCTTGGCCGATCCGGCGACCCGTGCGCTGTGGCTGGGCCATATGATCAAGACCGCCATCGCCGTCGCCGTTGTGATCGCGGTCGATCGCGCGGTGGTGCGGGGGCTGACCCGCTGGGGCCGCTCGACCCTGGGATTGCGCTTGGCGGCGCGCGCGGTCATCGTCGGCATCGCCTTGGCCGTGCTGTTGCCCGCCTTGGGGGTGGATCTGTTGGGCTGGATGTCCACCGACGTCGGGCGGCGGGTCAGCTCCAGCCTGTTCGGGCTGGTGGTCGCCCCGATCGGCGCCCGGGTGATTTGGGAATTGGCCGCCTCGGCGATCGACCGCACCTTGTCGTCGGTGGAGTCCTCGCGCCTCAAGACCTTGCTGCCCTTGGCGCATAAAATTCTGGCGGTGGTGCTGATCGCCTTGGTCGGCTTGATCGCGCTGTCGCAATTGGGGGTCGATATCGCGCCCTTGCTGGCGGGCGCCGGGGTGGTTGGCGTCGCGGTCGGTTTCGGGTCGCAAAAGCTTGTGCAAGACGTGATCACCGGCACCTTCATCTTGATCGAGAACACCATCGCGATCGGCGACGCGGTTAAATTGGACGCCCATGCGGGCACCGTCGAATCGTTGTCGATCCGGGCGATCATCTTGCGCGACGTCAACGGCGCGGTGCACACCGTGCCGTTCAGCGAGGTGAAAACCGTCATCAACCAAAGCCGCGATTACGGCTGGGCGGTGTTCGATATTTTGGTCGGCTACCGCGAGAACACCGACCGGGTGGGCGGCGTGCTGGCCGAAATCGGCGCCGATCTGGCAAGCGATGCCGCCTTCGCGCCAAAACTGGCGGGCGCGCTGGAGGTTCTGGGCGTCGAGCGCTTCGATCCCACCGGCGTGGTGATCAAGGCCC
>CAIULK010000088.1 GCA_903899885.1 uncultured Rhodospirillaceae bacterium
GAACTTATGGGTACTTTCCATACCGAACTTATGGGTACTTTCCATCGGGCTATAAGCGCACATGGACTTTGAAAGCGCCGGGCACAGGTTCTTCCGATACCACATACAGATACCCCCCGCCGCAGCCTGAATACATGGCCCCGGCATATCGCTGCTGGTAGTAACCCAACAATTCCATCAAGTCCATCGTGATGAGCGGGTGGCGAACGGTACGCGGCAGGATGGTTTCCCAGCAAGACATACATTCGTTGAAAGATGCACCCAGGGCGATTGCATCTTTTTCGAAAATGGCTTGATAACAGGCATGCCCACTCTGGCCAAGCCGCCGGATCCACTCCGCATCGAGGTTATCATCCGGGCTGAAGGGGTTATATCCAACCGGCCGGGGCGCCACGGGCAAAACATTAATAACGCCTTCCAACCAGCCAGCCGTTTCGGGATCGTTATTTGACTCTACATGCGCCGGAAAATAACCGCCTGTGTATTGGAAATCATAATCCAGGCGGTTGATGCCTGGGTAGATCAACCCGGCCATATCCTGCGAACCAGACGGCTCAGATTTGCCCTCATTTTCGGCCGCGTATAGCTCCTGTACCATCCGGGCCGGATCGCCCCTGGGCAGGCCTCCGTCCCACAGGCGGCTTGCCACCTGGCGTGTACTGGTGCCCATTCCGCAGCGATCCATAAACCGGAATTCGGGCAGGACCCCAACCACGACCATCGCGCCCGGCGGAGTGGGGTTATGCCGTGAGATAAACGGTTGGTCGATCCAGCCACCGGCCAACGCGAGCCTGTAAGGGATGTTACTGATGATCTGCGTGATCTCGGCCATAGGTTTTTTTCCGCGAAACCCGCGGCCTGTTCTCAAGTTGGGAACAGGCCGCGGGATAAGGAGAGGATGATTAATCGATCACAACGCGTTTGCCAGCCTTGCGGTCAACATACTGCTGCTCAATCCAGGCATAGGTTTTGGTAAGTCCATCGCGGAAAGAGGTCTTTGGTTCCCAACCCAACATCTTTTGGATGAAAGTATTATCGCTATTGCGCCCAGCCACACCGCGCGGCGCATTCAGATCATAACTGCGTTCCAACTTCACGCCGCCGATTGATTCTGCAATACTGACCAGTTCGTTGACCGAGATCAGCTCACTGGAGCCCAGGTTGATGGGCGTTGCCAGCAACGCATCGCAGTGCATGATCATGTCGATGCCCTTGACGCAGTCTTCAATATACATATAGCTGCGGGTCTGGTGTCCGTCACCCCAGATCGTGATTTCAAGTTTACCGGTGTCCTTGGCGCTGATGACCTTGCGCGTGATGGCAGCGGGCGCCTTTTCACGGCCACCATCCCAGGTGCCATTCGGGCCGTACACATTATGGAAGCGAGCAATAAAGGTTTTCATACCGCGTTCGGCGGTATATTCCTGGCACATCATCTCGGACATCAGTTTTTCCCAACCGTAACCGCGCTCGGCAAAAGCCGGATAAGCATCGCCTTCACGCAGCGCGCGCACATTTGGATCCTGCTGGAGCTGGGTATTGTACGCGCAAGCAGAAGATGAGAAGAAGTAACGCTGAACCCCGGCGCGGTAAGCGGATTCGAGCATGTGGGTATTGATCAGAATGCTGCGCATGCACTCAACGCGGAAGCGTTCGATAAAGCCCATACCACCCATATCGGCTGCCAGATTGTAGACTTCCGTGGCGCCTTCCACGGCGCGGATGCAGTTCTTTTCCTGGCTCAAATCCATGCACAAACATTCCACACCGGGCACGCGCTGGTACCACTCCGGCAGCGGTTTCTTATCGACAGCTCGCAGATTGGTAAAACCTTGATCGTGAAAATAGCGCACAAGTGAACCCGCGATAAAACCACCTGCGCCAGTTACAACGATAAGATCGTCTTTTTCAAGATTCGGATCGGTTGCTGCAATACTGAACTTATGGGTACTTTCCATCATGTTAGTCATTTTTTTCTCCTTGAGGAATAATCCCTACGATTTACTGGGAAATCGTACAAGATTCGTTTGGCGTCCAGAACCCGCAGGTTCAGAACATTTATTTTAAAGTTTCGATTTTTACACCGCTTGATTTCCGGACAATCAAAGTGGTGGGAAATACAATATCCTGAAAGTCATACACTTGCGTAGCAGCCAGGCGTTCGATCAATAACTCCGTAGCCCTGGCGGCCATTTCATAAACCGGCTGCGCCGCCACCGTCAAAAATGGGGATATCACCAGAGATTCGGGTAAATCATCAAAGGTTACCACGGCCATGTCTTCGGGCACCCGTAGACGCGCGTCTTCCAGGGCGCGCAAGACACCCAGCGCAATAAAGTTATTGCCCGCGAACAAAGCCGAGGGGCGGGGGGTCATTTCCAGAACCTGGCGGGCCATCTCAGCGCCGCTGGCGCGGGTAAACGCGCCAAAGATGACCGACTGGCTGGCAGTATCCAACCCGGCATCTGCCAGAGCCCGATTGAAGCCTGTAAAGCGATCAGCAGCCGTGGAGACATTTTGCGGGCCGTTCAACAGGGCGATGTGAGTATGCCCGAGTGAAATCAGCAATTTCGTCAGTTCGTAGGCGCCATTCAAAGAATCGCAGCGCACCTGGTCAACTTTCTGGCTGGATACATGCCGGTCCACCACCACCACCTGCACGCCATTCTGCTGGAGCGTTTCAACCGACTCAGAGTCGGAGCCGCTCGGCACCAGTACAACCCCATCCACCTGGTTTTGCATCAGAACCTGGATGTAGTTCTGTTCCTTCTGTTTGTCTTCGTCCGTGTTACAAAAAATGACAGTATATCCGGCCCGGCTGGCGACATCTTCCACACCGCGCGCCGCCACAGTGAAAAACGGGTTGGTGATATCGGTCATGACCAGAGCCAGTACCTTGCTGCGCTTGGAACGCAAACTGCCCGCCAGCCGGTTGGGTACATAGCCCATTTCCTTGACTGCCGCCAGGACTCGCTGACGAATATCTTCACTGGCATACCCGGAGTTATTGATCACCCGCGAAACGGTGATCGAGGCCACCCCGGCGCGTCTGGCGACATCGTGGATGGTTGTCATCTTTCAAACCTGGGCGCGAGATGATGTGGTATCGATACCATGTTGTTATGATATCACAAGATTGCAAAATTTTACAAGGGAATTGGTGAAATTTCTTACAAACAGGTGCGCCGTATTTCCCAATTACGCCGCCCACCGGCCGGGTAAGGCTGATTAAAGTGGTTCATCTGCTTGCCAACCAGGCAGAGCCTCGCTGCTCTGAAGAAATAAAAAATTCGCCGCGCAAGTGACGGCGAATTTGGAAATAACGGTATAAAACCCACGGTCACAAACACAGTGGATTTGTGACCGTGAAGGGTATAACCGGGCGGCTCAGTCGCTTTCGCGGCGTATGCTGATGCGCACGGCATCCTGGATGGGTTTGTCTGCCACCAGGATCAAATAGCCCCCGCCTCCTGCGCCGGAAACCTTCCAACCCAGCGCATCTTTGCGATACATATTGATCAACTCCAGCATGGTATCGGTTACCATGTTTGGGAACATTGCCACCTGGGCCTCATAACTCCTGCGCAGGCTGTGCCCAAATGCAGCGATATCCCTGTCCAAAATCGCGCTCCAGCAGGCTTCAGCCGCATCCGCCAGCGCCCGGGCCCCTTCCAATGTGATATGGGTATTATCCAGCACATGATAGCCTGAAGGGCGCGGGCTCAACGGAATCAGGTAAAAAGCTTCTTCAATAAAATTCAAGGTGGCTTCATCCTGACAAGGACTGATTTTCACCGGCCAGTATTTACCGGCGTAATCTGCTTTGGCCAGACCCGGGTAAATGATTCCGATCGAATCCTGGGAACCTGAAATTTCTTTCGTGCCAGGAGGGTTATCGTAGGCAAACAGCATTTTCGCAAGCTTCTCATAGTTATCCATTGGCAGCCGGGCGCCCCACATCTCCACCGCCGAAGCGCGTGTACTGGAGGCCATGCCACTCCGCTGGTTAAAATCAATGGTGGGATGGATCGAAACAGTAATTACCGGCCCGGGGTAATGTTGTGAAACAAAAGGTTGATCAAGCCAGCCACCCGCGATATCAATCCGGTAAGGGATGGTGCTCATCCCGCGCAGGGAGGTCGTGGAACGCGGCAGCAGCCCCGGGTGCGGGTCGCGCTTCAGGATAATATATTCGATCCCCAGTTCCTCGCACAGTTTACGTTTTTCGAGCAGGTTACCATCTTCATTCACCACAAAATAATCCGGTTGGACCTGCTTTAATTCATCCACAAAATCCAGCATCCCGGAGCCTTTGGCGATCAGGACATCCTTGACATAAGACAGGGCCTGGATCATGTATTTTCTTTCATTCTCTTTGTTGATGGTCGGGCGGTTTTTTAGTTCGAAAACGGTGCGGTCCGAACCAATCGCCACATACAAGTCACCATATTTGGCTGCCTCCTGAAAAAATGCCACGTGACCGCTGTGCAGCAGATCGAAACAACCGCTCACAAAAACCTTTTTAGGCATACCGCTTACCCTCCAATGACAAAATAATTTCTGCTCACCGTGAGCGGCATGGATGGGCGCCAGCCTACCAGATTACCGCGTTGCAAGACAGGCCTATTATACAGAATAAAAAAAATTAGAGCTGAAATCACACGTTTTTCAATTGAAACACATCCCCACCTATCCTGGGATATAAAAAGCTGCCGGCTTTTGACCGGCAGCCATTTTATTTCAAAAAACGAGCAGCTTACTTGTACAGAACTGCCTGGATCTTGGGATCGTCAATGTTGGTCTTGTCATACCACATGAAGCCGGTATCAATGGTCTTGGGCAGGGTTTCGCCCTTGGCGGCCTTGAGGGCAGCTTCAACGCACTTGTAACCAATGCCGATCGGGTTCTGGGTGATGGCGCCCGCTTCGGTACCAGCGCGGATGGCATCCATCTGCTGTTGGCCGGAGTCATAGCCGATTACAACCAGTTTGCCTTCCATCTTGAGTTCCTTGACAGCGTTCAGAACGCCGATGATCGAGCCTTCATTACCGCCAAAGAAACCCTTCAGGTTCGGGTGAGCCTGGATGATGGCCTTGGCCAGATCGGTGGATTTAAGCTGATCGCCGCCGCCGTACTGGGTGTCAACGATTTTAATGTTCGGGTACTTGTTTGTGATTTGGTCAGTGAAACCCTTGGTGCGGTCAATGCCGGTGCGGCTGGTCTGATCGTGCATGATAATGGCGACTTCGCCGGAACCACCGATCAGGGAAGCCATCTTGTCAGCGGCAGTGGCGGCAGCGGCAATGTTGTCGGTAGCGGCGGTGCTGACGGGGATGTTACTGTCAACGCCGGAGTCGAAACCGATCACGGGGATGTTGGCGGCTTTGGCTTTTTCGAGCAGGGGTTGGAAGGCCTTGGAGTCAACTGCGGCGAGGCAGATGGCGGCTGGTTTCTTGTCAAGAGCGGTCTGGAACATTTCGACCTGCTTGTCAACCATGGCTTCGGTTTCTGGGCCTTCGAAGGTCATAGTGGCGCCCAAGTCATTGGCGGCCTGTTCGGCGCCCTTCTTGACTGCTTGCCAGAACTGGTGCTGGAAACCCTTGGAAATAACCGGGATATAGGGCTTGGCAGCAGCCGCAGCGGGCGCGGTGGTGGCAGCGGCAGCCGGGGCGGCCGGGGCGGCGGCAGGAGCGCAGCCGGTGATCATGGCAGCAATTGCCACAATTGTTACCAGGGTGAAGATCAATTTCTTTGTCATACTCATTCTCCTCAATTTTTGTTCCTGAATTTTGATTGAATCTTGAAACTGGGCCAGAGACTTTATTCTGTTTGATATTAATCCACTAGTTAACATACCTCCTGAATGTTAAATGAATGGGATTTATTTACGACGCCGGCGCAGAATGTCAGCGTAAACCGCCAGAACAACAATACAACCGGTCACTACCAGTTGCAATTCCTGCGGCACCGAAAGGATGCGCAGGCCATTGGTCAACGTACTGATGATAAAAGCACCGATGACCGTTCCAACAATCGAACCCTCGCCGCCACTCAGCGATGTACCGCCGATGACAGTGGCCGCGATGGCGTCCAATTCATAACCAGCGCCCAGCGCGGGTTGGGCAGAGTTTAAACGCGCGGCAATCACCACACCGGCCAATCCGGCAAAAAGACCGCACAAGGTGTAAACGCCTATCTTCCAAGCATCAACATTGACACCCGAGAGACGTGTAGCCTCTTCATTACTGCCGATGGCAAAGTTGTAACGCCCAAAAACGGTTTTTGAGAGGATCAGGTTGGCGATAATAGCGGCCATGAACAATACCAGCACCGCATTAGGGATATCCAACTTTGGGATAACCTGCCCAATAATGGAGTCCATCGCCAGGCTGCGAAAGATCGGGGTATCGTTGAAATAAATAGGTTTCAGCCCCGAGATGACCAGGGCCAGTCCCTTGGTGACGTTTAACATACCCAGGGTGGCGATAAAGGGCGGAATTTTCATTTTGGCGATCACCACACCATTCACAAAACCCGCCAGACCGCCGGTCAGGATACCGCCCAACATGCCCAACCAGATGGGCCAATGATTATTGGTGATAAACACACCTGTCATGACGGCAGAAACGGTCAAAACCGTTCCCACGGACAGGTCAATACCACCCGAGATGATGACAAAGGTCACACCTAACGCCAGGATGCCGTTGACCGCCGTAGCCAACAGGATGCCAATTACATTATCAAAAGTCAGGAAATAGGGGGAAGCGATCGAAAAACCGACAAACAAAATGATCAAAGCACCGAAAGCCAGCAATCTCTGCATGGCATCCGATCGGAATAAAGACTTTCGAGCTACAGCTTCAATTTTCATAGTTTAGGCCCTTCCAGCTTCTGGGATAAGGTTGGTAGAAATAATGCCGCCACGTTGTGTGGCCAACTTCATGATACTTTCCTGTGTGGCATCACCTGCATTCAAAATACCGGTGATGCGGCCTTCGCACATCACCACCACGCGGTGGCTCATGCGCAAAACCTCTGGAAGCTCTGACGAGATCATAATGATCGATTTGCCCTGACGCGTCAAATCATTCAGAAGTTTATAAATTTCGCTCTTAGCGCCTACGTCAATCCCACGGGTGGGTTCGTCAAAGATCAATATTTCGGTATCCGCTACCAGCCATTTACCAATGACAACTTTCTGCTGGTTTCCGCCGGAGAGAAATTTCACCTTTTGATCCAGGCTGGGTGTCTTAATGTTGAGGGACTGGGCGTATTTTTGGGCCGTTAAAGTTGTCTGCGCCATATTGACCCAACCAATCGCATTCAGGAATTTTTTCAAGGAAGCCAGCACAATGTTATCTTTCACGTCCATGCCAACTGTTAGCCCACAGCGTTTGCGATCTTCGGAAAGATAACCGATTCCATGTTGGACAGCTTGCTGCGGGCTATGGATCTGCACCCGCTTACCTTTGACATAGAATTCGCCGGCATCATAGGGATCGGCGCCAAAAATGGCCCGTGCCACCTCAGTACGCCCGGCGCCCATCAATCCGGCGAAGCCCAGGATTTCGCCTTTCTTCAAGCTGAAACTGATATCCTTCAACAGGCTGCCCTGCTGCAAGTTTTTTACTTCCAGGACAACTTCCTGGCTGGGATTTTCGGGGAGCTCGGGTGAAGTCTCATAAATGGTACGCCCTACCATCATGCTGATGATTTTATCGATGGAAGTCTCGCTGGTTTTGACTGTATCAATATACTGCCCATCGCGCATAACCGTCACCCGGTCGGAGATCTGCTTCAACTCCTCCAAGCGATGGGAAATATGCACAATCCCAACGCCCTTGGCACGCAGTTGCCGAATGATATTGAAAAGCTCATCAATTTCCGATTCGGTCAGGGCGGCCGTTGGCTCGTCCATGATCAAAACCTCAGAGTTGAAAGACAGCGACTTGGCAATTTCAACCATCTGCTGCTTTGCAACCGTCAAATCAGCGACCTTGGTGCGCGGATCCAACGCCAGGTGCATCGATTTAAAAAGCTCGGCTGTTTTTCTATTTATCTCATCATCGTTGAGAATAATTTTTGCGGTACGTGGTTCACGCCCGATAAAAATATTCTGCGCGATCGTGAGGTGATTCATCAGGTTGAGTTCCTGGTGAATGATGCTAATCCCCAAATGCTGGGCAGCACGCGGATTCGGAATTTCGACCTCTTTGCCCTTAAAATAAATTTTTCCGGCATCCTTACTATAAACACCGGAAAGAATCTTCATCATGGTTGATTTGCCAGCCCCATTTTCGCCAACCAGCGCATGAATTTCACCGGGCTGTAATTCAAAACGGCACTGGTTAAGCGCATGCACGCCCGAAAAAGATTTGACAATGCCTTCCATCAAAACCAGTGGTTCGCTCATAAGCATTCCTCATCCAAAATGATAACTTTTTATAAAATGAGATAACAGGCCGGTATCAGGATAAAATCAGATTCATGGTAACGTTAACATTGTAAGATTTCACAAGAAGATTGTCAAGAGCTTAAAATATGGTTAGTGTCACTAATCTGTAACACATAATCGTTATCAAAATAAGTCTGAAATAAACACCCAGACAAGTACTTATAGTGCAATATCGGTATAAATACGTAATAAATATCTTATTTAAACCCCAAATCGTCATATTTTCGAGTTTATTGATGAATATCGAGGGGTTGGCATGCCAATCTCAATGCTTAATAACAACCGAAAGTATTTCCAGCAAAACACAAATATTTCTTGACTGTATCTCCGGCAGTCACTATAATGGTATCGTTATCATTGAATTTTGGCTAAATATTTTCGGATTTACAAGTGAAGGTGCCGCCTGATTGAAATCTGAACAAAAGGCTCCCTGTTAGAAAATTTCACCAGTAAAATTGTGTATTTATAAAATAAACAGCGCAAGCAGTCATTAAAATATTGCCTGAGAGAGGTACCTATGCTTAAAGGAATCAGCCCTATCATTTCACCCGAACTGCTCAAGGTATTGATGGAAATGGGACACGGAGATGAGCTCGTCATCGCGGATGGCAATTTCCCGTCCGCCAGCATCGCCCAGCGCCTGGTACGCAGCGATGGCAACAACGTACCCGAACTGCTGGAAGCCATCCTGCAGCTCTTCCCGCTCGATCAATATGTGGAAAAACCCGCCGCGCTAATGGCGGTGGTACCCGGCGACCCGACTGTGCCGGTCATCTGGGAAGAATACCGCGCCGCGCTTCTTCAGAACGACGCCATTCGGCTGACGCTCAAAACGGAGCTCCTCTAATGGCTGTGCTTGGAACCTCCGAGATTATTCGTCATTTGCGCGATGGATTATTGGTCGTCTCTCCGATCCTGTCGAGGAGTCAAATTGGCCCGGCAAGCATTGATCTGCGGATGGGAACCGTCGTTCTGATGCCCCGTTCACGGGGATCGTCCCATGTCGATCCCGCCGCCGCCAAGGCGATGCGAGCCACCACCGGTCACGCGCTTGAAATCGACCGCCAACAGAAGCAGGAGCGATACGAAGTTCCGTTCAATGCTCGTTTTTTGCTCCATCCCGGCGCGTTGGCCCTAGTCCCAACATTGGAATGGGTCAAGCTGCCCGGCAATCTCCAAGGATCGGTCACCGCCCGTTCGACATGGGCGCGCGAGGGCCTGAGCATTGCAACCGCGACGTTCATAGAGCCCGGTTATCAGGGCATCGTTACTTTGGAATTGGCCAATCTTAGCCCCATCCCAATCGCCCTATATCCCGGACTAAAATTAGCGCAAATCGCTTTCATGACCGTCGATGGTGAAACGCAGCGGAGCGACAATGGCCAGTTTCACCTGTCTTTCGAACCGAAACAGGGGCAGATCGCCAAGGATGATGAACTCCGTTTCATCCCGACCCTGCTCGGTTCCGAACTAGCCGCAGACCGCTAAGACGCGAAAGGCCGGGTTTTTCACCCGGCCTTCTTTCGTACCGCCGCCAACTTCCTACCGGAAATTTGGAGCGGGCGAAGGGATTCGAACCCTCGACCCCAACCTTGGCAAGGTTGTGCTCTACCCCTGAGCTACGCCCGCGCTCCGCCGACACACATTCGTTCGCGTCGGGAGGCCCGGATAATACGAAAACCGAAGACCGGTGCAAGCGGTTTTTTTTGCCAAGCGATAACTCTTGCCAGCCGCCCGGCGACACGCCATCTATTGCCGGGTCACAGAGCTATCGGGGCGATCGTCATGGAGTACATCATCGGTTCCGGCGCCAAGCCCGCGCCGGGGGCGGGAACGGGCGGCGATTTCATCAAGGACGGCAGCACCGCCACCTTCATGGCCGACGTTTTGGAGGCCTCGCGCAAGGTTCCGGTCATCGTCGATTTCTGGGCCACCTGGTGCGGCCCCTGCAAACAGCTGGGACCGGCCATCGAAAAAGTGGTCCGCGAGATGCGGGGCGCGGTGCGGCTGGTCAAGATCGACGTCGATAAGAATCAGGATCTGGCCGCCCAGCTGCGCGTGCAGTCGGTGCCGATGGTCTATGCCTTCAAGAACGGCCAGCCGGTCGATGCCTTTGTCGGCGCCTTGCCGGAAAGTCAGATCCGCACCTTCATCAAGCGGTTGGGCGCGGAGCCCGGCGCGGCACCGGTCGATGAGATCCTCGTTCAGGCCAACGCGTTGTTGGCCGAGGGCGATCCCGAAACCGCCGCCCAGATTTTTCAAGATATCCTGGCCGAGGTCCCCGATTTCGCCCCGGCCCATGCCGGGCTGCTGCGCTGCTTGATGGCGGCGGGCGACCTTGAACAAGCCAAACAATTTTTGGCCGCGATGCCCGAGGCGATCGCCAAACACGCCGATATCCTTGCCGTGCGCACCGCGCTGGAGCTGGCCGACAAGGCGGGCAAGGCCGGATCGTCCGCCGATCTGCGCCGCCGGGTCGCCACCGATCCGGGGGATTTGGCGGCACGCTTCGATCTGGCGATGGCCTATTACGCCGACGGCGAATTCGAGGCGGCGATCGACGAGCTGCTGGAGATTTTCCAGCGCAACCGTGCCTGGAACGACGAAGCCGCCCGTAAGCAGATTCTCGAGTTTTTCCAAGCCTTCGGCCCCACCCACCCATTGACGGTGTCCGGACGGCGGCGGCTGTCGGCGTTGATGTTTTCATAAAGGAGAGGACGGCGATGATCACGGTTCCCGGCCTGGACCCGAAATTGTTGGAAATTCTAGTGTGCCCCGTCACCAAGGGGCCGCTGCGCTTCGATGGCGACCGCCAAGAGCTGATTAGCGACAAGGCCGGCTTGGCCTATCCCATCCGGGACGGCATTCCCATCATGTTGCCCGACGAAGCGCGGGCGTTGGCGGACAGGGAGATCGCGTCATGAAGAATTTGGTTCCCGAAAGCATCAAGGTGCTGCGGGCGGAAAAACGGCTGGTCATCGCCTTTCCCGGCGGCACCGAATATTCGTTGCCGGCCGAGCTGCTGCGGGTCGAAAGCCCCTCGGCCGAGGTGCAGGGGCACAGCCCGGATCAAAAAACCTTGGTGTCGGGCCGCCGCGACGTGGCGATCGTCGGGGTCGAGCCGGTCGGCAACTATGCCGTCCGCATCCTGTTCGACGACGGGCACGACAGCGGGCTGTACAGCTGGGACTATCTCCACGCCATGGGCCGCGATCAAGACACGCTGTGGGCCAATTATCTGCGCGACCTGGAGCAAGCCGGGCTGTCGCGTGAACCCGGCAGCGAGCCCTTGTTGCCGATGTTCGAAAGCGGCGGCTGCGGATCGTCGGGAAAAAAGAGCGGCGGCGGCTGCGGGTGCGGGCACTAACCGTCTGCCCGCGCAGGAAACAGGCATCGCCCGACCGGGCCGCCTAAGGAATGGGCAAATGGGGGTTTTCGGGGGTGCCCGAACGGTCGTGAAACCCCGGAACTCCGCCGCTGGGGCCAATCGGCACACCTCTTGAATAGATAGTGGTGCGGAAGGGCTGCCGGATTCCCGGTAGCCCCCTTTGAAAACCGGTGGCCCGTTCTCCGGCACCGCTTTCGCCGGTTTTTTGGCGGGGGCGGGGTCCGCAGCCGTGGTGGAAAGGGCCCTTAGATTGCGTGGGGACCAAACGATGAAGCTGATCATGGCCATCATCAAGCCCTTCAAGCTGGACGAAGTGCGCGAGGCGCTGACGCCGCTCGGCGTTCAGGGCCTTACCGTGAGCGAGGTCAAGGGCTTCGGCCGGCAGAAGGGACAAACCGAAATCTATCGCGGCGCTGAATACGTCGTGAATTTCCTGCCCAAAGTGAAGATCGAGGTGGCCGTCAACGACGACATCGCCGATCGCGTGATCGAAGCCATTCAGACCGCGGCGCGGACCGGCAAGATCGGCGACGGCAAGATTTTCGTGATGGAAATCCAACAAGCCCAACGGATTCGGACCGGGGAGACCAACGCCGAGGCGTTGTGATCCTCTTCCTTCGAAACATTGCGCCGAAAACCCGGAAGGTCCGCCTTCCGGGTTTTTTGTTGGCTGCTCACCAGAGTGGCATGCTATCCCTCTCGTGCCTAATTTCACGCCACCCAGTCCGCGTGATTTCCGGGCAGAAACGCCGATGAAGGGCGAACGGCGCGGAATTTGGCGCTTTTTATCACTTGGCACGGTTCTTGTTACGGAAAGGGCAAGCCGGTACGCGCTGTCTGGGGCCAAATCCTGGTTCCAGGGGACAACCGGCGCGACCTTGTAGAGCTGAGCCGCTTCGGGGGTAATCATGAGCAAACGTTTTAAAACCTTTTTGTTCGGCGTGGGCCCGGCGCTCGGCCTGACGCTTTTGGCGCAGACCGGCTTCGCGCAGGAGGCGGCACCCGCCGCCGCCGCCGCGGCCCCGGCCATCGATACGGGTGCCACCGCGTGGATGTTGACCTCCACCGCGCTGGTCCTGCTGATGACCATTCCGGGTCTTGCCCTGTTCTACGGTGGCATGGTCCGTAAGAAGAACGTGCTGGCGATGCTGATGCAAAGCTTCGCCATCACCTGCTTGGTGACCATTCTTTGGACGGTGGTGGGGTACAGCTTCGCCTTCACCGGGTCCGATCCGATCATGGTCGGCTTTGACCGCATCTTCCTGGCCGGCATGGACAAGCTGGCGATTTCCGGCGGCACGGGTTCGCCCGCCTCGCCGGTCATCCCGGAATCGGTCTATATGATGTTCCAGATGACCTTCGCCATCATTACCCCGGCCCTGATCACCGGCGCCTTCGCCGATCGCATGAAGTTCTCGGCGATGATGGTGTTCATGGCTCTTTGGTCGGTTCTGGTTTACTCGCCGATCGCCCACTGGGTTTGGTCGACCGATCCCCAGGGCAATCCCTTGGGCTTCCTCGGCAAGATGGGCGTTCTCGACTTCGCCGGCGGCACCGTCGTTCATATCAACGCCGGTATCGCGGGTCTGATCGGCTGCTTGGTCATGGGTCCCCGCAAGGGCTATGGCCAGGACAACATGGCTCCGCATAACCTGACCTTGTCGCTGGTCGGCGCCTCCCTGCTGTGGGTGGGCTGGTTCGGCTTCAACGCGGGTTCGGCGGTCGCGGCCGATGGCCGTGCCGGCATGGCGATGGCCGTCACCCAGATCGCCACGGCGGCCGCCGCCCTGGCCTGGATGACCGCGGAATGGGTCATGCGCAAGAAGCCGTCGGTGTTGGGCATCATCTCGGGCGCGGTGGCCGGTCTGGTCGCCATTACCCCGGCCTCGGGCTTCGTCGGTCCGATGGGTGCCATCGCCATCGGTCTGGCGGCGGGCGTTATCTGCTACTGGGCCTCGACCAGCCTGAAGGGCGCTCTGAAGTACGACGACTCGCTGGACGTCTTCGGCGTTCACTGTGTCGGCGGCATCGTCGGCGCGATCCTGACCGGCGTGTTCGCGGTCGAAGCGATCGGCGGCACCAAGGGTGCTCTGGAAGGCAATGTCGACCAGATCATGATCCAGTGCATCGGCGTCGGCACCACCTTGGCCTACACCGCCGTGGTCTCCTTCATCTTGTACAAGCTGGTCGATCTGGTGATCGGGCTGCGGGTCTCGCATGAGGAAGAGCGCGAAGGCCTCGATCTCGCCCTGCATGGCGAGACCATCCACTAAGCACTTTATCCCCGTTCGGGGATGGGCAGGGGGCGCGGGGAGAAATCCCCGCGCCCTTCTTCTTTTTTATTCTGCCGGGGAACCTCGGAATCAGGTAAAAAGCGCGGATGCTTGATCCTCGACTCGACGCCCTCGCCGATTATCCCTTCCGCCGTCTGGCCGACCTGTTGGGGCCGCCCGCCGAAGGCAGCCTTGTGATGTCGATCGGCGAGCCGCAGCACGCGCCGCCGCCGTTCGTCGCCGACTGTTTGGCCGCCCATGCCGGTCTGTGGGGCAAATATCCGCCGCTTCAAGGCACGCCGGATTTCCGCGCCGCCGTCGCCGCATGGTTGAACCGCCGGTTCCAGCTTCCCGCCGCGATGATCGACCCCGAACGCGCGATTCTGCCGGTGGCGGGCACGCGGGAGGCCTTGTATCTGATCGCCCAGGTGGTTTGCGGCGAACGCCAAGGGCGCCGGCCCGTGGTTCTGTTGCCCAATCCCTTCTATCAGGTCTATGCCGGGGCCGCCGTAATGGCCGGGGCCGAACCGGTTTACGTGCCGGGGGCGGACGGCCCGTTCTCGCTGCCCGATTACAGCACGCTGCCGCGCGAGATTCTGGAACGCACCGCCTTGGCCTATCTGTGCTCGCCCGCCAACCCGGAAGGGACGGTGGCCGACGCGGCGTTGCTGGAACGTTCGATCGCCACCGCCCGCCACCATGGATTCCTGCTGGCGGTGGACGAATGTTATTCCGAGATCTGGGACAAGGCCGAACCCACCGGCGCCCTGACCGTCTGCGCCCGGGGCAATGGGTCGATGGACAATGTCATGGTGTTTCATTCGCTTTCGAAACGATCCAGCGTGCCGGGTTTGCGCTCGGGCTTCGTGGCGGGCGATCCGGCGGTGATGGCGGGATTCGCGCGCCTTCGGTCTTACGGCGGCGCGGTTCAGCCGCTGCCCGTTCTGGCCGCCGCCAACGCCCTGTGGCGCGACGAAGCGCATGTCGTGGAAAACCGCGCGCTCTACCGCGCCAAGATCGACGCCGCCCAGGAACGCTTGGGTCATCGCCCGGATTTCCGGCGGCCCGAGGGCGGGTTCTTTTTATGGCTGCGGGTCGGCGACGGCGAGGCCGCCGCCCGGAAACTGGCAGCCGAGGCGGGCCTGCGCGTGCTGCCCGGCGCTTATCTGGCCAAGGCGGGGGCCGATGGAATCAATCCCGGTCAGGCTTTCATTCGGGTGGCCTTGGTCCACGATCTGGACACCACGCGCGCGGCGCTGGACCGGATGGCGGCGGTTCTTGATGCGTAACGCCCCGGCGCGATCCCGCTTTTTTCCGGCCGGGACCGTTTTGGCGGCGCGGCGGGCGGGAATCCGGCTGGCGGGGTTCGGATTGATCGGGTTGACCGTGGCGATGGCGGCGGCGTTGCTGACCGCGAACGCCTCGGACCCCAGTTTCAATACCGCCGCCGATGGCCCCGTCCAAAATCTGGTGGGGACCGCCGGGGCGATTTTCGCCGATTTGATGCTCCAAACGCTGGGCGTGGCGGGTCTGATTCCGATCACGCTGCTGGCGGCCTGGGGATTTCGGATGGCCGGGGCCGCAGATGTGCCGAAAAGGCCGAGCCGCCGAATCACGCTGGGGATCGTGGCGATGATGGGCGGGGCGATCACCGGCGCGGGATTGCTGGATGGATCGATGTTGCCGGCCGGACCGGGCGGCGCGGTCGGCAGCTTGGGTTTGGCGGGATTCGTTCTTGTCGTGCCGCCCGATTACGCCTGGGTGGTCATCGCCGTCGCGGCATTGGTCACCACGGCCGCCTGGATCTTCGCGCTGGGCTTGGAGCGCGGCGATGCCGATGGTCTGGCCCTGGGCGTGCGAACCCTGAGCACTCGTTTCGCACGCGAACCGACCGCCGAGCGTCCGACCGGTAACGACCGGATCGAGCCGACGATGGCGCGTGCCCAGCCGGAAACGCCGCCGCCGCCGCCGCCCGAGCCGCGCGCCGCCCCCATCGTCGAGCCCAAGCGCGCCGCCGTCGTACCCAGCAAACGCGACATCGCCAGCCGGCAAGGAACCCTCGATCTGGGCGAGGCACCGGCTGGCGGCTATGCCCGTCCGCCCCTGGACCTGCTGGGCGACCCGCCCGAAACCGGGCTGCCGAAACTGAATCAGGACGCTTTGAGCCAAAACGCCAAGGTGTTGGAGTCGGTTCTCGAGGATTTCGGCGTCACCGGCCGCATCACCAAGGTCCGTCCCGGACCGGTGGTCACCTTGTACGAACTGGAACCCGCCCCCGGCATCAAGACCGCCCGGGTCATCGGGCTGGCCGACGATATCGCGCGGTCGATGAGCGCGTTGAGCGTGCGCATCGCCACCGTGCCCGGCCGCAGCGTGATCGGCATCGAATTGCCCAACGCCCGACGCGAAACCGTGTATCTGCGCGAATTGATGGCCGCCGACGTGTTCGAAAAGGCGCAAGCGCCGCTGACCTTGGTGCTGGGCAAGGATATCGGCGGCGCCCCGGTGATGGCGGATTTGGCCCGCATGCCGCATCTGCTGGTCGCCGGAACCACCGGATCGGGCAAATCGGTGGCGATCAACACCATGATCCTGTCGCTGCTGTACCGGCTGTCGCCCGACGAATGCCGCCTGATTCTGGTTGATCCGAAAATGCTGGAACTGTCGATCTATGACGGAATCCCGCATCTGCTGACCCCGGTGGTTACCGAACCCGGCAAGGCGGTGGTCGCCTTGAAATGGGCGGTCCGCGAGATGGAAGACCGCTACCGCGCGATGAGCCAGCTGAATGTCCGCAATATCGGCGGCTATAACCAGCGCTTGGCCGAGGCGGCGAAGGCCGCCGAGGTGCTGACCCGCAAGGTGCAGACCGGCTTTGATCCCGACACCGGCAAACCGACCTGGGAAGAACAGGTGCTGCCGCTCGACCCCTTGCCGCATATCGTGGTGGTGGTCGATGAAATGGCCGATCTGATGCTGGTGGCGGGCAAGGATATCGAAGGCGCCGTTCAGCGTTTGGCGCAGATGGCGCGCGCCGCCGGCATTCATTTGATCATGGCGACCCAGCGCCCTTCGGTCGATGTCATCACCGGCACCATCAAGGCGAATTTTCCGACCCGGATTTCCTTCCAGGTAACCTCGAAGATCGACAGCCGCACGATTTTGGGCGAGCAGGGCGCCGAGCAGTTGCTGGGCCAAGGCGACATGCTGTACATGGCCTCGGGCGGGCGCATCCAGCGCGTTCACGGGCCCTTCGTCTCGGACGAGGAGGTCGACCGCGTGGTCCGCCATCTGCGCGATCAAGGCGAGCCGCGCTATCTCGACGCGGTCACCGAGGACATCGACACGCCCGAGCCGGGCGGCGGCGAGGAGGGCGGCAACGGCGGCGGCTCCGACGATTTGTATGATCAAGCGGTGGCCTTGGTGGCCCGCGAGGGCAAGGCCTCGACGAGTTTCATACAGCGCCAACTGCAAATCGGGTATAACCGCGCCGCCCGTCTGGTCGAACGGATGGAAAAGGAAGGCGTGGTCGGCAAGGCCAACCATGTCGGCAAGCGCGAGGTTCTGGTGCGCCGGACCCATGAGGATTTTTAGGAGGACGACAGCGATGACGACGCGGCGGCGGTTTTTGGCGGCGGGTTTGGCCCTGGCCGCCGTGGCGATGCTTTCGTCCGCACCGGCCCGGGCGGCGGCGGCCAAGCATCCCAGTTTAAGCGAGCGCGACCGCGCCGATATCGCCAGCGCCGAAAACTACCTGAACGCGGTAAAAAGCCTGAAGGCGCGCTTCCTGCAAATTTCCGACAATGGCGCGCAGGCCGAGGGCATGGCCTATTTGGCGCGCCCCGGTCATTTGCGGCTGCAATATGATCCCCCCAGCCCCTTGCTGGTGGTCGCCGACGGTCACTTCTTGATCGTCCAGGACAAGACCCTCGACAATCCCTCGTGGATTCCGCTGGATTCGACCCCCGCGGGAATTTTGGTGCGCTCGGACGTCACGCTCGACGGCAAGGATTTGATGGTGACCAAGGTCAAGCATCTGCCGGGGGTGGTTGAAATCTCGGTGGTCCAGGCCAATGACACGCAAAGCGGGGATTTGACCCTGGTGTTTTCCGATGCGCCGTTTCAATTGCGGCAATGGCGGGTCACCGACGCACAGGGGCTCACCACCACGGTGTCCTTGTTCGACATGCAGACCGGGATCCCGCTCGACGCCAAATTGTTCGAGTTCCGCGATACCAAATTCCTGCGCCCGAACATCTGATTTTGCATGGCTGCCATGATTCATAGGGGGCTGAACTGTTCGAAAACCCACCCCATCTTGTTGTCATAGAGGCCAGGTTCGCAACGAACCGGCCGAGTGGCGCCGGTTCCCCCTGCCAGCGCCACGCTCCTCTGACAGGAGCCGGGCGCTCGGTGTCCCCCTCACCGGGCGCCCTTCTTATTGAACGGATCTCCCCGTCGTGAGGGTCATGACCTGGAACATCAATTCGCTACGCCTGCGCATGGGGCTGTTGGCGGAATTGGTCGAGGCGACGCGCCCCGATATCGTCTGCCTGCAAGAAACCAAGGTGATGGATCCCGACTTTCCCGCCGAGGATTGCCGCAGCCTGGGTTTTCCCCACATCGCGTTCAGCGGCATCAAAAGCTATAACGGCGTCGCGGTGCTGTCGCGCCGGCCCTTGGGCGATATCCGGATTCCGCAACGCTGCGAGCGCGCCGATGCCCGCCATCTGGCGGTCCGGGTCGAGGGGATCGATCTGCATTGCCTGTATGTTCCGGCCGGCGGCGATATCCCCGACCCCGAGGCCAACCCGAAATTCGCCCACAAACTGGCCTTTCTGGACGATATCGCGGCGTGGTGCGGGCATCATGTCGATGCGGATGCTCCCGCGATGATCGTCGGCGATTTCAACGTGGCACCGTTGGAGACCGATGTTTGGTCGCACCGGCAAATGCTGGGGGTGGTCAGCCACACGCCCGTCGAGGTCGCGGGATTGGCCGGATTTCAGCGCTCCGCCCAGTGGCTGGACGCCGTGCGCCACTTCATTCCGCCAAGCGAACGGCTTTATACCTGGTGGAGCTACCGCTCCAGCGATTGGACCAAGAACGATCGCGGGCGCCGCTTGGACCATATCTGGGTGACCCCGGCCCTGGCCGATCGGCTGTCCGGCGCGATGGTGCTGCGCGAGGTGCGCGGCTGGGGCAAACCCTCGGATCATGTGCCGGTGATCCTTGACCTGACGGAAGCGGTCTGACGCCGCCGGGGGGGAGACCTCCGGGAATCACTTTGCTTTAACAGCCTGTTGAAAAAGTATTTTCGCACCTCGTTTCTCGTCACTCCCGCGAAGGCGGGAGTGACGGCTATAGAACGCAGACTTTTTCAACGCCCGGCTTGTCCGCGATCGGGCGCCGGGCGATGTAAAGACGGTTTAGGCCGTAAACGAATCCCCGGTTTTCCATCTCGGCAAAGCCCGCCGCGGTAAGCAGGGCCACCATCTCGGCCGGATCCAATCCCCCGGTTTCGCCTTCGGCTTCCTCGCGGTGTTTGTCCTCGGAATACCACCACAGCCGGTGGCCCAGATTGCCCAAGGCCCGCCCGATCATGGTCAGCACCACGCGGCCCCCGGGACGCAACACCCGCCGCGCCTCGGCCAAGGCGACGGCCCGTTCCGGAATATGGTTAAGGCAGGCAACGAAACTCACGGTATCGAAACTGGCGTCGGCGAACGGCAGATGGGCGGCGGACGGCAGCACGACGCAGCCGCCACCCCAATCGACCACATCGATTCCGACGCTGGCGGTCGGCCCATTGGCCTGCTCGTAAAGCCGCAGCAAAACATTGTCGCCCGCGCCGATATCAAGACAGCGCCCGCGCAAGACCGGCAGCACCGCCGCGAATCGCTCGGCCCGCAGCGATGTCAGGCCCAGCCCTTCACAGGTTTGATCGGGCAACGCCACCATGCGAAGCGGCGCCGACAGGAAATCGGTGACCACCCGCCACGGCGCTTTCGGCCGCGCCAGCGCCCAGTCCGGCGGCAGGGTTCCGCTCATCCCCGGATTTGGCTTGTGCTCCCGCGTTTCCATGGATCGTCCCCCTATGTTACCCTTTCCGCCATGTGCGGGATCGTCGGCATTTATCACCTTGAAGGACGCCCTGTCGAGGCGGCGCGCCTAACGGCCATGACCGGCATGCTGGCGCATCGCGGTCCCGATGGCGAGGGGATTTGGCACGAAGGCCCGGTTGGCCTGGGGCACCGGCGGCTGGCGATTCGCGGATTGGGGGCCGAGGGCGCCCAACCGATGCGCGATCCCGGCGGCCGCGTGGTGGTCAGCTATAACGGCGAGGTCTACAACGACGGGGAACTGCGCCGCGCGCTGTCCCGGGAAACCGGTTATGTGTTCCGCACAACCTGCGACACGGAAACGCTGATTGCCGGTTGGTTGGCGTGGGGCGAGGCAATCTTCGAGCGTCTCGACGGCATGTTCGCGGTGGCCCTTTGGGACCGGCGCCAGAACAAGCTCGTGCTGGCCCGCGACCCGGTTGGCATCAAGCCGCTGTACCTGTACCGGACGGGACCGACCATCGCGTTCGCCAGCGAGATCAAGGGGCTATTGCCCGCCTTGGACAATCCGCCGGCCTTGAATGCCGCCGCGCTGCACGGTTTTCTTGCTCAAGGTCATGTGGGTCCGGGCGGGAGTCTTCTGACGGACGTCGAGCAGGTGATGCCCGGCACCGTGCTGACCTGGAACGGCGAGGTTTGGAGCGAGCGGCGGTTCTGGCGCCCGGCGCGGCGGCCCGAGATTCACCGCCTGGACGATGCCGTCGCCGCCTTCAACGAGATTTGGCCGCGCACCGTCGCCGACATGCTGGTCAGCGAGGTTCCGGTCGGCATCTTGCAAAGCGGCGGTATCGACAGTTCGCTGGTGACGATGGCGGTGGACCGGTCCGCCGGCTTGCCGGTCTTCGTCGCGGGATTCAACGAGGCCAGTCATGATGAAACCGGGCTGGCCGAAGTGGTGGCGGCCAAGGCCGGGGCGACGCTGATTCGGGTGTCGGCCGATTTGGAGGACGATGCGGTAAACATCTTTCGGGCGCTGGTCCATCATGTCGATGGCCAATTGGCGGATTCCAGCGCCCTTGCCGCCTATCGCCTGTGCGCCGAGGTGCGGCGCCATGTGTCGGTGGCGTTATCGGGCGACGGCGCCGATGAATTCTTCGCGGGGTACGGCACCTATGCCGCCAGCCGCTTGGCCCACACCGTGCGGCCGTTCGTGCCCAAATCCATGGCCGCCGGGCTTGGGGCGGCGCTTGCCCGCCTGGGTGGTGGCGATGAACGCCGGTTACCGCCCGTCGAGATTCTATCGCGTTTTCTGCTGGGGCTGTCGGCTCCCCAGCCTCATTGTGCGTGGCGCCAGCTTTTACCGTCCTTCCTGCACGCCGAATTGGCGGGGCCGAACTTGGCCGCGGGCGTTGATCTTGATCCGGCCGCCGATTACGCGGCGGCGATGGGCGAGGTTGGCGCGATTACCGACCGTTGCCTGTTGGGCGACCAAAGCCATTATCTCCCCGGCGATATGCTGATGAAAATGGATGCGATGAGCATGGCCCATGGTCTGGAAATCCGCGTGCCGTTCCTGTCGCGCGCGGTGATGGATCTGGCCGGAAGCATCGATGCCGCCGTCCTTTATCCGCGCGGGGGACCGCCCAAGGCGCCGTTGCGCCGCGCCCTCGCCGGGATGGGCCTGCCCAGCGCGATCACGGACGGGCGCAAGAAGGGATTTAACATTCCGGTGAACCGGTTCCTGCGCGGTCCACTGCGGCCCTTGTGCGAGGACTTACTCGACCGGCGCGCCGACGCCCTGTATCCATGGCTACAGCCCGAGGTGGTGCGGCGGTTGTGGCGCCAGCACCGCGACCGGCAACGGCGTTGGGGGTATTGTCTGTGGACGATTTTGACCTTCGCCACATGGATCGACTCCCGCGAGGCGATCTCCGGCGCCGTCCTCAGCTCAGCCAAATCGGCGATTTCAGTTTCGCGATGAAGGCGGCGTGCGCCGCCTCTTCCTCGGGGCTGGCGGCGTGCGGACGGGGTGCCCGAAAGGGCCGGGTGACCGCCACCGGGGCGCTTCCCGCCGTGACCGCGAGATCGGCGGTTTTGCCCTGGCCCAGTTGCAGGCCGGGCTCGCGGCCGCCGATCAGCGCCAGATACACCTCGGCCAGCAATTCCGAATCCAGCAAGGCGCCGTGTTTATCGCGGTGGGTATTGTCGATGCCGAACCGGCGGCAGAGCGCATCGAGATTGGCTTGGGCGCCGGGAAAGCGGCGGCGCGCCATCACCACGGTGTCGGTCGCGCGGGCGGACGGCAGGGCCGGTTTGTTCAAACGGGCGAGTTCGGCATTCAGGAATTTCAGGTCGAACTCGGCGTTGTGGATCACCAGGGGATCCTCGGCCAGAAAATCGAGAAACTCGTCGGCGATCTCGGCGAACAGCGGTTTGTCGGCAAGAAAGCCGTTGGTGAGACCGTGAATCCGCACCACCTCGTCCGGCACCTCGCGTTCCGGGTTGAGGTAGCGATGAAAATTCTTGCCCGTGGGCAGGTGGTTGATCAGCTCGACGCAGCCGATTTCGACGATCCGGTGCCCGGCGGCCGGGTCGAGCCCGGTGGTTTCGGTATCCAAGACGATTTCGCGCATCGGCGGTTGCTCTGGCTGGAAACAAAAGTGGGTGCGGTCAGCAGTGTGACGAGGCGGACCACCCGGCGCAAGGTGAAGGCGCGGCCCAAGCCGGTCGGAAGCACGAAATCGGCGCGGCGGCGCCGCGCCGCGTCCGGCCATTGCCGTGACCGGATCGCGGCCAAGCGATCCGCCGTCATGCCGGGGCGCCTCAACACCCGTTGGGTCTGCAAGAAGGCCGGGGCACTGACCACCGCGACCGCGTCGCAACGTCGTTCCGCACCCGTTTCGAACAGCAGGGGGATATCGAGAACCACCAAGCCGGTGCGGCGGCGGCGGTGACGGCCGAGAAACCGCCGCTCGGCACGGCGAACCAGCGGGTGCAACAGCGATTCCAAATCTCGCAGCGCCGTGGGGTCGCCGAACACGCGGGTCCCCAACCGGGCGCGATCGACCTGTCCGTTCGCAACACAGCCTTCGAAGCGGCGGCCGATCAAGGCCACCGCCGCGCCGCCCTTGGCCAGCAGGCGGTGAACCTCGGCGTCGGCATCGTGAACCGGAATCCGCATGCGGCGCAGCATCGCCGCCGTCGTGCTTTTGCCCATGCCGATCCCGCCGGTAAGGCCCAGGATACGCATGTCAGCCCAAAACGAACGGGCGCAGCGCGGGCTCGACCTCGGGCCGGACGCCGAACCAAGCCTCGAAGCCGGGCACCGCTTGCCACAACAGCATGCCCAGGCCATCGACCACCGGATTGCCGCGAGCCCGCGCGCGGGCCAGCAAGTCGGTTTCCAGGGGGACATAGACGATGTCGTTGACCACGGCGGTCGGCGGCAGGGCGTCGAGCGGTAAATCGAGCGGCGGCGCGCCGTCCATTCCCAAGGTCGTGGTGTTGATCAGCAGGGCGGCGCCGTCCAAGGCGGCGGCGGCTTCGGTCCAGGCGACCGGTTTCACGGTGGCGCCGAAGGCGCCCGCCAAATTTTCGGCCCGTTCGAGCGAGCGGTTCGCCAAGCGGATCTCGCTCGCCCCGGCATCGGCCAACGCGGCGACCACGGCCCGCGCGGCCCCCCCGGCCCCCAACACCACCGCCGGTCCCCGCGGAACCACGCCCCCCGGCGAACCCCGGCGGAGATTTTCCAGAAAACCGAAGGCATCGGTGTTGCGGCCCAACAAGGACCCGTCGGCGCCCACCACCACGGTATTGACCGCGCCGATCCGCGCCGCCAGCGGGTCCACCGCGTCGAGCAACTCGATCACCGCTTCCTTGTGCGGCACCGTCAGATTGACCCCGGCGAATCCCATTTTCGCAAGCGCCGCGATCACCGCGGCCAAATCGTCCGGCGCCACCGCCAGCGGGACATAAGCGCCGTCGATACGATATCGATCCAACCACCAGCCGTGCAGGCGCGGCGACCGGGAATGTTTAACCGGCCAGCCGATCACTCCGGCCAGGCGGGCTTTTCCGCTTAGGATCATGACGGACACACTCCCCTCGCCCGCAGAAAGGCCAGCAGCGGCAACAGGGGCAAACCCAAAATGGTGAAATGGTTGCCGTCGACCGCTTCGAACAGCGTCGCGCCCAGCCCTTCCAGATGATAGGCGCCGACCGTGTTGCGAACCGCGACCCCGGCCTTGGCGAGATACTCGCCCAGAAATCCCTCGGAAAAGGCGCGCATGGTCAGGCGTGCCTCGTCGCTCGCCGTCCACAGCACATGGCCATCCTGAACAACCGCCGCCGCGCTGATCAACCGGTGGGTCCGGCCGCGAAGAAGCATGAGGTGGGCGCGGGCGTCGGCAAGATCGCGGGGCTTATCGAACAGAACGCCGTCGAGTTCGAGCAGTTGATCGGCGCCGATCACCAAGGCGCCGGGATGGCGGGCCGAGATCGTCCGCGCCTTGGCCTCGGCCAACCGCGGGGCCAATTGTTCAGGCGGACCGTCATGGGCGTTTTTGACGGCGGTTTCATCGATATCTGCGGCATCGACGGTGAAGGACAGACCGGCGTTCTCCAGCATCGAACGGCGCGCCCCGGACGCCGAGGCCAGGATTAACATCACTCCTCCGCCGCGCGGAAGGTATTGTAGAGCCCGATGATCGCGGCGGCGGCTTCCTCGATCGACCGGCGCGTCATATCGACGACCGGCCAATTTTGATCGCGGAACAGCCGGCGGGCCCACAACACCTCTTCCTTGACGGTTTCGAACTGGGCGTAATGCGAATCCGGCCGCTGGTTTAAATGGGCCAGCCGGATGCGGCGGATCTCCGCCAGGCTTTCCGGTTCCATCGTCAGGCCGACCACCAGCGGGTGCCGCGCGTTCGTCAATTGCGGCGGCGGGATAACCCCGGGCACCAACGGATAATTGGCGCATTTGTAGCCGCGATACGCCAGATACATCGTGGTCGGGGTTTTCGAAGAGCGCGATACCCCGACCAGCACGATATCGGCGCTTTCGACATCGTCGAGCATCTGACCGTCGTCATGGGCGTGGGTGAATTGCATGGCGTCGATGCGGGCGAAATATTCCTCGTCCAGCTGATGCTGGCGGCCGGGGATCGAGCCGATTTCGACCTGGAAATGGCTGGCCAGCGCCGCCAGGGTCGGACCCAGCACCGGAACGCACGGGGTTTTCATCTTGCGGCAGATTTCTTCCAGCTGCGTGCGGATCGATGGATCGACCAGGGTGAACAGCACGATGCCCGGCTGTTCCTTCAGACCTTCCACCACCCGGGCCAGAAGGTCGGTCGAGCGGATAAACCACCAAGAGTGGATTTCGACATCGATTCCTTCAAGCTGGGCGATACAGGCCCGCGCCACGCTGGCGACCGTTTCACCGGTCGCATCGGATACCAGATGGACATGGGCTTTGCGCATCGATGAACACCGTCGCAAAACGGGGATAAGTCGGGCTTTCAAGGCACGGCCCGAAATTTGGTCCCCGGATCGGGGTCGGCCGTCCCCGGAGCCGTACCCATGGGGATAACCGAAGATGACCTTTCCGGCAAGAGCGGGGATAAAATGTCATACCCATTATCCCCAGGTTTACGGCACCCGCGAATCGGCGGTTCATCCCGCCTTATCCCCCGGATATAAGCGAGCGCCAATTCCTCCACATCCCTCGGGATGAATTGTGGACAATCTCGAATTCCCGCTTTCCACAGGCATCCACTACAGCAACCACTTTTTTTCCTAAACCAAACAAGGTATTGAGGAGGTCATTCTACCGCTCCGCCGGGAACCGATCCTTGACCACAAAACCCCTTCTTCGTGCCCTCTCCGGCGAATCCCATTCGCCTCCGCCGATTTGGTTGATGCGTCAAGCCGGGCGATATCTTCCCGAGTACCGCGCCACCCGGTCGGAAGCGGGCAGCTTTCTCGATCTGTGTTACAACGCGGATCTGGCGGTCGAGGTCGCCTTGCAGCCATTACGGCGCTATGAGCTCGACGCCGCCATCCTGTTTTCCGACATTCTGGTGGTCCCGCACGCCTTGAAGCAACATCTTGCCTTCCGGGAAGGCGAGGGTCCGGTGCTGACGCCGATTCGCTCGGCAATGGATTTGGAAGGTCTCGACATCGAGGGCTTTCTCGAACGCCTTGGCGCGGTCTTCGATGTTCTCAAGAAGCTCGGCACGATGTTGCGGTCGGCAACCACTTTGATCGGCTTCGCCGGTGCGCCCTGGACCGTTGTGACCTATATGATCGAGGGTCACGGGTCGAAGGATTTCGCCGAAACCAAAAAGCTTATGTGGGGCAATCCCGCGCTGTTCGCGGCGATCATGGATCTGGTGACCAAGGCGACCCGCGATTATCTGTTGGCCCAGATCGATGCCGGAGCCGACACCGTGCAGATTTTCGACACCTGGGCGGGCGCGTTGCCGGAAACCGAGTTTCGCCGCTGGGTGATCGAGCCGACCCGCCAGTTGGTCGAGGCGATTCATCACCACCGTCCCGGGTTTCCGGTGATCGGGTTTCCGCGCGGGGCCGGGGCGCTGTACCCGACCTATATCCGCGAGACCAAGGTTGCCGGGGTCGGGTTGGACACCGGGGTCCCATTGGACTGGGCCGCCGAGGTGCTACAGCCCTTGTGCGCCGTGCAAGGCAATCTCGATCCGCTGTTGCTGGTCGCGGGCGGCGAGGCACAGGACCTGGCGGTGGACCGGATTCTGTCCATTCTCGGCAAGGGGCCGTTCATTTTCAATCTTGGTCATGGGATCGTGCCGCAAACGCCGCCCGATCATGTCGAGCGGTTGGTCGAGCGGGTTCGGCAATGGCGGGGATAAGAACCGCCGTTGTGATGTTCAATCTCGGCGGGCCGGATGGACCCGGCGCGATCGAGCCCTTTTTGATCAATCTGTTTTCCGATCCGGCGATTTTTCCGCTGCCGGGACCGTTGCGGCGGTTCGTTGCGCGGGTGGTTGGGCGGCGGCGGGCGAAAACGGCGCGCGCCATTTACGATCAGATCGGCGGTTCGTCGCCGTTACTCGCGCAAACCCGGGCGCAAGCCGATGCCTTGCAACAGGTTTTGGGACCGGATTACCGGGTGATCGTCGCGATGCGCTATTGGCATCCGTTGATCGAGGAAGCGGCGGCCGAGGTTGCGGCCTTGGCGCCGGAACGGGTGGTTCTGTTGCCGCTCTATCCGCAATATTCGGCGACCACCACCGGGTCGGCGCTGCGCCGCTGGTTCGAGGTGGCGGGGTTCGAGCGGCCGACCGACATCGTCGATGCCTATTCGGAAGATGCGGGCTGGATCGAGGGTGTGGCGGACACGGTCGCCGAGGCGGTGGCCAAGCTGGAAAACCCGCGGGTGATTTTTTCGGCGCACGGATTGCCGAAATACATCGTCGCCCTGGGTGATCCCTATCCAAGGCAAGTCGGGAAGACCGTCAAGGCCGTGGTCGCCAAGCTGGGATTGACCGATTGGGCTATTGCCTATCAAAGCCGGGTCGGACCGCTGAAATGGATTGGTCCGTCTTTGGACGAGGTGTTGCGACAAGCGGCGGCCGACAAGGTGCCGGTGGTGGTGGTGCCGGTGTCGTTCGTCTCGGAACATTCGGAAACCTTGGTCGAATTGGACATTGAATACCGGCACCGGGCCGTGGCGTTCGGGGTCCCCGCCTATGAGCGGGCGGCCACGGTGGGATGTCATCCGGCCTTCATCAAGGGCTTGGCGACGCTGGTGAAATGGAACCGGGCATGACCGGCGGGCTGTACCTGATCCTTAAGGCGGTGCATGTGATCGCGGTGCTGTCTTGGATGGCGGGGATGCTGTATCTGCCGCGCCTGTTTGTCTATCACGCCGACGCGGTCCCCGGATCGGATAAGGCCGAGACCTTCAAGATCATGGAACGGCGCCTCGTGCGGGCCATCATGACTCCCGCCATGGCGGTCGCCTGGGCGTTGGGTCTCACCATGGCGATCTCGGGCGGCCTGTTCGACGAACATTGGTTTCATGCAAAGCTGGTCCTCGTGTCATTGATGACCGTGAGCCATGGCGTGCTGATGAAATACAAGAACGACTTCGCGGCGGATCGGAATCGGCGGTCCGCCCGGTTTTTCCGGGTGTTGAACGAGGTTCCCACCCTGCTGATGATCGGCATCGTTTTTCTGGTGATCACCAAACCGTTTTAAAGAGGGTTTGACAGGACGGCCCGATTTGCCGCATCTTGGCGGAACTTCGCTGGCCGACCCTGACCACGGGTGGCCGTTTTCCCAGACCGACCTTGCCGCACTCCCCCCTCGGGCCGTTGGTCCGTTCCGGGTTGCCGCCGTCGATACGGATATCCCCAATGCATCTCCAAGAATTAAAAAAGATGACGCCGGCCTCGTTACTGGCCTATGCCGAGGAACTTCAGATCGAGAACGCCAGCACGCTGCGCAAGCAGGATATGATGTTCGCGATTCTCAAGCAGTTGGCGGATAATGACCAACCCATTTATGGGGATGGCGTGCTTGAAATCCTCCAAGACGGGTTCGGATTTCTGCGTAGCCCGGAAGCGAACTATCTGCCCGGTCCCGACGACATCTATATCAGCCCCAGCCAAGTGCGGCGCTTCGGTCTGCGGACCGGCGACACCGTGGAAGGGCAGATTCGCTCGCCGAAGGATGGCGAACGCTATTTCGCGCTGCTCAAGGTCAACAGCATCAATTTCGAGCCGCCGGAAAATGTCCGTCACCGGATCAATTTCGACAATCTGACGCCGCTCTATCCCGATCGTAAGCTGAAGTTGGAAATCGACAATCCGACCGCCAGGGATCTGACGACGCGGGTCATCGATCTGGTTGCCCCGCTGGGCAAGGGGCAGCGCGCCTTGATCGTGGCGCCGCCGCGCACCGGTAAAACGGTGATGCTGCAAAACATCGCCCACGCGATCGCCGCCAACCAGCCGGAAGTCTATCTGATCGTGCTGCTGATCGACGAGCGGCCGGAAGAAGTCACCGACATGGCCCGCTCGGTCAAGGGCGAGGTTATCAGCTCGACCTTCGACGAACCGGCCTCGCGGCACGTGCAGGTCACCGAGATGGTCTTGGAAAAGGCCAAGCGGCTGGTCGAACACAAACGCGACGTGGTGATCTTGCTGGACTCGATCACCCGGCTGGCGCGCGCCTATAACACCGTGGTGCCCAGCTCGGGCAAGGTGCTGACCGGCGGCGTCGATGCCAACGCCTTGCAGCGGCCGAAGCGCTTTTTCGGTGCCGCCCGCAATATCGAGGAAGGCGGCAGCCTGACCATCATCGCCACCGCGCTGATCGATACCGGCAGCCGGATGGACGAGGTGATCTTCGAGGAGTTCAAGGGCACCGGCAATTCGGAAATCATCCTCGACCGCAAACTGTCGGACAAGCGGACCTTCCCGGCGATCGACATCACCAAGTCGGGCACCCGGAAAGAGGAATTGCTGGTCGATAAGGGCGTGTTGTCGAAGATGTGGGTGCTGCGCCGCATCCTGATGCCGATGGGTGTGACCGACGGCATGGAATTCCTGGTCGATAAGTTGAAGCAGTCGAAGAACAACGGCGACTTCTTCGAAGCGATGAATAGTTAAAGCGGTTTGCGCTTAATCTGGCGCAAACCACTTTAGCGAGTATTGAGCGAGCGGCCAAGGGCGCGGACGCGCCCGCTTAGGCCGAGGGGCATATGAATAGTAAAGCCTTTTGCTTCACATCAGACGCAAAAGGCTTTAGGTTTCATCCTTCGGTGGAAACATGGGCGGCCGGGACTGAGCCAATCGGTCCCGAGCCGCCTTTTTCCAATCCGCTTTCGGCGCGTCGCTTGCGCCTTCACCCTCGGTTTTGCCATGGGCGGGATGGTCGGGGGGCAGGGCGAAGACCTTCGTTTTATGGGGATCGCGAAAGCGGGTCCTGGCCAATCCCCACAACAATCCCGGCACCACCACCACCACCGCCAAGCGCAGCGACAAATTGGCGAAGGTATCTTGGCTGGTTTCCAAGATGATCTGTTCCTTGCAGGCGTAGCGGTCGGTGTAGGGGCCGTTGCATTCCAGCGCCAAACGGTCCTGCACCTCGGGCGATTCCATGGACTGGATTTCGCTGTCGGGCAGATAAGCGAATTGAATCCAACTGACGCCGACCAGCCAGCCGACGCTGATGATCCCCAGGAATTTTCGGATCTCGCGTCGGGTCATGGCAACAACACCAGCGATCCGGTGGTTCGCCGCGCTTCCAGATCGCGGTGGGCTTGGGCCGCCTCGGCCAGCGGATAGGTGTGGCCGACGCCGATCCGGACCGCCCCGGAAGCGACGACCGCGAACAGATCCTCGGCCATCGCCACCATGTCGGCGCGAGTCGCGGTATAGGTCATCAAGCTGGGCCGGGTCAGGAACAGCGATCCCTTGGCGGCCAGCAGACCGATATCGAAGGGATCGGGTTTTCCCGAACTTTGGCCGAAGCTGACCATCATGCCCAGCGGCGCCAAACAGTCGAGCGATCCCAAAAAGGTATCCTTGCCGACCGAATCATAAACGGCGGTAACGCCCTTGCCGCCGGTAATGCCGCGCACGCGGGTGACGAAATCCTCGGTGCGGTAGTTGATCGGATGGTCGCAACCCAGCGCCTTGACCTCGGCCGCCTTGGCGTCGGACCCCACGGTGCCGATCACCGTCGCCCCCAGATGTTTGGCCCACTGGCAAAGAATTTGACCGACCCCGCCCGCGCAGGCATGCACCAAAATCGTGTCGCCCGCTTCGATTCGCTTGGTCCGGCGCAGCAGGAATTGCGCGGTCATGCCTTTCAGCATCATCGCGGCGGCGGTGGTGTCGGCGATGGCGTCGGGCAGTTTGATGACCCGGTGGGCGGGCATCACGCGGCGCCCGGCATAGGCGCCCGTCGGCGGATTGGCGTAAGCGATGCGGTCACCGGGTTTGACCTCGGTCACGCCGGGTCCCACCTCCTCGACCACAGCGGCCGCCTCCAGCCCCAAGGTGGCGGGCAGGGCCAGCGGATACAGGCCGATGCGGTGATAGACGTCGATGAAATTGACACCGATCGCCGTGTTGCGGACCAGAACCTCGCCCTCGCCCGGGGCGGCAACCGTGACCTCTTCATGGCGCAGAACCTCGGGGCCACCGGTTTGGTGGATGCGGATGGCATGGGTCATGGCGAACATCCTTCCAGGGTGAGCAGGAATGTCTTGGTCTCGATGCCGTCGCCGCCGGAATAGCCGCCAAGATGGCCGTGCAGGCCGATCACGCGGTGACAGGGGATCAGGATCGGGATGGGATTGCGGCCGCACGCCCCGCCGACCGCGCGGGCCGAGGTGCCAAGCTCGGCGGCGATATCGCCGTAGGTGCGGGTCGTGCCATAAGGGATCGCGGCCAGCACCGCCCACACCCGGCGTTGAAAGGGCGTGCCGAACGGCTTGAGCGGCAGCTCGAACACCCGGCGGGTTCCGGCGAAATAGGCCTCGATCTGATCGCGGGCCTCGCACAGCAACGGGGTTTCGGTGACGGCCATCGGCCATCCCCAATCCAGCGAGACGATGTGGCCCTGATCCTCGGCGATCGCCAAGGGTCCGGCCGGGCTATTGACGGTGATCTGTGACATGGGAAAAGTTTAGCGCGATGGACAAGGACGGGCAACGCCCCTTACCTTGGGAGCTCTTGCCTGTTAACAAAAGGATGTTTCCCGTGACCGGACATTATCGCCTGCATCTGTTCGTCTGCACCAATCGGCGCGACGGCGATAAAAAATCCTGCGGCGCCTCGGGCACCGACGATCTGCGCGGCTGGATGAAGGACCGGGTCAAGGAGCTGAAAATCGAGGGCGTGCGGATCAATTCGTCCGGCTGCTTGGGCCGTTGCGACGAAGGCCCGCTGGCGGTGATCTATCCCGACGAAGTGTGGTACCGCCTTTCGAACCGCGACGACGCCGAGGCGATCATTCAAGGTCATCTTAGGAACGGGACCATCGTCGATCATCTGCGGGTGCCCGGGGGCAAGGGGTGAGCGATACCATCGTCGCCAGGGCCAGCGGGACCGGGCGGGCGGGGATCGCGGTGTTCCGGCTGTCGGGGCCGGGAACGGCCGCCGCCGTGCAAGGCCTGACCGGGCGGCCGCTACCGCCGCCCCGGCAGGCCCGGCGGGTTGCGGTGGTGGATGCGGCGGGCCTCGGCATCGACGACGGGTTGCTGCTGTGGTTTCCGGCTCCGGCCAGTTTTACCGGCGAGGATGTCGCGGAATTCCATCTGCATGGCGGGCGGGCGGTGGCGGCGGCGTTTCTGCGCCGGGTGGGGGACTTGGGCATCCGCCCCGCCGAGCCGGGCGAATTTTCCAAACGCGCCGTGCTGAACGGCAAGATCGATCTCACCCGCGCCGAGGCGATCGCCGATCTGGTCGATGCCGAGACCGAGGCGCAACGCCGCCAAGCCAAGGCGCAATTGGACGGCGGCCTGGAACGCCGTGTCGAGGGGTGGCGGGGCGAACTGGTCGATCTGCTGGCCTGGCTGGAAGCCTCGATCGATTTTTCCGACGACGGCATTGGCGAGGATATCGCGTTGCAAGCCCGGTCCCGCATCGCGCCGTTGCTGACCCGGCTGAACGCCGCGCTGGCGGATGGGCGGCGCGGGGAACGGCTGCGCGACGGGGTCGAGGTGGCGATCATCGGCGCCCCCAATGCCGGGAAGTCGAGCCTGTTGAACCGGATCGCCGGGCGCGAGGCGGCGATCGTCTCGGCGACCGCCGGAACCACCCGCGATATTATCGAGGTTCATCTGGACCTGAACGGATTGCCGGTGACCCTGGCCGATACCGCCGGGCTGCGGGACGCGGCCAGCGAGATCGAGGCCGAGGGCATCCGCCGGGCCTTGGCGCGGGCCGACCGCGCCGATTTGAAGATCGCGGTGTTCACGGCGGGGCAAGCCCGTGACGAGGCGACCGCCAAGATGGTGGACGCCGATACCATCATCGTCGTCAACAAGGCCGATCTCGCCCCGGTGAATGGTGGGGATTTGGCGGTGTCGGCCCGGACTGGCGACGGCATCGACACCCTGCTGGCGCGCCTGACCGCCGAGGCGGAACGGCGGCTGAGCGGCGGCGGAACCCCGTTGAACCGCGAGCGTCACCGGGTGGCGGTGGCCGAGGCGGTGGGCGCTTTAACCCGCGCCGGGGCGCAATCGGCCATCGAGTTGGCCGCCGAGGAGGTACGGGCGGCCGGCCGGGCCTTGGGCCGTATCACCGGGCGGATCGATGCCGAGGAAATTCTCGACGTGGTGTTCCGCGATTTTTGTATCGGAAAATAGGGAGGGACGTTTCACGTGAAACGGACGGATGTGGTGGTGATCGGCGGCGGACATGCCGGGTGTGAAGCGGCGGCGGCGGCGGCGAGGGCGGGAGCGGCGACCATTTTGCTGACCCAACGCGCGGCGACCATCGGCGCGATGTCGTGCAACCCGGCGATCGGCGGCCTCGCCAAGGGCCAGCTGGTCCGCGAGGTCGATGCGCTGGATGGGTTGATGGGGCGGGTGATCGACCGCGCCGGGATTCAGTTCCGCATGCTCAACCGCAGCAAGGGCCCGGCGGTGTGGGGTCCGCGCGCCCAGGCCGATCGCAAGCTCTACGCGACCGCGATGCAAGCGGCCTTGGCCGAACAGGCCGGGCTATCGGTGATCGAGGCGACCGCCGAGGATATCGTCGTCCGCGGTGGCCACGTCCAGGCGGTGGTGCTGGCGGACGGACGGGAGATCCCTTGCGGCGCGGTGGTCGTCACCACCGGCACTTTTTTGCGCGGATTGATCCATTGCGGCGAGCGCCGATGGGCGGCGGGCCGGGTCGGCGACGCCCCGTCCTATGGTCTCTCGGCGATGCTGCGGCGCGAGGGGTTCCGGGTGGGGCGGCTAAAGACCGGCACCCCGGCGCGGCTGGACGGGCGCACCATCGATTGGGCCGGGATCGACCGGCAGGTGGGCGATGATCCGCCGGTTCCTTTTTCCTATCGCACCGAGCGGGTGTCGGTACCGCAGATCGCCTGCGGCATCACAGCGACGACGCCCCAGACCCACGCGATCATCCGCGCGAATTTGCACCGGTCCGCGATGTATTCGGGACGCATTGAATCACGGGGCCCGCGTTATTGCCCGTCGATCGAGGATAAAATCGTGCGGTTCGCCGACCGCGACCGCCATCAGATTTTCCTGGAACCCGAGGGGTTGGACGATCCCACCGTCTATCCCAACGGCATTTCGACCTCGCTGCCCGCCGAGGTTCAGACCGCGATGATCCACACCATCCCGGGGCTGGAGCGGGTGACGATCCTGCGGCCGGGCTATGCCATCGAATATGATTATGCCGATCCGCGCGAGCTGCACCGCACGCTGGAAACCCGCCGCCTGAGCGGCCTGTTTTTGGCCGGTCAGATCAACGGCACCACCGGGTATGAGGAAGCCGCCGCGCAAGGTTTGCTGGCCGGGCTGAACGCCGCCAAACGGGCGGGGGCGGGTGACCCGATCACCATCGACCGCGCCGATGGTTATTTGGGGGTGATGGTCGATGATCTGGTGACGCGCGGCACGGAAGAGCCCTATCGCATGTTCACCTCGCGCGCCGAATATCGGCTACGGCTGCGGGCCGACAACGCCGACCTCCGGCTGACCCCGATCGGCCTTGCGGCGGGCTGTATCGGCGCCGAGCGGCAAGCCCTGTTCACGGCGACCCAGCAAGCCCTTGATGACGGGCGGGCACTGTTGCAACGCTTGTCGGCGTCGCCGACCGAGCTGGGGCGGGCGGGCTTGGCGATCAATCAAGACGGGGTGGCGCGGTCGGCAATGGTTCTGCTGGGCTATCCCGAGGTGACCTTCGAACGCCTGGTTGCGATCTGGCCCCAGCTGGCGGCCGTTCCCCAGGGCGCCCCCGAGCGCCTGGCGATCGAGGCGGTGTATTTCGGATATGAGGATCGGCAAAACGCCGAAATCCGCGCCTACCGGCAGGAGGAGGAGTGGCATCTTCCCGGCGACCTGGATTACCGTTCGATCGGCTCGTTATCGAACGAGGTCCGCGAGAAGCTGGCGGCGGCGCGGCCGGAGACCCTGGCGGCGGCGGGCCGAATCCCCGGAATGACCCCGGCGGCGCTATCCGCGCTGCTTGGCCACTGTCGGCGCAGCCCCACCTATTGTGTTTCACGTGAAACAGAGACGCGATAGATAGGGTGCCGATTAAGGCCGAAAACTCACTAAGCAAGGGATGGTGTTTCACGTGAAACAGACCCACGATAGGCTGATGACTGCCGCCGACTTTCAAAAAGCCACCGGGGTGGAGCATGACACCCTCGCCCGGCTGTCGGCCTATGCCGATCTGCTGATCAAATGGCAGGCGCGGATCAATCTGGTCGGCCCCTCGACCCTGCCCGATCTGTGGCGGCGCCATTTCCTCGACTCGGCGCAACTCAAGGCCTTCATCCCGCCAACCACCCGCCGCCTGGCCGATCTGGGGTCGGGCGCTGGATTTCCGGGCTTGGTCCTTGCCATCCTCGGTGTGCCGGATGTCCATCTGCTGGAAAGCGACGGGCGCAAGGCCGCCTTTCTGGCCGAGGCGGCGCGGGTCACCGGCACCAAGATCACCCTGCACGCCGACCGGATCGAGCGTGTTCCGCCCCTGGCCGCCGACGTGGTGACGGCCCGCGCCCTGGCCCCCCTGGCGGAATTGTTGCCCTTGGCGCTGCATCACCGCGCCCCCGGCGGACTCTGCCTGTTTCTGAAGGGGAAAACCTGCGAAGACGAATTGACCCAGGCCCGGAAAGGATGGATTATCGCGGCCGACCGGAGCCCGTCATTGGCGGACCCGGCAGGAGTCATCCTTCACGTAAACGAGGTAAGCCGTGGCCCAGGACAACGCGAGTGCCGCCCTGCCTAGTCGCATTATCGCCATCGCCAATCAGAAGGGCGGGGTGGGGAAAACCACCACGGCCATCAATTTGGCGACCGCGATGGCGGCCTGTCACAGCACGGTTTTGATTATCGACCTCGATCCCCAGGGCAATGCCAGCACCGGGTTGGGTATCGATCGTTCGCAACGCGACGTCAATTCCTATCATGTGCTGATGGGCGAGGCGTCGATTGCCGATGCCGTATTGCCGACCGAAATTCCCGGCCTGTCGTTGGTTCCGTCGGGCATCGATCTGTCGGGCGCCGAGATCGAATTGGTCGATGTCGGCGGCCGTGAGACCCGCCTGCGCACCGCCTTGGGCACCGTGCACGGCTATGATTACGTGCTGATCGACTGCCCGCCCTCCTTGAACCTGCTGACCCTGAACGCGCTGGTCGCCGCCCATGCGGTGATGGTGCCGCTGCAATGCGAGTTCTTCGCGCTGGAGGGCATCAGCCATCTGGTCAAAACCATCGAGCGGGTCAAGCAAGCCTTTAATCCGGCGCTGGAATTGCAGGGCATCGTCCTGACCATGTTCGACAAGCGCAACAACCTGTCCGACATGGTGGCGGCCGATGTCCGCGGCTATTTCGGCGACAAGGTCTACAACACGGTGATCCCGCGCAATGTGCGGATCTCGGAAGCGCCGTCGCACGGCAAGCCGGTGTTGATCTATGACCACAAAAGTTCGGGGGCCGAGGCGTATATTCACTTGGCCAGCGAAGTCTTGAAGCGCGAACGCGCCATCCGTATGGGAGCCTAACCACCGTGGCCGAGGAAAAGCGCCGTAATTTGGGCCGTGGCCTGAACGCCCTGTTGGGCGAGACCGGGATGAACGCCAATCCGCCGTTGGCGGCCGCCGCCGGCGAGGTGGGGGAGCAAACCCGTGGTTTGCGCACCCTGCCGATCGAACGCCTGAAACCCGGCCGGTTCCAGCCGCGCCGGGTGTTCGACGAGGCATCGATCGCCGATCTGGTCGAATCGGTGCGCGAGAAGGGCATCTTGCAGCCGATCCTGGTTCGTCCCGATGGCGGCGATTACGAGATCATCGCCGGGGAACGCCGCTGGCGGGCCGCTCAACGGGCCTCGATCCACGAGGTGCCGGTCATCGTCCGCGAGATGACCGACCGCGAGGCGCTGGAAGTCGCCCTGGTCGAAAACCTGCAACGCCAGGATTTGTCGCCGCTGGAAGAAGCCGACGGTTATCGCCGCCTGGCCGAGGAATTCAACCACACCCAGGAAGAGCTGGCCAAGGCGGTTGGCAAAAGCCGCAGCCACGTCGCCAACATGATGCGCCTGTTGGCACTGCCCGAGGCGATCAAGGGCATGGTCGATAAATCGGAACTCACCGCCGGCCATGCCCGCGCCCTGCTGACGGCGGCCGATCCGGTGGGTTTGGCCCGCCACGTTGTGGAAAAGGGCTTGAACGTCCGCCAGACCGAGAAATTGGCGGGCGAGGCGGCTGGGGCCGCCAAGGCCAAACCGGCCAAGAAGGCCGAGGTGCCGCGCGATGCCGACCTGGCCGAACTGGAACGCGATTTGGCCGCCAGTTTGGGCGTTAAGGTGAAGATCGCCTCGACCGGCAAGGGCGGCGATATCACGATCACCTACGGCAGCTTGGAACAGCTGGACGATATCTTGTCGCGGCTGACCGGCAAGCGGTAACGGCGGTTGATCCATCGGGGGGGACTGGGGATGGTGGCGAACGCGGATGGGCTTGAAACCCTGCTGGAAAAACTTCCGCCGGAGATCGTGGAAAGCTTCACGCCCGAGCAACGGGCCGCCCTGTGGCAGGCCTCGAAGCCGATGTCGTGGCGGCGTCACCCGATCAATCTGCGGATGTCGATGCCGATTTTCGGCCGGCGCTATTTTCTAACCGTGGTCGGCGGCGAGGAACGGCGCAATCCCGACCGTTTGGTGCGCGAACGCCATCTTTATCCCTTGCGCACGGCTGGCAATCTGTTGTTTCTGCTGGGCGTCGGCGGCGCCTTCTATCTGGCGGCGGTGGCCGGTATTCTGATCTTTTCCAACTTGGTCGAGTTTTAACGATGTCTCAGTGCCCCTGCGGTTCCGGCCGCCTGTTCGATGAGTGCTGCCGTCCCATTCTGGCCGGTGGCGCCGCCGCCAGCCCGGAAGCCTTGATGCGGTCGCGCTATTCCGCGTTCGTCACCGCCGATATCGATCACCTGGAAAACAGCCTTGCGGCCGATGCCCGCGACGGGTTCGACCGCGCCGATACCGAAAGCTGGGCCAAGGAAGCCGATTGGCAAGGCCTGGAAATCCGTTCCGCCGCCGAGGACGGCGATATGGGGTCGGTGGAATTCGTCGCCCGCTATCGCTTCCGGGGCAAGCCGCTGGCGCATCACGAGCTGGCCAGCTTCCGCCGCGACAATGGGCGCTGGGCCTATGTCGATGGCATCGTCAATCCGAAGCCGCCGCAGCGGGTCGCCACCGAAAAGGTCGGGCGCAACGATCCCTGTCCCTGCGGATCGGGTCAAAAATTCAAGAAGTGCTGCGGCGCGTAGGATGACGCCGGACCCGGCGGCCGAGGCAATCGCACTGGCCGAGGCCGGGCGTCTGCCCGAAGCCGAGGCCGCGTGCCGACGGGCGATGAAGGCGCGCCCGGGCCGGGCGGATCTGATGGTGTTGTTGGCGCGCATCCTGTTCGCCCAGGGCCGTGCCGCCGAGGCCGCCCGCGAACTCGATAAGGCGGCCCTTGCCCGGCAAAAGGACGCCGTTCCCTGGGGCTTTGCCGGGGTGGTGTATGAGCGGGCGGGCGATGATGCCAAGGCGGAAAAAGCCTATCGCCACGCCGTGCGGATCAGCCCGGCCGCGCCCTTGTGGTTCAACCTCGGCAATGTATTGCGCAGGCGGAACGAACCCGCCGAATCCCTGGCCGCCTATGCCGAGGCCCACCGGTTGGCGCCGGGGGATCCGAAAATCCTGGGGGCCTTGGTTGCCCGCAAGCAAGCCTTGTGCGATTGGGACGGGCTCGACGCGCTGTCGGCGGCGTTGGCCGCGTTGGTCGTGCGGGGCGGGGCGGGGGCGCAGCCCCTGCGCATGCTGGCCATCGACGGCTGTTCCGAAGCGGCCCATCAAATCTGCGCGCGGGAATGGAGCGCGCGGGTCCGCCCCACCCCGCGAACCTTTCCGCCGCCCGCCGCCAAGCAACGCCTGACCCTTGGCTATCTCTCGGCCGATTTTCACCGTCATGCCACCGCGTGGCTGGCCGCCGAATTGTTCGAGCGCCACGACCGCGAACGCTTCGAGGTGATCGCCTATTCCCTGGGTCCCAACGACGGCAGCCCGATCCGCCACCGGCTGGAAGCCGGGTTCGATCGTTTCCACCATTTGGCCGAAGCCTCCAGCGCGGCGGTCGCCGACCAAATTCTTGCCGACGGCGTCGATATCCTGATCGATCTGAAGGGCCACACCCGCGACGCCCGTCTCGACGTGCTGGCCGCCCGCCCGGCACCGATCCAGGTCAATTATCTGGGCTATCCCGGAACCATGGGCGCGCCGTATATCGACTATATCCTGGCCGACCCCGTGGTGCTGCCGTTCAGCCAGCAAGGGTTTTATGACGAGGCGATCGTCCATCTGCCCGATTGCTATCAAATCAACGACCGCCAGCGTCCGATCCCCCCGGCCTTGCCGCGCGCGGCGCATGGTTTGCCCGACACCGGGGCGGTTCTGGCCTGTTTCAACGCGCTGTACAAGATCACCCCGGCGGTTTTCGCGCGCTGGACGCGGATCCTGGCCGCGGTTCCCGACTCGGTGCTCTGGCTGCTGGCTGGCGAGGCAGCGGCGGAAAGCAATTTGCGCCGCGCCGCCGCCGGGTCGGGGCTGGACCCCGCGCGGTTGGTGTTCGCCCGCCCGGTCCCGCTCGACGAGCATTTGGCCCGTTATCACGCGGCCGACCTGTTTTTGGACACGCGGCCCTATAACGCCCATACCACCGGCAGCGACGCGCTGTGGATGGGCTGCCCGCTGCTGACGTGGCCGGGGGAAAGTTTCGCGTCACGGGTCGGGGCCAGTCTGACCAAGGCGGCCGGTCTGCCCGAGATGATCGCCGCCGATGGCGAGGAGTACGAAGCCAAGGCGATCGCCCTGGTGCGCGATCCCGCCCGGCTGGCGGCGCTGCGCCAGAAATTACAGCAAGGCCGGTTCACCAACCGGCTGTTCGACACGCCGCGTTTCGTGGCGGGGGTCGAGGCGGCGTATCAAACCATGTGGGCTCGTTACGCCAGCGGATCGAAACCCGAGGCATTCGCGGTCGCGGAAATCTGAAGTCCGTCGCCTGGCCGCGCCGCCGCCAGCAGCGCCAGTAAATCACTCAGCCCCAGCGCGACACAGCCTTCGGTCGGCCGGAAATCCGGGTGGGCCAGATGCAGAAAGATCGCGCTGCCCAGTCCCGCCTTCGGCGGATCATCGTTATGACCCAGCACGACAATCAGGTCGTAAACCCCGTCGTCGCGCCACAGATGTTCGCAGCGGGCGGGGTGGGGCAGGGTGACGAAGCGGTTATAATCGGGATGCGCCGGGTCGTCACACCAGCCATCGGCGGGGGTCAGGGCATCCACCGGTAGCGCGCATTCGGGAAACGGCAGGCGATCCGGGCGATGGAATACCCGGCGAAACGGATAAAACCCGGTGGGCGTGGCGCCGTCCCCCTCGCGTTTGTCGGCGCGAATGCCGCCCTTGCCCAAGGCGCAGCGCATCCGGCGTCCGTTCCAGATCAAGCGGTTTTCGGGAAACACCAAGCCGGCGTTCACGGCGCCGCCAAATCGGTTTTGACCTGACCGGCCTTGGCGGCGCGCTCGTATTTATCCAGCGCCGTCATCATATTGGCGGCGAACCAATCTTGCCCGGTCAGACCGCCCGGGCCAGGGGCGCTGGCGGGAATGGCGGCCAGTTGCTGGGTATCGGCCGCCAAGGCGGGCTGCGCCGAGCGTTTGGGATTGTGAGCCTGTTGCGGGATCGCGACATACTGGCCGTTGTTCGACAGAAAGGCGGGAACCAGCGGCGGCTGCACGGGATCGACCGCGCGGCGCTGCGGCACCGCCATGTATTTCGCCGCCGCCATCGCCGCCGAGGCTTGATCGACCGGTTTGGCGGGCGGTACCGGCGGCGTGGCGGCCGCGACGGCGACGGGAGGCGTGCTGGCGGCGGCGGCCGCCGCCGGCGGCGGCGGAGCGGGCGCATCGAAGATCACCGCCTGCGCGACACTGGGTTGGGGGGCGGCGGCGGGAACCGGGGGCTCGGCTTGGGTGTCGGGCGTGGCTGCCGCTGCTGAGGCCGGCGGTGCATCTTGCGCCACGGCGGTGCCGCCGTCGGACGATCCGCCAAAGGCGTCCTCCAAAAAGGCGATGCCATGACCGCCGACATCCTTGCCGGTGTTATCGTCGATCGCCGAATTGATCACTTCGCTGAACAGCCCGATCGGACCGCCATATAAGGCGGCCCCGGCAACCCGGGCGACGGCGCCGGGTTGATCGCCGGTCACCTCGCGGTAGATCGCGCTGATGATCGGCAGATGCTGCAAGGGATTGAGGGTGTCGATGACATCCTTGAACGATGGGCCGTCGCCGCCCTCGGAATAAACCGGCAACTGATGCTGTACCGGTTCCGTCTGCCCGTAATAATCGGGTGGGAACAGGGTGTCGCGAATCGGAAACGAGGGTGTGTTGGTGCCGGTCATGGGACGCCTCGACGGTGGACACCCCTACTTAAGCAATCATCGTGCCAACTCAAGGCGGTGTTTATCGCGGGTTTCGAGGGCACCACCGGCAATTATTTCCCGGTCAGCGGCCCCGGCTGGGCAGGCTTCGCCGGTAGGACAGGGCCTCGGCGATATGAATCCGCCGCACGCCGCCGCCGCCATCAAGATCGGCGAGGGTGCGGGCAACGCGGAGAACCCGGTGATACCCCCGCGCCGATAGCCGCAAGCGTTCGGCCGCCTCGACCAGCAACGCTTGTCCGGGGGCGTCGGGGGCGGCGGCGGCGATCAGGCGTTCGCCGTCCACCTCGGCATTGACCCGAAGACCGCTTGGCCGATAGCGCTCGGCCTGAAGGGCGCGGGCGGCGCCGACCCGGGCAGCCACCTCGCGGCTGCCCTCGGCGGGTGGCGGCAAGGCCAGATCGGCGGCGCGCACGGCGGGCACATCGACATTCAAATCGATGCGGTCGAATAGCGGCCCGGAGATTTTGGCTTGGTATTCCTGGGCGCATTTGGGAACCCGCGAACAGGCCAGCATCGGATCGTCGAGATGGCCGCAGCGGCAGGGATTCATCGCCGCGACCAACTGCACCCGCGCCGGATAACGGACATGGGCATTGGCGCGCGCGACGCTGACCCATCCGGTTTCCAAGGGTTGCCGAAGCGCTTCCAGCGCGCCGCGCTGGAATTCCGGCAGCTCATCCAGAAACAACACGCCGCCGTGGGCCAGCGAAATCTCGCCCGGCCGCGCCCGGCTGCCGCCGCCGACCAACGAGGCGGTCGAGGCCGAATGATGGGGGTCACGATACGGGCGGCGGCGCAGCAGCCGCCCCTCGGGCAACTGTCCGGCCACGGAATGAATCAGGCTGACCTCCAGCGCCTCGGCGGCCGACAGCGGCGGCAACAATCCGGGCAGGCGGGCGGCCAGCATCGACTTGCCCGAACCCGGCGGCCCGGTCATCAACAGGTGATGCCCCCCGGCGGCGGCGATTTCCAAGGCCCGCTTGGCGCCTTCTTGCCCCCGGATATCGCGCAGATCGGGCAGGGCGGCGCTATCCTCGCCGTCGTCTTCCAGCATTATGCCGGGGCGGCCCAAAACTTGGGTGCCCTTGAAATGATTGATCAGGGCCAGCAGGCTGGGCGCGGCCAGAATCTCCAAGTCCCCCGCCCAGGCCGCCTCGCTTCCTTGCGCATGCGGGCAGATCAGCCCCCGGCCCCCGGCGTTGGCGGTGATCGCGGCGGGCAGAACCCCGGCGACGGCGGCGATGCGTCCGTCCAATCCCAATTCGCCCAGCGAAAGATAACCGGCGATCTCGTCGGGCGGCACCACCCCCATCGCGCCCAGCAGACCCAAGGCGATCGGCACATCGAAATGGCTGCCCTCCTTGACGATATCGGCGGGCGCCAGATTCACGGTGATTCGCTTTGGCGGCAAGGCCAGCCCCAGCGCGTTGAAGGCGGCGCGCACCCGCTCGCGGCTTTCGCCCACCGCCTTGTCGGGCAGGCCGACGATGGTGAAGGCGGGCAGGCCGTTGCCGATCTGGACCTGGACGTCGATATCCAGGCATTCGATTCCGGAAAAGGCGACGGTGGGGGCTCGCGCGGTCATGTCCGGAACCAGGGGGATTCCACGAACATCTCGCCCAAGGTGTCGTACAACACCCGCAGCGCCGGTTCCCGCAAGGTGTCTTCATGCGCCGATAGCCACAAATCGACCGCAAGGCGCGGCGCCTTGGTCGTCAGGGTCACCACGCGGGAATCGTACAGCCGGGAATAAGGCGGCAGAATCGTGATGCCGTTCCCCTCGATCAGGGGCTTTTGCACCGACGAGGTATTATCGGCGATCAGCATCGGCGGCCGGGGGGCCTGGCTGACCAGCCCGTGCCAATCGTCGAGCGCGCGCACCCCGCGATAGATGGCGATGTCGAGCAACGGCGCCTCGGCGAGGTCCTCGAACCGTTCGGGCATGCCGTGGGTTTTCAGATATTTCTCGCTGGCCACCGGGACGAAGGTCATCGTGCCGATGCGGCGCACCCGCACCGCGCCCCGAACCTTGGGCAGATCGCCCGGGTTGGTGGCGATCACCGCGATATCGCCCCGCCCCGGCACGGTGGTGAAAGCCAGCTCGGGCACCGGTTGGCGGATCAAGCGGCGGTCGAGCGGGATTTCGGCGGCCGGACTGCCCAGAAGCGCCGGAATCACCAGATAGGTCAAAATTCCTTCGCTGGCCGAAATGGTTACCGTGGGGGGCGGCAAAAAGCCGAGACCGGCCATCGCCCCTTCCAGGGCGCGGACGTGATCCTCCAACGCGCGCGCGCGTTCCAACACCGCCTCGCCCGCCGGGGTTGGCGAGGCGCCGGACCGCCGCCGGGTGAACAGGGGGCGGCCGACCATGGCCTCGATCGCGGCGACCCGGCGGCTGACGGTGGTCTGATCCAGCCCAAGCGACTGCGCCGCCGCCGCGAACCCGCCATGTTCGGCGCAGGCCAACAACAATCGCGCGTCATTCCAGTCGTGCAGCCGAAAAGTCGACACCACCCCAAACCCTATCGGTATTCAGATTCCACCCTATACCGCAATCGAATGCGGCTGGGCCATCATGAACTCAGCCCGATACACCCAGCAAGGTCATTTTGCCATGACGCAGACCACAGAAAATAAGGTTCGCATCCCCTCATCCTCCGTAACGGTAAAAATCGCCGCGACCCCAGACGAATTCGCGATGGCCATGGCGATCCGCGCCGCGGTGTTTTTGGCCGAGGAGGACAACATTACCTACCACGACGAATTCGATGGCAACGACATGATGTCGACCCATCTGGTCGCCTATGTCGATGGTGATCCGGCGGGCACCTTCCGCATCCGCTGGTTCGCCGGCTTTGCTCGCCTCGAGCGGTTGGGCATCCGCAAGCGGTACCGCTGTTTGGCGGTGCTTAACGCCCTGGCCAAGCACGCCATGGATTTGTGCCGCCAAAAGGGCTACCGCATCGCCTCGGGCAAGTCACGGTCCGATGTCGTCAGCTTCTGGCGCCGCTTCGGCGGCCGCCCCTCGGGCGACGCGGTCGAAATGTTCCGGGGCACCCTGGTGCCGATGGTCTACGACATTCCGGCGAAACCCGCCTTGGGTGAAATCTCGGCCGAGATGTTGGGCGACCACGATTTCGAGGAGCTGATCGTTCAGCGCGAGGGCGAGTGGGACTTCGCGGGTTACGGCCGCGCCGAAACCCCGGTGTCCGCGATCGTTGCGGCGGAGTGATGGGCATGGGCGATCAAACCAACCGCACCGTCGCCGACATCAATCTGCGCATCGAGCTGAACCGCCTGGCGCATCAGGCCGCCGATCGCGGCGACGGACCGTTGCTGGCCATTCTGGGGGCGGCGGTCCGCACCCTGGACGAGCGGATCTGCGAGGCCGAAAGCCACCCGACGGTCGATCGGCCCAGCGGCTCGACCTCGCTGATTTGCCGGAACGTCCGGGTTCGCGGACGCCGGACCAGCGTCAAGCTGGAGAACGAATTTTGGTCCGCCCTGGAAAATCTCGCCAAGCGGTCGAACTGTTCGATCACCGCGCTGTGCGATGTCGCCCATCAGCTGAAGGGTGCTGGATCGCTGACCTCGGCCCTGCGCGTGTTCATCTTGCGCAACGCCGCGCCGACCCAGCCAGACCGCGCCTAACCCCCCCTTGGTCCCGCCAAAAAGATAAGGAAACGCCATGACCTCGCGCCCGACGACACTTTATTCCCTGGGTTCCGGCACCACGCGGTTGCTGTTGGGTGATACCCGCAAACGGCTGGAGGAGGCCAAACGGCTGTTGGGCCATGCCGGTGCCGATCCCGATGAAACCCGCACCATCACCCTGTTGATCGATTGCGCCTTGGTCGCCCTGCGGGAACAGACCAACCATCATGCCGAGGCGGCGGAATAGGACATTCGTCCTAATGCTGGCCGAGGCCGTTGCGACGCCGGAAGGGCGCCTTCCCGTCGCAACCACATATGAAGATGCGCCCATCAAGGCCGCCGGGCGATAACGCCGATCGCAGTTATCGCCCGGTTTCCTTACCCTGAAACCCGCTTCGGGTCATCCTTCATCACCACATGTTGGACCACGCGGCGCACGTTCGCAATGTCGCGGGCATAGGCGAGAACGCGGTCCAGCTCGCCTTGATCTTGTGCAATTCCAATGACATAGATCACCGCATCGACGACATCGACGTCGTAATTGACGTTGCGGATGTTCTTATCGAACAGCAACTTCGCCTTCAGTTTTTGAGCGATCACGATATCGCGGCTTTGGTCGATGGTCGCCTCGCCCTCGGCCGAGACCACGATTTCGTCGTACACGTCCTTAACACCGGCAACCTGCCAGGTCAGCCGGACCGCGTCGATGTGGGCTTGTTCGGCGGGCACCACGCCGGTCAGCAAAACCCGGCCCTCGACGATGGTCAGCCCGACCTTGCGGAACATTTCCTCGCTGGCGCGGAACCAGGCCTCGTTGATTTGTACCCTGATCTTGGTATCCGACAGGGCGCCGCTGAGGCCCCGGTCCTCCACCGTCGCCACGCCCGCCGCCGCCCCCGCGCCGACAACCGTTCCAGCACAACCACTTAACAGGACGGCCCCGACGGCCGCCAATACCCCATGACGCAGCTTCACGGCATAACTCCTTCTTCAACGCCCCGCCCGCGCACAGTGTACCGGGCACCACCACCCGCCCTCAAGAGCCGAACCGCCATGCATCCTTGTGATGACGCGGCCAATGGCCGGGCGCAAGCAGAACGGCGTCAAAACGGATTTCCAGCCTAGCCAATTCGGGATGGAGGGCAAGAAAGGCCCCCGCCGCCCGCTCGATCCGGCGCCTTTGCCGGGGCTGGACCGCCCACAGGGCGGCATCCCGGGTCCGGCGATGTTTGATCTCCACAAAGGCAACGCAGCCGCCGCGTTGGATGACGGCATCGATTTCACCCATCCCGCTGCCCCGGTGCGCCGACCACCGCCGGGCCAAAATCCGGTGTCCGGTCAATCGCAGCCAGGCAATGGCGACCGCCTCGGCGATCCGGCCCTTGGTATCGCTGTTCATCGCCGGAACAGGATCAGGGCGCGGGCATAAACCTCGCGGCGGGGCCGCCCGGTTTGCGCGGCGACCAGACTGGCGGCGTCCTTGACCCCCGAACCGCCGTCGATCTCGGCACGCAAGCGATCGTCGATCGCTTCGTCCCCCAGCGGAATCGCGGTTCCGCCCGGTGGGCCGACCACCAGAACGATTTCCCCCTTGGGCGCATTCTCCCCACGATACCCGGCCGCCAGAGCACTCAACGTGCCCCGCCGGATTTCCTCATGCCGTTTGGTCAATTCGCGGGCCACCGCCGCCGGGCGATCCCCCAAAACCAGCGCCAAGTCGGCCAGCCCGGCGCAAATCCGGTTGGGTGATTCCAAAAAAACCAGGGTCGCCGGGACCGAGGCGAAGCGGCTGATCGCGGCGCGGCGCTCGGCCGCCCCCTTGGGCAAAAACCCCGCGAACAGAAACGGCGCCGAGGGCAGCCCCGACAATTGCAGCGCGGTCAGCACCGCCGAGGCGCCGGGGACCGCCGTCACCATGATACCGGCTTCGATACAAGCCGCGACCAGCCTTTCCCCGGGGTCCGAGACCAGCGGGGTGCCCGCGTCCGAGACCAGGGCCACCACCCCGTTGTGACGCAAGCGCTCGATCAGCACCGCGCCCGCCGCCTCGGCATTGTGCTCGTGATACGGCATCAGCTTGGCCGACAAGCCCAACAGGTTCAGCAATTTGCCGGTGACCCGGGTGTCCTCGCAAGCGACGATGTCGGCCGAGCGCAGCGCCAGCCGGGCGCGCTCGCTGATATCGCCAAGATTCCCGATCGGGGTGGCCACCAGATAAAGACCGGGCGCCATGGTCCCCAATGGTTTACTTCGCGGTCCGGCGGGGCTACCCTCCGCGCTTTCCTGGGTTCCAGTCGGGGAGCTGTCCGGTGCGCCGTGAATTCGTCGTGTCATGTCTTTTAAGCGTGCTCCTGCTGGGCGGCTGTCAGACCGCCGAGGTGTCGTCTTGGCTGCCGGGAAGCAAACCGGCGCCGCTGGTTCGCCTGGACGCGCCGCCGCCTCCCGCTCCCGCCCCGGTTCCGGTTCCGGTGGTGATCTCACCGCCGCCGCCGGTCGCCATCGCCGCTCCGGCCCCTATTCCGCTCGCCTCGCGCCCGATGGTCAAGGACGAGATTCGCGCCGCCTTGCTGGTGCCGTTGAGCGGACCGAACGCCAGCCTGGGCGCCGTGCTGTCGAACGCCGCGCAACTGGCCTTGTTCGAAACGGCGGACGAGCATTTCAATCTGATCCCGATCGACACCAAGGGCACCCCGGACGGGGCGGTCGCCGCCACCCGCATGGCGCTAGGCCAGGGCGCCGATATCGTTTTGGGTCCGATGTTTTCGGCCGAGGTTAGGGCCGCCGGGCCGGTCGCCCGCGAACAGGGCATCCCGATGCTGGCGTTCACCACCGATCGCTCGGTCCTGGGTGGCGGGGTGTGGTCGCTGGGCGTGTTGCCGGGATCGCAGGCGCGCGCCGTCGTGCAGGCGGCCGTCGCCGACCACCGCGGCCGCTTTGCCGTGCTGGCGCCCAACAACGACTATGGCAAGACCCTGGTCGAGGCGTTGAAGGCGGCGGTCGCCGAAGCCGGGATGCGCATGGTGCGGGTCGAATATTACGACCCTTCGGTGATCGATCCGACGGCGGCGGCCAAGAAGTTCGTCGATTACGAACGCCGCCGGGGCGATTTGGACAAGGAAAAGAAGGTGACCGCCGGCCGCAGCAGTGCCGCGGCGGCGGCCAGCGCGCTGGCCGAGCACGAAACCACCCTGCCCTACGACGCCGTGTTTCTTCCCGACGAAGGGGTGCGGCTGAAAAGCGTGGCGTCGCTGGTGACCTATTACGGCATCGATCCCGGGCCGGTGCGGTTGCTGGGCACCTTGTTGTGGAACGACCCGAAGCTGGCCGACGAGCCGTCGCTCGACGGCGGCTGGTTCCCCGCACCCCCCGAAGCCTCCCACGCCGAGTTCGAGGCGCATTATCAAACCGCCTTCGGCACCTTGCCGCCTCGGCTGGCGATGTTCGCCAGCACCGCCTATGACGCGACCCGGCTGGCCGCGACGATGGCCAAGCGCGGCCAGGGCGATTTTTCGATCGGTGCCCTGACCGACCGCCAAGGGTTCAACGGGGTCGATGGGCTGGTGCGGTTGAATGCCGACGGCACCTCGGACCGGATCTTGGCGATCCGGGAAATGACCCGGGGCGGCTCGCGCGAGGTGGCCGCCGCGCAGTCGGCCTTTACCCCACCAACAATCGCGCCGTTACCGCATTAAGCAGAACGCGGCCCCGTGGGGTAACCCGCAATCCGGCGGCGGTGGTTTCGATCAAACCGTCGGCGGTTAGCAGCGCCTGTTGGCCGGGGTCGATCGCGTCGCTTAAGGCCAGGCCGGTGACGGCCCCGAACCGCGCCGCGTTCAACCCCTCGGTCAGGCGCAGGCCCAGCATCGCGATCTCGGCGGCGCGTTGGCCTTGGGTCAGGGTGTCGTCGCCCACGCTGCCGTGGCCGGCCCGCGCGACGGCGGCCCGCCATCGTTCCGGGTTCGCAATCTGATGGAAGGCGCGCCGCCCCAACCGGCCGTGCGCGCCCGGCCCCAGGCCGATATAGTCGGCCCCTTGCCAGATATCCAGATTGTGGCGGCATTCCTGGCCGGGACGCGCGAAATTGCTGATCTCGTAGCCGGGCAGGGTTTGGCCGTGGCACGCCGCGAACATCGCCAAGGCGTCGTCGTCGGATGGGGTTGGAAAAACCGGGCTGTCCAATTGATACAGCGACAGATGGCCGTCGGCCAACGCGGTGGCCTGTTTCAGCTCGGCCTCCCACCCCGCCGGGGTTTGACCGGGGCGGCCCCAAATCAGATCGAACGACACCCGCTCGAAACACGACCGCCCGCGATCCAATGCGGCGGTCGCGTCCCGCGTGCTGTGGGTGCGGCCCAGCACCGCCAGATCCGAATCGTTCAGGGCCTGAATGCCCAGCGACAGCCGGGTTACCCCGGCGGCGCGGAAATCACGAAAGCGGGCTTGATCGGCGCTGGTCGGATTGGCTTCCAAGCTCACCTCGCCCCGGGGTGCGAGGGTTTCGAGCAGGCCCGCGATCAGCCGGGGATCCATCAGCGACGGCGTGCCGCCGCCGAAGAACACGGTGTCGACCGGGCGGCCCGGACACAGGGCGCGAAACCACGCCCATTCCGTGCGGTAGGCGGTCAGCCAATCGGCCCAATCACCGCCCTCGCCGGGGCGGCTGTTGAAATCGCAATAGCGGCACTTGGTCCGGCAATAGGGCCAGTGGATGTAAACCCCAAGCGGGATCACGGGAAGCAGGCGGCGACCAGCTTGCGGAAGGCGTCCGCCCGATGGCTGAGTTGGTGTTTCGCGTCGCCCGCCATTTCCGCGAAGGTGATGGTGTGTCCCAAGGGCTGAAAGATCGGGTCATAGCCGAAGCCTTGCCCGCCGCGCGGCGGCCAGACGATATCGCCCGCGACCGTGCCTTCGAAGGTGGCGATCTCGCCGTCTGGCCAGGCCACCGCCAGGGCGCAGACGAATCGTGCCCGCCGGTTGGGGTGGTCGCCCAGCGCCTCGGCCACCTTCCTCATCGCCAGATCGAAATCCTTGCCCGGCCCGCCCCAGCGCGCCGAATAAATCCCGGGGTCGCCGTTCAAGGCCTCGACCGCCAAGCCGGAATCGTCGGCCAGGGCGGGCAGACCGGCGGCCATCGCCGCCGCCCGCGCCTTCAATTCCGCGTTCGCAACGAATGTCGCGCCGGTTTCCTCGGGCTCGGGCAAGCCCAGGAAACCGGCCGAGACCACCTCGACGCCATAAGGCGCCAGCAGCTCGCCGATCTCGCGGACCTTGCCCTGGTTATGGCTGGCGATCACCAGCTCGGCATTGGCCAGCGACCGGGTCATGCCAACCCCAACGCCTTTTTCTGCAAGGCGATCAATTCGCCCACCCCTTTTTCCGCCAGATCCATCAGCTGATTGAATTGAGCGCGGGTGAAGGCGCGTTCCTCGGCGGTGCCTTGGATTTCGACCAAACCGCCCGCCCCGGTCATCACGAAGTTGGCGTCGGTCTCGGCATCGACATCCTCGGCGTAATCCAGGTCGAGAACCGCGACCCCCTGGTGCAGGCCGCACGAGACGGCGGCGACGTGATCGACCAGCGGCACGGCGGCCAGCGTGCCCTTTTTCACCAGGCCCTGAAACGCCAGATGCAGCGCGACATAGGCGCCGGTGATCGAGGCGGTGCGGGTGCCGCCGTCGGCCTGCAAAACGTCGCAATCGACCTTGATCTGACGTTCACCCATCGCCGCCAAATCGACCACGGCGCGCAAGGACCGCCCGATCAGGCGCTGAATTTCGTGGGTACGGCCCGATTGCTTGCCCTTGGCCGCCTCGCGGTCCGAGCGTTCGTGCGTCGAACGCGGCAGCATGCCGTATTCGGCGGTCACCCAGCCGCGCCCCTTGTTGCGCAGGAACGGCGGCACGCGGTCCTCGACCGAGGCGGTGCACAACACGTGGGTATCGCCGAATTTGATCAGGCACGACCCTTCCGCGTGCTTGGAGACGCCGGTCTCCAGGGTGACGGAACGCAAGGCATCGGGCTGACGGCCACTGGGTCTCATGATGCGGAACCTCGGGGTTTGGGATCGTTAATGATCGGCGGCACCCTAAACGGTGACGGCGGCCTCGTCCAGAGCGGTGGCGTCGTTGACGGCGGGCCAACCCCTCACTAGATATGGTCGGGCGGAATTTTTTGGATTCATTCGGCCCCGATGCAGCATGATTTCGGCCCAGTGGTGAGCGAGCTCAACGACCGGTCGCGGGAGGTCTTCCGCCGGTTGGTGGAAGCCTATGTCGAAACCGGCGAACCGGTCGGCTCGCGCACGCTGTCGCGCCGGTTGCTGATGTCGCTGTCGCCCGCCTCGATCCGCACGGTGATGGCGGAACTGGAACGGGCCGGGCTGCTGTACGCGCCGCATGTCTCGGCCGGCCGCTTGCCGACCCGGGCGGGCATGCGTCTGTTCGTCGATGGCTTGCTGGAAGTCGGCGCCCTGGCCGAGGATGAGCGCGCCCGCATCGACGGCGAATGCCGCGCCGCCGGAAAAAGCATCGATCATGTCTTGGCCCAGGCGGTCGGGGCCTTGTCGGGGCTGGCCCGCTGCGCCGGGATGGTGATGGCGCCCAAGACCCATCGCTCGTTGCGGCAGATCGATTTCGTGCCGCTGGACCGCGCGCGCGCCCTGGTGGTGCTGGTGACCGACGACGGCTTGGTGGAAAACCGGGTAATCGACTTGCCCGAGGGGGTCGAGGTCCAGGCCCTGGTCGAAGCCGCCAATTTCATCAATACCCGGTTGACCGGCCGCACGCTGGACGAGGTGCGCGAGGAACTGGGCCAAGAACTCGACGATCAGCGCCATCAGCTCGACGAACTCGCCCGCCGGGTGATCGAGGCGGGCATCGCGGTGTGGGCGGGCGACGGCCAGGGCCGCCAGCCCCCGGCCTTGATAGTGCGCGGCACCGGCCATCTGCTGGAGGATGTCACCGCCGTCGCCGATCTGGAACGCATCCGCACATTGTTCGACGCGCTGGAAACCGGCGGACGGTTTCTGGAATTGCTGGATGTCGCCGCCAAGGCCGACGGCGTGCAGATTTTCATCGGCTCGGACAATGATTTGTTCGGGGTCACCGGCTGTTCGATGATCGTGGCGCCCTACAGGGATTCCCGCGAGCGTATCATCGGCGCCTTGGGGGTGATTGGGCCGCAACGGCTGAATTTCGCGCGCATTATTCCGATGGTCGATTACACTGCCAAGGTGGTCGGCCGCTTTTTGGGCTAAGGAAAAAAGGGTAGAGAAGGACATCATGAGCCAAGATCAAGACACTCCCGCCGCCGCTCCGGCCGAAGAGGCCGCCGTTGCCGCGCCCGCTCCGGCGGAACCCGATGCGGAAACCCGGATCGCGCAGCTCGAGGCCGACGTCGCCCGCCTGAAGAACGAACTGCTGTATGCCAAGGCCGACACCGAAAACGTCCGCCGCCGCCTGGAACAGCAGGCCGAGGACCGGGGCCGCTACGCGGTGGCCGGATTCGCCCGCGACGTGCTGACCGTGGCCGACAATCTGCGCCGCGCCCTCGACGCGGTGCCCCCCGCCGCGCGCGGCGCCGACGAGCTGGCCAACACCCTGGCGGTCGGGGTCGAGATGACCGAACGCGATCTGTTGACCACCCTGGAACGCCACGGCATCCGCTTGGTCGATGCCCACGGCAGCCGCTTCGACCCCAATCTGCATCAGGCGATGATGGAGATGGACGACAAAACCCAGCCGGAAGGCACGGTGGTGGTGGTGATGCAGCAGGGCTATACCCTGCACGACCGCCTGCTGCGCCCGGCGATGGTCGGCATCGCCAAGGGCGGGCCGAAATCCCCGGTCGGCGATCAGGTCGATACCAAGGTTTGAGCGATTACCGTCACCCCCACGAAAGTGGGGGTCCATGGTTGGGGCGAATCGAGGTGGCGGGCGGACGCATGGATTCCCGCCTTCGCGGGAAGGACGATGAAGGTTCCGCCTTCTACAGCCCCAACACGTCGCGCATCGTATACAGCCCCGGCGCGCGGCCCTCGCACCACAGGGCGGCGCGGACGGCGCCCTTGGCGAAGACCATGCGGCTTGATGCCTTGTGGCCGATCTCGAAGCGTTCGCCGTCGCCCGCGAAAATCACCGTGTGATCGCCGACCACGTCGCCGCCGCGCAGGGTGGCGAATCCGATTTGGCCCTTGGGGCGGGCGCCGGTATGACCATCCCGCGCCCGGCACCAGACATCGTCGAGGGCGACCTCGCGGCCCGCCGCCGCCGCGCGGCCCAGGCCCAGAGCGGTGCCCGACGGCGCATCGACCTTGTGGCGATGATGCATCTCGACGATTTCGATGTCGTAATCATCACCCAGCACGGCGGCGGCGCGTTCGGTGAGCGCCATCGCCAAGGTAACGCCGACCGAGAAATTCGGGGCATAGACCACGGGAACGCTGCCCGCCGCGTCGGTCAACACGGCTTCATCCATGTGCGACAGGCCGGTGGTGCCGACGATCAGCGCGGTGCGGTTGGCAACCGCCAAGACCGCATGGTGCCGGGTGGCGGCCGGACTCGTGAAGTCGATCACCGCGCCGGACAGCGTGAACAACGCATTCGGGTCGTCGCCGACCGTCAGATCCTGGTCGATCCGTCCGGCCAGCCCGCCGAGATCGGCGCCCAAAAAGGCCGAGCCCGGTTGCTCGGTGCCGCCGGCCAAGAACGCGCCCTCGGTGTCCAGCACCGCGTTGATCAGCATCCGGCCCATCCGGCCGGCACAGCCGACGATTCCGATCTTCATGGTGGTTCTCCGCCTACTCGGTCAAATCTTGCCAGAATTCCTTGACCTTCGAGAAAAAGCCGTGGGATTCCGGGCTGTTATGGCGCGCGGGTTCGGCGTCGCCGGCCGTCTCGAATTCCTTGAGCAGCTCGACCTGGCGTTTGCTGAGATTGACCGGGGTTTCCACCACGACCTGGATGAACATGTCGCCGCGCGACGGGCTGCGCAGCACGCTCATGCCTTTGTTGCGCAGCCGGAACTGATTGCCGGTTTGGGTGCCCGGCGGAATCGTCACCTTGGCCAGGGTGCCGTCGATGGTGGGAACATCGATCGAGCCGCCCAGCACGGCGGTGGTCATCGGGATCGGCACGCGGCATTGAATGTTGGCGCCGTCGCGCTGGAAAATCCGGTGCGGCGCGATGGCCAGGAACAGATACAGGTCGCCGGGGGCGGCGCCGCGCATCCCCGCCTCGCCCTCGCCGGTCAGCCGGATGCGGTTGCCGTCCTCGACCCCGGCCGGAATGGTGACGCTGAGGGTCTTTTCCTTGCGGGTACGGCCCGACCCGCCGCAGGCGCGGCAGGGATCCTTGATCACCTTGCCCATGCCCTGACAGGTCGGACAGGTGCGTTCGATGGTGAAGAAGCCTTGCTGCGAGCGAACCTTGCCCGCCCCCCGGCACGAGGTGCAGGTAACCGGCGCCGCACCCCCCGCCCCGCCGGTGCCCTTGCACTGTTCGCACGGGGCCGAGGTGGGCCCGGTGATGGTGGCCGCCTTGCCGGAAAACGCGTCTTCCAGCGAGATTTCCATGTTGTAACGCAGATCGGCGCCGCGCCCCTGGGCGCCGCCTTGGCCGCCGCGCCGTCCGCCGCCGCCGCCCATGAACTCGCCGAACATCTCCTCGAAGAGGTCCGAGAAGCCGCCCGCCGCGAAGCCGTCGAAACCGCCGCCCGCCGCCCCCGGCCCGCGTCCGCCTTCAAAGGCGGCATGGCCGAAGCGGTCATAGGCCGCCTTTTTCTGCTCGTCCTTGAGAACGTCGTACGCCTCGTTCAATTCCTTGAAACGGTCGGCCGCCGAGGGATCATCCGGGTTACGATCGGGATGATATTGCATGGCCAACTTGCGGTAGGCCTTTTTCATCTCGTCGGCCGAGGCGGATTTCGACAAGCCCAGAACGTCGTAATAATCGCGCTTGCTCATCGGGGGGTCTTTCGCACGCTCAAACAGGAGTCCGCCCCGGAAAGGCTGTTTCCGGGGCGGTTTCGGGTCTTACTTGTGCTTATCGACTTCCTCGAAGTCGGCATCCACGACCTTGTCGTCGCCGCCACCGTGCCCGCCGTGGCCGGCGCCGCCTTCCTCGCCGCCGCCACCACCACCGGCTTCGCCCGCCGCCTTGTACATCGCCTCGCCCAGCTTCATCGAGCTTTGGGTCAGGGTGTCCATCTTGGCCTTGATCGAGGCCGCGTCGTCGGACGACAGCACGTCGCGCACGCCTTGCAGGTCGCGTTCAACCTCGGCCTTCAGGTCAGCCGGGGCCTTGTCGCCCCATTCCTTCAGGCTCTTTTCGGTCGAATGCACCAAGGCATCGGCGTGGTTGCGGGCCTCGACGGTATCCTTGCGCTTGCGGTCCTCGGCGGCATGCGCCTCGGCGTCCTTGACCATCTTTTGGATATCGGCGTCGGACAAACCGCCCGAGGCCTGGATGCGGATCGCCTGTTCCTTGCCGGTCGCCTTGTCCTTGGCTTGGACGTTGACGATGCCGTTGGCGTCGATGTCGAAGGTGACCTCGACCTGCGGCACGCCGCGCGGGGCCGAGGGCAGACCGACCAGATCAAACTGGCCCAGCATCTTGTTGTCGGCGGCCATTTCACGCTCGCCTTGGAAGACGCGGATGGTCACCGCCGTCTGATTGTCCTCGGCGGTCGAGAAGACCTGGCTCTTGCGGGTGGGAATGGTGGTGTTGCGGTCGATCAGCCGGGTGAACACGCCGCCCAGGGTTTCGATGCCCAGGCTCAGCGGGGTCACGTCGAGCAGCAGAACGTCCTTGACCTCGCCCTTCAGCACGCCGCCCTGAATGGCCGCGCCCACGGCGACCACTTCGTCGGGGTTCACGCCCTTGTGGGGTTCGCGGCCGAAGAATTCCTTCACCACTTCCTGAATCTTGGGCATGCGGATCTGACCGCCGACCAGGATCACCTCGTCGATGTCGCTGGCCTTCAGGCCCGCATCCTTCAAGGCGGCGGCGCACGGCCCGATGGTGCGCTGCACCAATTCCTCGACCAGGGCTTCCAGCTTCGAGCGGGTCAGCTTGATGTTGAGGTGCTTGGGACCCGAGGCATCGGCGGTGATGAAGGGCAGGTTGACCTCGGTCTGGATCGAGGACGACAGCTCGATCTTGGCCTTTTCCGCCGCTTCCTTCAGGCGCTGCAGGGCCAAGCGGTCGGAGCGCAGGTCGATCCCCTGCTCCTTCTTAAACTCGTCGGCCAGATAATCCATGATGCGGGCGTCAAAATCCTCGCCGCCCAGGAAGGTGTCGCCGTTGGTCGATTTGACCTCGAACACCCCGTCGCCGATCTCCAGGATCGAGATGTCGAAGGTACCGCCGCCCAGATCGTAGACCGCGATGATGCCCGAGCCCTTCTTTTCCAGCCCATAGGCC
>CAIULK010000089.1 GCA_903899885.1 uncultured Rhodospirillaceae bacterium
CGCGCCCTTGGCCGCTCGCGGTTGTCCATGTTTTCCACGGGGCACGGAACCTACCCAACGCCTTCCGATCGGAAAGGGAGTAATCCCTAGCCCGTTTTCCGTGCCGCCCCCTACCCCAACCGCGCCAGCGCATCCCGAAGCTTATCGCGTGCCGCCACCCAGCCGTCGCGGCGTTCAGTTTGTTCCTCGACCACCTCGGGCTTGGCCTTGGCGCGGAAGTCGGCGTTCGACAGTTTGGCGTCGGTCTTGGCGATGTCGGCCTCCAATTTGGCGACCTCCTTTTCCAGCCGGGCCTTTTCCTTGGCGACGTCGATCAGACCCGCGATCGGCAGATAGCCGGTGGCCTCGCCGATCACGAATTGAGCGGCACCCTTGGCGGCGTCGCCGGTTTGCTCGCGCACCTCGACATGGCTGAGGCGGGCCAAGCGGCGGATCAGTTGGTCATGGGCGGTCAGCCACGCCTTGGGGGCCGAGCCCACCAGGATCAGCGGCACCTCGCCGCCCGGCGGCACGTTCATCAGCGAGCGCACGCTGCGGATTTCCGAAATCAGCGCCACCACCCAGTCGATTTCCGCTTCCGCGCCGTGATCGATCAGCCCCTCCAGACGCGGCCAATCGCGGCCCATCAGCAGGCCGCCCCGTTCCTGCCACAGCTCCTCGGTGATGAAGGGCATGAAGGGATGCAGGATGTGCAGGATTTGGTCGAGCACCCAGGCGGCCGCCGCGCGGGCCTCGGTTTTGGCCGGGCCGTCCTCGCCTTGCAGCAGCGGCTTGGCGAATTCCAGATACCAGTCGCAGAAGGTGCCCCAAACGAAGTGATAGGCGGTCAAGGCCGCGCTGTCGAAGCGGTAGGCTTCCAACGCCTGCGACACTTGGTCGGCGGTTTCGGCGGTCTTGGCGATGATCCAGCGGTTCAGGGTCTGCGTCGCCGCCTTGGGATCGAAAGCGGGATCCGGCAGGCATTCGTTCATCTGGCAGAAACGTGCCGCGTTCCACAGTTTGGTGGCGAAGTTGCGGTATCCCTCCACCCGTGATTCCGCCAGCTTGACATCGCGCCCCTGGGCGGCCAACGCGGCCAGGGTGAAGCGCAGCGCGTCGCAGCCGAAGCGGTCGATCAAATCCAAGGGGTCGATGATGTTGCCCTTGGATTTCGACATCTTCTGGCCCTTCTCGTCGCGGACCAGGGCGTGGATATAGATGTCCTTGAACGGCACGTCGCCCATGAAATGCAGGCCCATCATCATCATCCGGGCGACCCAGAAGAAAATAATGTCGAAGCCGGTCACCAACACGTCGGTCGGGTAATAGCGGGCAAGGTCCGGGGTTTGTTCCGGCCAGCCCAGGGTCGAGAACGGCCACAGCGCCGAGGAAAACCAAGTATCGAGCACGTCGGCGTCGCGGGTCAGCGCGGTCGGCCGACCGTAATGGGTGGTGGCGGCGGCAACCGCCTCCTCCTCGGTCATTTCGACGAAGATCGCGCCGTCTGGGCCGTACCATGCGGGCACTTGATGGCCCCACCAGATCTGGCGCGACACGCACCAGGGCTGGATGTTGCGCATCCATTCGTAATAGGTGTTTTCCCAATGCTTCGGCACGAAGCGGGTCTTGCCGGTTTCCACCGCCTCGATCGCCGGTTTGGCCAGGGTGGCGGCATCGACGAACCACTGATCGGTCAGCCACGGCTCGATCACCACGCCGGAACGATCGCCGAACGGCACCATGTGGGTGTGCGGCTCGATCCCGGCCAGAAGGCCCAGGGCCTCGAACTCGGCGACCACCTTCTTGCGCGCCTCGAAGCGGTCGAGGCCGCGATAGGCTTGGGGGCCGTTTTCGTTGATCTTGGCGTCGCGGTCCAGGATGTTGATCATCGGCAAGCTGTGGCGATGGCCGACCTGGAAGTCGTTGAAATCGTGGGCGGGGGTGATCTTGACCGCGCCGGTGCCCTTGGCCGGGTCCGAATATTCGTCGGCGACGATCGGGATCAAGCGATCGACAATCGGCAGCCGCACGAATTTGCCGACCAGATCCTTATAACGTTCATCCTCGGGGTGAACGGCGACGGCGGTGTCACCCAGCATGGTTTCTGGCCGGGTGGTGGCAACGGTGATGAAGACATCCGCCATCCCCTCGACCGGGTAGCGCAGGTGCCACATATTGCCCTTGATCTCACGCGATTCGACTTCCAGATCGGAAATCGCGGTGTGCAGCTTGGGGTCCCAATTCACCAGCCGCTTGTCGCGGTAAATCAAACCCTGCTTGTGCAGCTTAACGAACACCGTGCGCACCGCGTGCGACAAGCCATCGTCCATCGTGAAGCGTTCGCGCGCCCAATCGGGCGAGGCGCCCAGGCGGCGCAGCTGACGGGTGATGGTGCCGCCCGATTCGGCCTTCCATTCCCACACCTTGTCGATGAACGGCCCGCGCCCCAGATCGTGGCGGGTGATCTTCTCGGCTTCCAAGCGGCGCTCGACGACCATTTGGGTGGCGATGCCTGCGTGATCGGTGCCGGGTTGCCACAACGCGTCTTGCCCGGTCATCCGGCGGTGACGCACCAGGATATCTTGCAACGTGAAGGTCAGCGCATGGCCCATATGCAGGCTGCCGGTCACGTTCGGCGGCGGCATCATGATGGTATAGGGTTTGCCGTCGCGATTTCCGGCGGCGAAGGCGCCCGAGGATTCCCAACGGCGATAGATTCGTCCCTCGACATCGGCGGGGCGATAGGTCTTTTCCAACATGGTGCTGCTCGGCCCTTTGAAAACGAAAAGGGGCGCCCCCGCGCGGGGCCGCCCTCGAACCACGGGTGCCCTCAGATTAATCGGTCTGGGCGCGGTTGACCATCCTTTCTCGGTTCCGCTAGCATCGCGGACCGCCAACCGAAGGAACGCCGCGTCCGATGCTCCGTAACCCGCTGGCACGTTTACGCGCCCTTCCGCGCCGGACGGTCCTGGCCGCCGCAATGGCAGCCGCGTTGCTGGCGATCCTTTACGGCGGATTGGTGTATCGCGCCTTCATCCTTTATCCCGAGCGGCTGGAGGCCGACGACCGCGCCTATGCCCTGGACGAAGCCTTGGGCCTGCATGCCGAGCGCCTGAGTTTGCGGAAATGCCGGTGGTGGGCGTTGGAATACTGCCTTCCCCTGGCCCTGCCGCCCGACGTTCTGACCGAGCGCAAGAAACTGGAACGCGCGGTCGATGCGGTGCTGCATCCCTGCCGTTACGACGAAGCCCCCGATTCGTTCGAACACACGCCGGTGCTGCTGTTTTTTCCGGGGCTGGGGGTAAAACGGTTCGCATTCGGATCGAGGACACCCTGACGAAGCGGTGAGGGAAAGCCGCCCCTTCGACAACCGGAAGAAACCCGTGATCACCGTTCTCCCCCCCTTGTCCCCGCTCATCTCCGCCGCCCAGCGAATCCTGCGCTTTCTGCGCCGGTTGGCGATTGCCGTCTTCATGATTGCCATAACGCTGGTGGCCTGCCTATTTTTGTTTATCTACGTGATCTGGTATTGGTATAATGCCGACTATGCTTACTACGACGATCGCAGCCGCGCGCTCAAGGAAGCCATTTCTTATTTTGTCGCCCGTGAAAATCGCTGAACACCGCAGTTTTCCTGGCTCCTGCATAGTCCCGAAGTAATCGCGAATTGCCGGATTCGCGTGGAACACCCCCCGAAATCCGGCAAATTTTCTCCGGCGAATTTGCTCCTTTTCCGCCC
>CAIULK010000090.1 GCA_903899885.1 uncultured Rhodospirillaceae bacterium
CGCGTGTGGCGCGGATACAGCCCCTACGACCCGGCCCGGGTCCAGAAGCTGCTCGACATCTACCGCTGCTACTACAACTTCGTGAAGAAGGGGCGCGACCACAAGACACCTGCCATGCGCCTCGGGCTCGCCAAGGGGGCCGATCCGGATCGAAGACATCCTGTATTTCGACCCGACCTGCCGGGCGGAGGTTGCGGCTCGGCGCCGGTCGTGAAGATTATATCCATCATCGGACGGGGTGCCGAGCTCGCAAGCGATTGCGCCATGTCGTCATCACCGCATCGGCCCTCAAATCCATCGCGCCGGGATTCCACCAAGCAGGGGCACACATCGTTTCTGTTTCGTACTCGACTTCAGCGCCAAGTGTGTCTACCCTTTTCATTGTGCGAACGGATGGAGACGATGCTATGGCCAATCGAGCGGGAGGCTTCCTGCTGCTCGTCGGTGACGCTGGCCGCCGCAATCTCGTCCGGCTTGGGGCCATCCAGATGCTGGCAGATTGCGACGAACTGCACGACACCACCGTCCTCGTCGTCGCCGGCCGGGCCATCACCGTTCCTCGGCCCCTCGACGAGATCCTTGAGGCCATCGAACATCACCAACCCGCTGGACAGCCTGGAGCAAGTGCCATTCCTCGGCGATAAGCCGTGGAATCACACATCGGCTTTGATGTGCTCAATCACCTCTTCCTCGGTGAGGCGGCCATGGGCGAAATCGTTAACCCAGGCTTTGGTCGCCTCGTCGATTTGAACGCCCTCGAGGGAGGCGGAGGCCATGGCGTGGCGCAGCAGATCTAAGCGCCGCCCGGTGGTCTCCGAAGAGGGAGCGGCGTTTGTGGCCCAGCATTCAATGCGCGATGTCATGGCTACGTTCCTTTGATGCACTGACGTCGGTTAGGTATGCAGTCGTGCTGTTCATGACGCTCGATTTCGCGGGACTTTGAAATCATGGCCGCGTCAGCCATCGCCCATCGCGTGACGCCTCTGGCGACGATTTAATCCTATTCCAGAGTGAGCGAACATCAATATTGCACACGTTATTTACGCATTGATGGGGACGGCTTAACCACGTCCCTTCCCGCCGCCTCGATAGTTCGCTGGCGCAGCCCTGAGCGTTGATGACGTGTGGGCATAGCCCAGTCGTTGCTGCACCTCGCGGGTCCCGGCACCCTCGGCCCGTAACCGCAGAGCCAGTTGCTTGCGCAGCATCTTGGGCGTGGCGGAGGACGGCAGGCCGAGATGGATGCGCAGGCGGCGCATCTGCCGCTGGATCACTCCGGGATTGAGGCGACGACCGCGCAGGCCGACGAACAGGGGGCCGTCCTCGGGAATGTCGAAAGGGCAGAGCGACAGGTAATCGGCTATCACATCCACCATATCGGGTGTCACCGGCACCAGACGCTCTGGCTTCCCGGCGAAGGGAGGCACGGTCAAGATCGGCCGGGTCCGGGTCGGTATGGCCGGGCGATCCAGGGCCAGGGCCTCGCCCAACTTGAGCCCCACCTCCCCCATCAGCAGGAACAGCGCCAGATCGCGTTTGGCAATCCATGGATCCTCGCTGAGGAAGGCCACCAATTCCATCTCGCCCTCCCCGAAGGCCATCTCGGTGGCTGCAGGCTTGGGAGAGGTCGGCACCTCGGGAAGGCGTAATTGGGCGATGGCGGCATTGGAGAACAGCCCCTGACGCTCGGCCCAACCGAAGAAATTCCGCAGGGTCGCCAGCATCCGGGCTATGGATGACGCGGCGCGGCCCTCGGCGATCTGCTCGGCGAGAAAAGCCGACAACATGGCCGTATCGACATGGCCCGGATCGGTCATTCCGGCCTTCGCGATAAAGGCGAGGAATCGGCGCAGGTCGCGGCCATAGCCTTCCCGCGTGCTGCGGGAGGCGCGAACCTCGTCCTTCAGCCAGTCCAGCCATCGGACCAGAACCGCCGAAGCCTCTGTCGCCTTGGGTCTCGCCATGTTTCATCCTTGCGTGTGGCGACACGATAATCCATGACCCGCAGAGGCGCATCGAAGGATTGACCCCCGAGCCGCCTGCCCATAGATTGTCGCGTAACGCTATGAGACGAAGTCGCATAATCTTGCGACGTGAATTCGGGGGATGAAAATGGGGGGATGGGTCACCGCCTGGCTGCAAGGGCTTGTCGGCATGTTGACGGCCCTGCTGCTGCTCGCCTCCACCGCCGAAGCCGAGACGGTCACCATCACCGACAAGCTCGGGCGCAAAGTGACGCTGGAGACGCCGGTCAAGCGCGCCGTCTTGTTCGAGACCTATGAATTGCTTCCTGCCCTGGGGGCCTGGGACCGCATCGCTGGCCTCAGCCGCTATGCCTTCGACAACGACTTGATCCGCGCTGCCCATCCCAATCTCAAGAACGAGATCGCCGATGTCGGCGCCATGTCCGACATGAACGTCGAACGCCTGCTGACGCTCCGGCCCGACGTGGTGGTGGGGTGGAATCTGTCCCCCCAGGCGGCGGCGTTTCTCGATGCCAAGGGCATCCCGGTGGTGC
>CAIULK010000091.1 GCA_903899885.1 uncultured Rhodospirillaceae bacterium
AAATCTCGGTGCTGATGGCCCAGTTCCCGGCCGAGAAGATCGCCAAGCTGTCCTATGAATTCCGCACGCTGGGCCTGGGCTATGCCAATGTGGGCGGTCTGCTGATGGCCGCTGGCATCCCCTATGACAGCGACCAGGGCCGCGCCTATGTGGGCGCCATCACCGCGCTGATGACCGGCGAATCCTATGCCACCTCGGCCGAAATGGCCGGACGCCTGGGCGCCTTCCCGGGGTACGCCGTCAACCGCGATTCGATGCTGCGGGTAATCCGCAACCACCGCCGCGCCGCGTGGAGCCAATCGGGCGATTACGAAGGCCTGTCGATTCCGCCCCTGGCGCTCGACGCCGTGCATTGCCCGGAAGAGCCGCTGGTCAAGGCGGCCCGCGCCGCCTGGGACCGCGCCCAGGATTTGGGCGAGACCCACGGTTTCCGCAACGCCCAGGTTTCGGTGGTCGCCCCCACCGGCACCATCGGTCTGGTGATGGATTGCGACACCACCGGCATCGAGCCCGATTTCGCCTTGGTCAAGTTCAAGAAACTGGCGGGCGGCGGTTATTTCAAGATCATCAACCGGCTGGTGCCGGATGCCTTGCGCACGCTGGGCTATCACGCCTCGGACATCGCGGCGATCGTGCGCTATGCGGTCGGCCACGGCACCCTGGCCGATGCGCCCGGGGTCAATCACCAGACCCTGGCCGCCAAGGGCTTTGATCAAGACACCCTGGACGCGGTGGAAAAGGCGTTGGAAAGCGCTTTCGACATCAAGTTCGTGTTCAACAAATACACGCTGGGCGAGGCGTTCTGCACCGGCACGCTGAAAATTCCGGCGGCCAAGCTGGACGATTTCAGCTTCGATCTGTTGGCCCATCTGGGCTTTACCAAGGCCGAGATCGACAGCGCCAACACCTTTTGCTGCGGCGCGATGACGCTGGAGGGGGCGCCCTTCTTGAAGGTCGAACATCTGCCGGTGTTCGACTGCGCCAGCCCCTGCGGCAAGATCGGCACCCGCTATCTGTCGGCGGAAAGCCACATCCGCATGATGGCGGCGGCCCAGACCTTTATTTCCGGCGCGATCTCGAAGACCATCAACATGCCCAATTCGGCCTCGATCGAGGATTGCAAGGCGGCCTATCTGATGTCGTGGCGTTTGGGTCTGAAGGCCAATGCCTTGTACCGCGACGGCTCGAAACTGTCGCAGCCGCTGCAAGCCGCGTTGCTCGACGACGACGGCGCCCTGGCCGAGGATCTGGCCGACGCCCCGATGGCCGCCCAGGCCGAACTGGTCGCCCAACACATGGTGGAACGGGTGATGCAAGCCCGGCGGCGCAAGATGCCCGCCCGGCGCAAGGGCTATACCCAAAAGGCCATTGTCGGCGGTCACAAGGTGTATCTGCGTACCGGCGAATATGACGACGGCAATCTGGGCGAGATCTTCATCGACATGCACAAGGAAGGCGCCGCCTTCCGCGCGATGATGAACAACTTCGCCATCGCGGTGTCGCTGGGCCTGCAATACGGCGTGCCGCTGGAGGAATTCGTCGAGGCATTCACCTTCACCCGCTTCGAGCCCTCGGGGCTGGTCGAGGAGAACGAGACCATCCGCATGGCGACCTCGATCCTGGATTACATCTTCCGGGAACTGGCGATCAGCTATCTGGGCCGCACCGAATTGGCCCATGTCGAACCCGCCGACCTGCTTCCCGACACCGTGGGCCGCGGGATGACCGAAAGCCAGATGGTGGAAATGACCAATGTCGGCGCCGTGGTGGACCGGGTGGCCTCGAAGGGCTATGTCCGCTCGAACCTGCTGCTGATGAAGCGCGCCCAAACCACCGACGCCGCCGGCGGCACCCATATCGAGCAAGCCAGCGTGGCGCTCAGCGTGGAAGGCGACCCCGAAATCCTGATCCGCCAATTCGACGCCCGCGCCGAGGAAATCCGCCGCGCCCGGATGAAGGGGTACGCGGGGGATGCGTGTCCGGAATGCGGGAACTTCACGCTGGTGCGGAATGGGACGTGTTTGAAGTGTGATACGTGTGGGGGGACGACGGGGTGTAGTTGAGGG
>CAIULK010000092.1 GCA_903899885.1 uncultured Rhodospirillaceae bacterium
CTCCGCGCTCTATCTCTCCGTAAATCCGAACCCGAAGATCAGACGAATACCCTTTGGCCATGATTCACCTCCAAGAAGGGTGAATCACAAATCAGCCCAAATGGGAATCCCCCGATTCAATTTTCAGGCTCGATGCTCTAAAAAGAGGCGAACGAAACGTTTCCGAAGAGGATCCCACCAGCGATGGGCACTGGCCGGCCGCTGGGCAAGGTAAGCGTCCACTTCCTTATCGACATTGATCATGCGGCCAAGATAGGGACGCCCTTGAGGCGGCACGGCATCGTTAAGCCAAATGCGAAGGTCGGTGATTTTGTCCGCGCCGCGCAGAAATACCGCTTCGAGATCCGCTAAGTCGGTTTCCCAAAACGACTTTCCGGGCTTTCCCCCGGGGGCCGCGTTCGCCACTCGTCCCATCGCCATTGCCTCTGATTCCGGAGGGGGGGACTGTAGTCATGGTGGCGAGGATTTTCAACATTAAATATATGACGACTCACACCACGACCCGACTCTATTAAGCAGCTAGGTTTAGCGCGAGTCAACATTTTTCAAGATTTTGCGTCACCTAAAACAAATGCCCCCCACGGGTGGCCTTGGTCCGTAAATACGCCTCGTTGTGGTCGTTCGACGGGAACACGTGCGGCACGCGTTCCTCGACGTCGATGCCGTGGCGCGCCAGGGCATCGACCTTCATCGGGTTGTTGGTCATCAGGCGGACTTGGCCCACGCCCAACAGCCGCAGCATCTGCGCGGCGGGCTGGTAAATCCGTTCGTCGTCGTCGAAGCCCAGTTGCAGATTGGCGTCGAGCGTGTCGAACCCTTCGTCTTGCAGGCGGTAAGCCCGCAGCTTGTTGACCAGCCCGATGCCGCGCCCCTCTTGGGCTAGATACAGCAGCACGCCGCTGCCCGCCTGGGCGATTTCGGCGATTGCGCCGCGCAATTGGTCGCCGCAATCGCAGCGCAGGCTGCCCAGCAGATCGCCGGTAAAGCATTCGGAATGCAGACGGGCCAAAACCGCCCGATCGGGGTCGGGCTCGCCGATGACGATCGCCAGATGCTCGATCCCGCCGTCGGACGGGCGGAAGGCGACGATGCGGGCGTTGTCGGCATCCTTCAACGGCACCCGCGCTTCCGAGACGATGCGCAAGGTCCGCGCCGCGGTCTGTTGATAGGTGTCGATGTCGGCGGCCTCGACCAAAATGGTCCCCGCCTCGGCCGGTCCGGGAACGATCAGGGCGGCGGGCAACAAACGGGCCAGCTTGGCCAAGGCAACGGCGGCCGCCGCCCCCGGCGTGGCGGCCCGCGGACGGAACAGGGCGGGATCGGCCGGTTTCGTTACGCAAGCGCACGGATCGGCGGCCCAGGCGACATCCTCGATGGCCCAATCGTCCTTAAGGATTTCAACCACCCCGGCGCCGAGATCGGCTAATCCCAGCACCCCGGCGCGCCGCGCGGTGACGGCCAGGGCCGGTTGGGCGGCGGCGTGCAACAGTTGACCGGTAACCGCCTCGGCGGCAAAGGCCAAGGTGACGTTTCCATCAGGGGTGCGAATCGCCACCACACCGCCCCGGCGGAATTCCGCCATGGCGCGATCGACGGCCACCAGCGGAGCCGGGGTCGGTCGGGGAGGATGGGGCGAAAGATCAAGATGCCGCGTCATCGGCCGCAAGCCAAAATTGGAAAAGGGCGGCACCATAACGGTTTTCCCCTCGCGGCGAAAGAGTTACGGCCATTATAGTCGGCGAATGTCGATGCAACGCATTCCCCTGTGTCTGAATATCGCCTCGCCCGCCTTGGCCGAGGCGGTCGCCCAGTATGTTCAAGGCATCGGGTACGAGATCGCCGCCGCCGACCGGGCCCGGGCGGTAATCACCGATCAGCCTTGGCCGGACGACTCGGGCCCGGTGCTGCGGATCACGCCGCCGGTCCGTTTGGGCTGGCTGGGCGGCGCCTTGGCCCGGCTTTTGGCGGCCCGCGAGATCCCCGTCGGGCCGTATCGGCTCAATCCGGCGGGGCGCTGCCTGACCGGATCGGGCGGCACGGTGAGTTTGACGGAAAAGGAAACCGAGATCCTGGTCTATCTGCACGCCGCCGCCGGTCCCGTCGTCAAGGACCGGCTGCTGGCCGAAGTGTGGGGGATGCGGGACGGTGTGGACAGCCACACCCTGGAAACCCACATCCACCGCCTGCGCCGCAAGATCGAAACCGACCCGGCCCGGCCGGAAATCCTCCTGACCGAGGCCGATGGGTACCGGTTGTCCCAAGCATGATCCGAGGTCCTCGGATCATGCTTGGGCGGCCATTGAGGCCGCGGCCAAGCGGGCGGACGCGCCCGGCGAGAAAAATTAAAAACTAAGCTTGCGCCGCGCGCTGGTGATACAGCTGCGCGAAATCCAGGGGCTGGATCAGCAGGGGCGGGAAACCGCCGTCGCGGGTCAGATCCGAGATAATGGCGCGCAGGAAGGGGAACAGCAGATGCGGCCCCTCGATCAGCAGGATCGGGCGCACTTGCTCCTCGGGCACATGCACCGTGAACACGCCGCCATAGGTGACATCGACGATGAACACCGGCCGCTCGTTCAGATGCGCGTTGATCTTGATGTGCAGCAACACCTCGTACATCGACGGGCCGACCTGACCATATTGGACATCGACCTGAATCGGCACCTCCGGGGCATCGGTGGTGTCGGCGAAAATGGCCGGAGCCCCCGGAACCTCGAAGGACAAGTCCTTGATATACTGGACGTTGACGGTCAACGGCGGCATCGCCGGGGAAACCTCGTTCATTCTCATGCTCCTTCGCGGCACGTTCGGCTCGCAACGCCCTAACATGGATTGTCCCAAACGGCAATCCATGCCCGCTCTTGCCCTTTTCGCGCCTTCGGTTAATCTGCCCGCCAATGGTTCAGCGGAATTGTCAGTCATCATGAACGACGGCAGCGGCTTTCTCGATATCATCTTTTTCGCCGTCGTGGCGGCCTTCGTGCTGCTGCGGCTGCGCGGTGTGCTGGGGCGGCGTACCGGCAGCGAAAATCCGCCGCCGCGCTGGAACGCGGGCCCGCCGCCGGTGCAATCCGGTCCGCAACCGGCCAATGCCAACAACATCATCGATTTGGCGGCGCGCCGCGCGGGTCCAGCCGTTACCGGGTTGCCCGCGATCGAAGCCGCCGACCCGAATTTCCAGTCCGCCCAGTTTCTGGCCGGGGCCCGCGCGGCGTTCGAGATGATCGTCCGCGCCTTCACCGCCGGGGACAGCGCCACCTTGCGCCCGCTGCTGTCGGACGCGGTCTACCGCGATTTCGAGCAGGCGATCACCGCCCGCGACGGCGCACCCGGCGAGGGTGAGCTGATCGCCCTGAAATCCGCCGATGTCGAAGGGGCCACGCTGGATGGACGGGTCGCGCGGATCACCGTGCGGTTCGTTTCGCTTCAGACCATCGGCGCCGAGGCGGCCCCGCCGATCGAGGTGATCGACGAGTGGATGTTCGAACGCGATTTGGCCTCGCGCGATCCGAATTGGCGGCTGGTGGCGACCCGCTCCCCGGAGGAATGATGCGCCGTTTGCTGCTGGCGGGATTGGTCTTGCTGGCGGGGTGCGCCGAAACCCCGGCGCCGATGGCACCTCCTCCGGCCGCCGATCGTTTGATCCTGACCCCGGCCGACTGGTCGCAATTGCCCGGCTGGCGGGCCGATGGGGTGGCGGCGGCGATCCCGGCCCTGCTGAAATCCTGCCGGAGAATCGAACAACTGCCGCCCGACCACAGCATCGGGGCCGAGGGGACCGGCGGCACCGCCGCCGATTGGATGGCGCCGTGCGGCGCCGCCCGCCATCTCGTGGACGGCGACGATCAAGCCGCCCGCGCCTTTTTCGAGGACTGGTTCCGGGTGTTCGCCGCCGCGGGCCAAGGCATCTTCACAGGTTATTACGAACCCGAATTGAAGGGGTCCCGGCATCGCCACGGTCCCTTCACCGTGGCCTTGCGCGCGCGGCCCAAGGATTTGATCACCGTCGATCTGGGCCGCCTGCGCCCCGACATCAGCCACGACCAGATCGCCGGGCGCTTGGGCAACGGCCGCCTCGACCCTTATCCCGACCGTGCCGAGATCGAAGCGGGCGCCATCGATGATGTGGCGCCGCCGCTGGTTTGGCTGGACGATCCGGTCGATGCGCATATTCTGCATATCCAGGGATCGGGACGCATCGTGCTGGACGACGGCACGGTGCTGCGGGTGGGTGTCGCGGCCACCAACGGGCGGCGCTTCGTCGGGCTTGGGAAAATCCTGGCCGAGGCGGGCAAGATTCCGCCCGGTTCCTCGATGCCGGTGATCCGGGCATGGCTGAAGGCGCACCCCGGCGAGGCGGGGCCGCTGATGGCGGGCAATCCGCGCTATATCTTTTACCACGCGCTGCAAGGCGGGGATGGTCCGGTGGGAAGCGAGGGGGTGGCCTTGACCGCCGGGCGGTCGCTGGCCGTCGATCCGGCCTTCGTGCCGTTGGGCATGCCGGTCTGGTTGGATACCACCGCGCCGGACGGAACAGCGTTGCGCCGCCTGATGCTGGCCCAAGATACAGGGGCGGCCATCAAGGGACCGGTTCGCGGCGACGTGTTTTGGGGCACGGGCGAGGCCGCCTTTCAGGCGGCGGGAGTGATGAAATCCTCGGGGCGGATCTGGTTGCTGGTTCCCAGCCACCGTTCGCCGCGACTGGCGGAGGGGAACCGATGAGTGCCGCCGACCATGCCAAGGCACGCGACAATGAGGAGCTGTTTCAACGGATGGTGCTGGCCGTCCGGGCGGGCCGGGTGCGGATCGCCGCCAACCCGGCGGTGCTGGATTTCGCGGGCTCGCCGGTTCATTCGCCGTGGGACCACCTCGCGCCGTTGCTGGTAATGATGCTGGGCGCGCTGGCGATTTTGCTGGCGACCGGTCTGCCCTTGGGGCTGGTCTCGATGACGCTGGGCGTGCTGATTCATATCGTCGGTAGCCGTTATCTGGTCGCGTGGCGGCTACAGCAGCGGACGGTGGCGGTGATGCTGCACAGTCTAGCTTATTGGCAGGCAGTCTGGCGGTTGGGCGGTGTCGCGCTGACCGTCACCGGCAGCCACGAGCCGCCGTGCTTGGCGCCGTTCGGCGATTGGCGGAAATTCACGCGGCGCAACCTGGGCGCCGATCAGCCGCAACCGGCGGTGGCGTCCCCACCCGTTGAATCACCGCCCCCGCCCCCGCCCCCGCCTCCATCCGTCGTGGTCGAGCCGCCGCCGTTCGAGCCGGTTTTTCCGACGCCCCGCCCGGTGGTGGTCGGTGAAGTGGACGAGGATCTCGCCGATACGCCGTGGGACGGCGATACCGTCGCCGGCGATGAATCCGTTGAAATCATCGACAACGAGGCGGCTCCCCAGCCGTCGCCGGCGCCGTGAATCGCGACGACGTCCGGGTTTGGCGGACCATCGTGCGCGACGTGGTGCCGTTGCCGGGCCGCGCGGCCGAACCGCCGCCGGAAGAGCGCCGCCCGCCGCCCGAGCCCTCGCCAGATCTGGTTGTGATGCCGCAACGAACGCGGCCGGTGCGCGGCGTGATCGAAGGGGTGGCGCCGCCGGGCTTGGACCGGCGCACGGTGCGGCGTCTGAAACGCGGGGTGCTGCCGGTCGAGGCCAGCCTGGATTTGCACGGTCTGACCCAAGCGGGCGCCCATTCGGCGCTGATTTCCTTTGTCGGCGCGTCGCATCGCGCCGGGCGGCGCTGCCTTCTGGTGGTGACCGGCAAGGGGCGGATGGGTGAAGGGGTGTTGCGCACCCAAGTGCCGCGCTGGCTGACCATGACGCCGCTGAACGGCTGGGTGGTGCGCTACGGCACCGCCGCCCCCCAGCATGGGGGGCGAGGGCGCGCTGTATTTATTCCTTCGGCGGAAGGACGAGTAACCTACCGTCCGTAAACATCCTCCAGCCGCACGATATCGTCTTCCCCGACATATTCGCCCGACTGCACCTCGATCAAGCGCAGCGGCACCTTGCCGGGATTTTCCAAACGATGCGGCGTGCCCGCCGGGATGAAGGTCGATTCGTTCTCGCGCAGGATGAAATCGCTGCCGTCGCGGGTGACGATCGCGGTGCCGGTGACCACCACCCAATGCTCGCTGCGGTGCCAATGTTTTTGCAGGCTCAGCTTGGCGCCGGGTTCGACCTGAAGCTGTTTGACCTTGAAGCGCGGCCCTTCCTCGACGGTTTCGAACCAGCCCCACGGGCGCCACACCCGCAAGCCTTGGGTCGCCTCGGGTCGCTGGCGGGTTTTCAGAATTTCGACGATCTTTTTCACGTCCTGATCGGCGGACTTGTCGGCGACCAGCACCGCGTCGCCGGTGGCGACGATCACCAGATCGCGGACACCGACCGCCGCGACCAAGCCATGTTCGGCCCGCACATAACATCCTTGCGAATTCAAAACGACCCCGTCGCCGATCACCGCGTTGCCGTGATCGTCTTGCGGGGTTTCGCGCCACAGCGCCGACCACGAGCCGATATCCGACCAGCCCATGCGGACCGGCACCACGGCGGCCTTGTCGGTGCGTTCCATCACGCCGTAATCGACCGACTGGCTGGGAACGGCGGCGAAGGCGGCTTCGCCCAGGCGGAAAAAGAATAAATCGGCGCTGCCCTCGGCCAGGGCCCGGCGGCATCCGGCCAGCAGGTCCGGCGACAATCGTTCGACCTCGGCCAAGAAAACCCCGACGGGGAACAGGAAAATGCCACTGTTCCAATCATAGCCGCCCGACGCAAGATATCCGGCGGCGGTCTCGGCGTCGGGCTTCTCGACGAAGCGGTCCACCGTGAAGCCGCCGCCCGTGGCCACACCCCGGCGAATATAGCCATAGCCGGTCTCGGCGCGTTCGGGGTGAATGCCGAAGGTTACCAAATGCCCGCTTTCGGCCAAACCCACGGCGCGGGCGACGCCGTCTTGAAAGGCGGCGTGATCAAGGATGCTGTGGTCCGAGGGCATCACCAGCAACAGCGCGTCCGGGGTCGCCTCGTTCATCAGGGCGGCGATGGTAATCGCGGGCAGGGTGTTGCGGCCGATCGGTTCGATAACGATCCGTTGTGCCTCGATGCCGATTTCGCGGATCTGCTCGGCGACGATGAAGCGGTGTTCCTGGTTGCACACCACGATCGGGGCCGCCTCGATGCGCAACGCGGTTTCTTGCAACAGCGTGCGGTCGGAACACAAGGGCAGCAATTGTTTGGGATAAAGCTCGCGCGAGAGCGGCCACAGGCGGGTTCCCGCCCCGCCCGATAAAATCACCGGAATAAGGGGTCCGCTCATCGCCGTTGCTCCCGATTCGCTTGGGCCATCGTGGCAAGTCCTTGATCCAGCGTTAAAGGTGGCCGCCAACCCAGGGCGCGCAGCGGGCCGTCATCGACCACCAGCGAGCCGGTCAGCCGTTTGATCGCCCCGCCCGGCAGGCGGCGCAAAAGACCTTGGGGAATTGGCAGCAAACGCGCCGGGCGGTTCATCGCGCGCGCCAAGCGGCGAATCAGGTCCGGGGTCGAAACGTCTTCGCCGTCCTTGATCAGGAAGGTGCCGCCGATGGTGGCCGGGTGGGTCAGCAAAAAATGCAGGGCGTTGTTCAGATTGGTCCGGCCGATCACGCTGCGGCGGTTGTCGATCCCGCCCAGCGGCAGCGGGATGCCCAGGCGGATCAGGCGCATCAAGGCGGCCAGATTGCCCTTTACCGCCGGTCCGTGCACCAAGGGCGGGCGAATCACCGTCAGATCCAAACCCAAATCGGCCAGGCCGATTTCGGCGGCGGCTTTCGAGCGGCCATAGGGGTCGGCGGGGGCCGGAGGATCGCCCGCGCAAAATGGGTGGGCCGGATCGGCGGTTTCGCCGTTAACCTTGATCGAGCTGACGAAGACGAAGCGCTTCACCCCGGCGCGGGCGGCTTGGCGGGCCAGGGCAAGGGTACCCTCGGTATTGATCCGGCGGAACAGGGCTTCGGGGTCGGCGCCCTTTTGTTCCTTCATCACATGGGCGCGCCCGGCGGTGTGGACCACCGCGTCGGCGCCCGCCAGCGCCGCCGTCCAATCCGTTTCGGGGCCGATCTCACCGACGGTGCGCCATTCGATTCCGGGTGCTGGAAAAATTTCGGCGCGCACGGCGGCGGTGACCGCCATCCCCGCGTCGCGCAGTGTATGGCATAAGGCATGCCCGACGAAGCCGGTGGCCCCGGTGATCAGCACCCTCATCGAACCGCTCCCCGCGCCCAAAGCTGCAAGCACGCCAGCATCCCGGTGACCACCAGGCCCGCGGCGATCACGCCCGTCCAAAAAGATCCGGCGGCGGTTAGCCCGGCGGCAATCACCAAACCCGCATTGCCGCCCGCGATGAACAGCGCCACCCGGTTGGGCGGAGTTCCGCCGCGCACGGCGCGTTGATAGAAGTGACGGCGATGCGCCTGCCAAATCCGCTCGCCGTCGATCAGGCGATGAACCAAGGTGATGGTGGCGTCGGCCAGATAATAGGCGGGCAAGATCACCGCCGCCGCGAGATACCCGGCCAAGGCCAGATGCAGCAGCAGCCCGCCCAGCAAAAATCCCAGCGGCACGCTGCCGACATCGCCCAAAAACACCCGGGCCGGGTGCCAGTTCCACACCAAAAATCCCAATCCGCCGCCTGCCAAGGCCAAGCCGAACGGCGCCAAGGGCAAAACCGGCGCCGCCACCGCCCCGATCACCGCGATGCCCAGCCCCAAGGCGGCGGTTTCCACACCGGTAATCCCGTCGATCCCGTCCATGAAATTATAGAGGTTGGTGAACCAAACCCAAGCCAGCGCGGTAATCAACCGGTCCGCCCAAACCGGAACCAAGCCGGAAAACACCGTCAGGTCGCCGGGCAACAGGCACAAGGCGCCGCCGACCGCGCCGATATGGGCCAGCAGACGCGGCGCCTGCGGCAAATTGTGACGATCGTCGGCCCAGGACGCGGTCATCAACAACAAGGCGCCGCCGATTCCCACCCAGGCCCAGGCACTTAAAGGGCCGGGAACCACGGCCAAACCCCCCCAAACCAGCAAAACCGCCGCCATCACCGCGATGCCGCCGCCACGCGGCGTGGCGTTCGCATGCATCGAGCGTTCGTTCGGACGATCCAAAATCCGGTGGCGGCGCAACAGCTCTAGAACCTCGCGCGTCAGGACCACCGTCACCCCAAAGGATGTGCCGATCGCCGCCAACCCGGACGTCCAGACCGAAGCGATCATGCGCCCTCGGCGAGGTTGATCCGGCGGCCTTCGCGCAAGCTTTCCAGAACGGCGATGGTCGCCAGACTGGTTTCGATCAATTCAGCCTCATCGACCGGCGGGATGCCGCTTTTCACCCCGGCGGCGAACAGCTCCAATTCGGCGCGGTGGCCCTTGTCTTGGCCCATCGCGGCTTTCTCGGTGCGGGTCCGCCCGTCGCCGGTAATCGACAGCGTGCGGAAATTGTCGATGGTGACCACCGTTCCGCCGGCAAAACACTCGAACCGTTCCTTCGAGAACGAGGAATCGCCCAGAGCGGTATAGATGATGGTGCCCAGCGAGCCGTCGGCGAAGCCCAGGGTCACGGTCAAATCGTCGCAGCCGCCGACCGCCACTTGGGCGGCCTGGGCATCGACGCTGACGATCGCCGAGCCCAGCAGCATGCGCGCCAAATCGATGAAATGGCAGAGCTCGCCCAAGATACGGCCGCCGCCCTCTTCCTCGGCATTGACCCAGCTGTCGGCGGGCAGCGCCCCGGCATTGACCCGCAGCACCAGCATCTTCGGACCCGTGTGCCGCGCCAGATGGTCGCGGGCCTTCACGCTCATCGGCGCGAAACGGCGGTTGAAGCCGACCATGAAGAAGGCCTTCGAGGCGTGGCGCGCCGCCACCACCGCCGCCAATTGTTCGCGGTCGAGCGCCAGCGGCTTTTCGACCAGCACGGATTTCCCGGCGGCCAGGGCGCGCGCGGTCAGATCCGCGTGATCGGCATGACGGGTGGCGATCAGCACCGCGTTGATCGAGGGATCGTTCAAAACGTCGCCGATTTCGGTGGTCGCCTGTTCGAAGCCGAACGCCTTGGCCGCATGACCGGCGGTTTGGCCGCGGGTGGTCGCCAGGGCGCGGAAGGTCACCCCGGAAATCCGCTTCAATTCCGGCAACAACACCGTGCGCGCGAAGCTGCCCGCCCCCAGCACGCCCAGCACACAGCCGCCGGACGCGGGCTTGCCGGATTCGAAGGCGGGGAAGGCGGACACCGTTGGTTCCTCGTAACGAAGAACCACGCCGAGATGCGGCTCGCCGCCGCTGGTCACCAGATCATAGGCATCAAGCGCCTTTTCAAAGGCGAAGCTGTGGGTGGTCAGGCCCGCGACATTCAGGCGCTGGGGCAGCGACGGCGCCATCAGGCGCACGCATTCGCGCAGATTTTCGGTTTCGGTCCAACGCACCCAGCCGACCGGATATTTGATGCCGCGCCCTTCGAAAGCGTCGTCATAGCGGCCCGGCCCATACGAGCGCGACACCACCAGCGACAATTCCTTTTTCATGAAGGGGCCGAACGGCACCTCGGTGCCGGTTTTGCCGACCAGCACCACGTGGGCGCGATCGCGCGCCAGCTCGGCCGCCAGATCCAAGGGGCCGCTGGATTCGGTGGCCGCCGCGATCAAAATACCGTCGCAGCCGACCCCGCCGGTCAGCGCCGCCACGGCGTCGAGCAGGCCGGGCTCGCCCAAGCGCCAGGTCAATTCGGCACCGAACCGTTCGGCCAGGGCCAGGCGGCCGGGATCGACATCGATCGCGATCACCCGGGCCCCTTGCAGGCTCAGCAATTGCGCGGCGATCTGACCGACCAGACCAACGCCAATAACGGCGATAACATCGCCAAGGCCAGCGCCAAGATTGCGCACGCCCGCCATCGAAATCGCGCCAAGCGTGCCGTAACACGCGTCTTCATAGGAAACGTCGTCGGGAACCGGCACGGCCAGCGATCGCGGCACGACATTCAATTCCGCATGATTGGCCAAACCCGCCCCGGCCATTGCGACCTTTTGCCCGACCTGAAAGCGCCCCTCCAGCCCGGCGCCGACCGCGATGACATCACCGGCGGCGGAATAACCCAGCGGCAAAGGTTCGTCCAAACGGGCGATCACGGCTTTCAGGGTGGCGGCCAAACCGTCGCGCCGTGCCTTGTCCATCACCTTGCGGACCAGATCGGGGCGTTCCTTGGCCTTACCCGCCAGACTTTTGCGGGCGAAGTCGATGACCATCCGTTCGGTCCCGGCGCTAATCAGCGAGGCGCGGGTACGGACCAACAGACAACCGGACTTCACCTTCGGCGAGGGAACGTCCTTGAGCGCGAGTTCGCCGCTGCGGGCGCTTTGAATGACTTGTTTCATGGTTCAGGGTTTTCGCGGGTGGGGGTGGGAATGTCAAATCGATTCAAGGGCGGCGTCGAATTGGCCGTAATCATCGATCACCCGGTCGGCGCCGAGCGTCGAGACATCGCCCCCGTATCCGAACGACACCGCGATCATCGGGACCCCGGCCGCCTTCGCCGCTTGGGCATCGGCCAAGGAATCGCCGACATAAATCACCGGTCCGGTGACCGTGCCCATCCGGGCCAGGGTTTCCAGGATATGGCGGCCGTCGGGTTTGCGGAAGGCGAAGGTGTCGCCGCCGGTCATCGCGGCGAAGAACGGGGTCAAACCCAAACCGTCCAAGACCAGCCGGGTGATGCGTTCGGGCTTGTTGGTGCACAGCCCCAAAGGAACACCCTTGCCGCGCAACCGGGTTAAAACCGCCAGGGCCCCCGGATATAGGCAAGTCCCAACGATCGGGCGGGCGGCGTAACGCTCTTGAAAGTCGGACAGGGTTGCCCCGGGATCGGACGGCGCGCCGCCGGTGGCGGCGAAGGCGCGTTGCAGCAAGGCCTTGGCACCCTCGCCCATCATCGGGCGGATTTGGTCCAGCTCCAACGCCGGGCGTCCCCAGGCAATCAGGGTGGCGTTCAGCGAAAAGCCGACATCGGCCACGCTATCAACCAGGGTGCCGTCGAGATCGAAAATCGCCGCCGCCGGGATCATGCGTTGGTCCCCTCGCGCCAAGCGTCCAGTGTCAACAAGGCCCAGATTTTCAGCGCGTGATCGCGCCGCCCGCCTTGGTGTTCCGCCAGCAGGCGGGCGATCGGCGCCCACTCCAACCCGGCGCGGGCCATCCGGCCGGGGGTCAAACGCTCATCGACCAACGGCTTCAATTCCCCCTTCAGCCACACCCCCATCGGGGGATTGAAGCCCAATTTGGGGCGATCCACAATCGCAGTTGGCAAAAGCCGCCGAGCCACCGCCTTCAGCAGGGTTTTCTTTCCAGAATCGAAACGGACAGCGGCGCCGATTCGCCCAACCGCCTCGACAAGCCGGTGATCAAGCAGCGGAAGGCGCAACTCCAAGGCGACCGACATGCTCATCGCATCGCCGTAGGCCAGTAAATTTCCTGGAAGAAATGACGTTAAATCAATCTGTTGCATAACATCAAGGGGGTGTGGCAACGCACACGAACGGTAGAGTTCGGCGATGGGGCGATGCGGGGCGGCGGAAAGGTTAAGAAGGTGTTGACGCTCCTCGGGATCGAAGTACTCGACCCAACTGCCATAGCGTTCAGCGTCGGATAATGCCAGGGATGAGAGAAATTCCCGCGCGCGCCGCCACCCATGATAGCCGCTTGTGCTCTCCGGCACGAGTCCGGCGGCCGAGGCGGCCAACGAACGCAGTCGCCGGGGAATCCGCTGGCTCAGCCGCTCGGCCAACAGGCCGCCCTGGTAGCGGGGATAGCCGCCGAACACCTCGTCGCCGCCGTCGCCGACCAAGGCAACCTTGACATGCCGGCGCGCCATCTGGCTGAGATCATGGATTAAAAGCGCGGTCGGATTGCCGAAGGGCTCGCCGAACAGGCGGACCATGGCGTCGAGAAACCCCGCGACCTTGGGCCGCGCGGGCAATTCGGTGTGGACCGATCCGATATGGCGGGCGACCGCGCTGGCCGCCTCGCGCTCGTCGTAGGCGGCCTCGTCGAAGGTCATCGTGAAGGTGCGGGGCGGCGGCGCGCCCCGTTTGCGGCACAAATCGGCCATCACGGCGGCGATCACCGAACTGTCGATGCCGCCCGACAGGAAGCAACCGACCTCGACATCCGCCTCCAGGCGCAGCTCGACCGCCGAGGTGATCAGCGGCTGCAATTCCTCGGCGGCTTGATCGACGGTGATCCGCCGCAAGCCCCGGTAATCGGGCGCCCACCAGCGCCCGGTCTCGACCTTTCCGGCCCGCCAAATCAGCCAGTGGCCGGGTTCCAGCTTGCGGATGCCCCGATGCATGGTCAAGGGCGCGGGGACATAAAGCAACGCCAGATAGGCCGAAAGCGCTTCGGCCTCGATTCCCAGATCCAAGCCTGGATGGGCGCGCAAGGCGTCGATTTCCGAGGCGAAGGCCAATCCGCCATCGGGCAGGGCCGCCCAGACCAGCGGCTTGACCCCCAGCCGGTCGCGAACCAGCAGCAACTCGTGCCGCTCGCGGTCCCACAGGGCGAAGGCGAACATGCCGATCAAGCGATCCAGCGCGGCGCGGCCCAAGCGGGTCAGCAGACGCAACAGCACCTCGGTATCGCTGGTCGAGGTGAAGGTCTCGCCCTTGGCCTCGAGATCGGCCTTCAGCGCCCGGTAATTATAGATTTCCCCGTTGAAGGCGAGAACCCAGCGCCCGCAGGGCGAGGTCATCGGCTGCGCCCCGCCGGTTGACAGATCGATGATCGCCAGCCTTGTGTGGGTCAGCCCGAAACCGGCGGTGGGATCGACCCATTGGCCGGTGCCGTCCGGTCCCCGGTGGGCCAAACGGTCCGCCATCGCGGTGAGAACCGCCGGATCGCCCCGGGTGCTGCCGGCGATTCCGCACATCGGCTTAGTCCAAATCCTGTTGGCAACGCTCCAAGACCTCGACCACCCGGATTCCTAAATCGAGTTGATCCAGCGCGGTGTCGCGCGTGGCCACGGCGGCCCCGAATTCGGCCAAGGCGACGCTGAGAGGCGGGGTGGCCGGGCAGGCCAGCGGCCGGCCGTTCCAACACAGCTTGTCGGCGGCCAAATCGTCGTAAGACAGCGTGCCGCCGCCGGAATCGACCTCGAAGCGGCGGGTCTTGTCCATCAGCGTGCCGATCACGATATCGGCGGCGACGCCGTCGAAGTCCAAGGAAAGACGAAGGGTTTCCCCCACCCCGCCCTCGACGTCGCGCCGGTCAAGCCGACGCGCCGCGATCTTGGTTGGGAGCCGGCCCATCAGATCCAGCGCCATCGCGATATCGTGCGGCCCCCAATCCCACAGGACCGAGGCATCGGAGCGGTACGGCCCCCAATTCCCCGCGACGCCGCGCAAGGCGCGGATGTTTGCGGCCTGCGCCTTCAGCGCGCGAAAGGCCGGGCTGAACAGATGAATGTGATCGACCCGCACCACCGCCTGGCGGTGGGCGGCAAAATCGCGCAAGGCTTGCGCCTCGGCGCCGTTCAGGGTCAGCGGTTTTTCAATGAACACGCCCAGTCCCGCCTCGATCGCCGCCGTGGCGATGGCGGCGTGCGTGGCGGGCGGGGTGGCGATCACCACCCCATCCAGGCCGCCCGCCGCGATCATCGCCCGCCAATCGGCAAACGCCCGAGCGCCGGGGGGCAGCTGGGCCGCGCTGTTCGGGTTGCCGCTGGCCAGACCGGTGACGGCAATCCCCGCGACCCCGGCGGCGGCGCGCAGGATCACCCGGCCCCAACGGCCGGCCCCGATCACGCCGATCCGGGTTTTGGACATCAGCCCTCGCCGGTATAAACCGTGTCGGCCCAGAGGAAGAACCGCTTCAAGCCGTCGTCGAGATCGACGCTGGGCTCGAACTTCAGTTGCAGCCGGGCTTTACGGATGTCGGGGCAGCGGCGGTTGGGTTCGTCCGCCGGATAGCTGTCGGGATATTCGATGATGTTGTGCTCGATCTTCTTCTTGAGCACGATTTCCATGCGCTTGACCAGATCGACCATCGAGATTTCCGGCTTGGGATTGCCGATGTTATAGGGCTCGCCCGCCACGCCGCGCAGGACCACCAGCGTGAAGCCGACCATCGCGTCGGTGATGTAGCAGAAGGTGCGGGTCTGGTTGCCCGAGCCGTAAACGTTCAGGGGCTTCTTGGCCTTGATCCGGTTGCCGAAATTCGGCAGCACGCGGTAGTCGGTTTCCTGCATGCCGGGGCCGAACACGTTGAACGGCCGGATGGTGTTGGTGTGGGTGCCACGGGTTTCGTGGAAAATGTGGCACAGGGTTTCGCCCATCCGCTTGGACTCGTCATAGCAAGCGCGGGGACCCTGGCACGACACGTTGCCGCGATAGCTTTCCGGGGTCGGCACATGCTTGGCGTCGGGATCGCCGTAAATCTCGGAGGACGAGAAGAACACGAAGCGCGCCTTGTTGGCGTCGGCCAGTTCCAGCATGTTGCGGGTGCCGCGCGCCGCGACCTCCAGGGTCTCCAGCGGGAAGGCGCGGTAATAGAACGGGCTGGCGATACCGGCCGCGTGGATCACATAGTGAACGGGTTCCGGGAAGTGGAACGGCTCGATCACATTGTGATTGATGAAGGTGACATGCTCCATCTCGGGGATGTCGGCCCCTTCCTTGCCCGCCGTGATCAGATTGTCGAGAGCGATCAGGCGGCAGGGCTTTTCCAGAACCTCGCGGTTCAAACGCGCGAAGATTTCCATGAAATAGCGGCCGAGAAAGCCGCGCCCGCCGGTCAGCAGCACGGTCTTGCCGGAGAAATCATGGGCGGCGTCGCCCAGCCGGGTGACGATCTCGGCGATATCGGATTGCAGCAGAAACTCGCTCATAACACCTCGACACGGGGCAGGGGGACGACAAACCGCCCGCCCGCTTCGCGGAAGGCGGCATTCTTGGCGATGATCGACGCCGCGAAATTCCACGCCAAGATCAGCAGAATATCGGGTTTCTTGCCGGTCAGGGCCGCGCTGGACAGCACGGGAACATGCAGACCGGGGGTGAACAGCCCCTGTTTAAGCGGGCTGTCGTCGATGATGTAGTCGATAAGGTCCGGACCGAGACCGAAATGATACATCAAGGTGGTCGCCTTGGCGGGCGCCCCGAATCCGGCGATGCGCTTGCCTTCGGCCTTCAGGCCGCGCAGCAGGCTGCCCAATTCATCTTTTAGGGCGCCGATATGGCGGGCGAAGTCCTGGAAGGTTTCGGCGCGGTCGAGACCGGCCTTGGTTTCGGCGGCCAAGGCCTCGGCCACCGAGGCGCCAACCGGATGGCGTCCGCCCTTGGGCTGTGCCGTGCCGCGCAGCGAACCGCCGTGCGACGAAACCCGTTCCGTCTCGATCAGCTCCATGCCGTGGGCATCGAAAAACCGCACCAAGGGGCCGACCGAATGATAATCGAGATGTTCGTGATAGACCGTGTCGAACAGGGTTTTCTCAACCACATCAAGCAGGTACGAGACCTCGAAGACGAACACGCCATTATCGTCCAGCAGGTGCCGGATGCCCCGCGTCACCCCCGCCAGATCATCGATATGGGCGAAAACATTGTTAGCGGTGATAACCGAGGCGGCGCCGCGTTCGGCCCGCACGGCTTGCGCCATGTCCTCGGTGAAGAAGCCGCACTGGGTTTCGATACCCGCCAGGGTCGCCTTGGCGGCGATGTCGCGGGCCGGATCGACGCCCAGCACCGCATGCCCGGCCTTTTTGAAAAAACCCAGCAAGGTGCCGTCGTTCGAGCCGATATCGAGTACCAAGGACCCCGCCTTGGGCTGGAAACGCCGGATCACGCTGTCGGCGTAATCCTCGAAATGTTTCACGAAGACCGGCGAGGTGCCCGAGACATAGACGTAATCGGAAAACAGCGCGGACGGATCGACCACGTCCAGCAATTGCAGATGGCCGCAATCGGCGCAGAAGAACAGATCCAGCGGAAAGCGGTCCTGCGCGCGGTCCAACAATGCCGCCGGGACGAAGGCGTTGGCCGGCGGCGTCGGTTCCAGCGACACCACTTGGGTCAAACGCTTGCCGCCGCACAGGCGGCAGTCGTCGCGTCGGCGGCAGGTGGGCCGGTCGCTCATGACCGGCTCAGCCCTGCGGCGGCAGATGGGGAATACGAACGACGTCCGCCTCGTAGACTTCCTGGGAGCGGGAATTGCGCCCGAAGGTCAGGAAGGTGGTGTCCTTGGTGAACACCATCGAATGATCCAGGTTGGGACCGGTGAAGAACATCGTCCCGGCGCCGATCACGGTCTTGGTGGGGGCTTCGGCCGAGCCGGTCGGGCGTTCCCAATATTCGATTTCGCCGTCCAGGACATAGCAATAGTGCCAGTCGGTCTGGTGATAGTGATTGGCCCGCACGGTGCCCTTTTTCGAGGAAATCAGCACGCAGGATTCCATCGGGACATCGACCAGCGGCTGGATGGCGCCGCGCTCATCGACGAACGGCTTCTCCAACGGCACGATAACGGTCTTGGGCCAGCCCGCCTGCTCTTCCGCCGTCACCGGACGAATCGTCGTCTTCATTCTCATCCTCGCCTAATGCAATCCCGAAGGTCCGGCCCTTTTACCCGTCTTTGAGGCGAAGCGAAAGTGCGATGTCACCTGCGCCCCGCGGCGTAAAATTTCATCTGCGCCCCGCGGCGCGGGCAAGCGCGATCAAGGCCCGCCCGGTGATTTCGGCGGCGGGCATGCCGGTGGTCTTGCAGTCCGACTCGGCCTCAAGCAGGATTTGCAGCGCACGGCCCAGGCGATCGGCCGGCCAGCGGCCCAATTGACGGCGGAAACGCTCGACCGATTTGAAGATCACCGGGGGTTTCAGTTGTCCGATCGCGTCCTCGGGCGAGCGGCCCTTTTCCACCCATCCGGCGGCCAGATGCAGGCGTTGAAAATGCCGTCCGACGGTGCGCAACACCGAAATCGGCTGGGTCCCCTCGCCCAGCAGCCGTTCGAAGGTTGAAAGCGCGGTCCCCACGTCGCCGTCGGCGCAGCCGAAACACAGATCGTCGAGCGACAAGGCGCTGGCGTCGCCGACCGAGGCGACCGCGTCGGCCAAGGTCACCCGGCCGGGTTCCCCCATATACAGCGCCAGTTTGGTCAACTCGGCGCGGGTCAGGCGGCGGTCGGCCCCCAGATGGGCGGTTAGAAAGGCCAGGGCGTCGGACTCGATGGTCAGGCCGGCGGCTTTCAGTTCCTCGGCGATGACTTGGGCCAGACTGGCTCCCTCGTCCGCGTAGCAGGCAAGCGCCGCGGCATTGTCGGCCGTCTCGAACAGCTTGCGCAGCGACGAACGGGGACCCAATTCACTGGCCTCGACCACCACCAGCGCGTCGCCAACCGGATGGCCGAGAAAGGCCCCGACCACACCGGTTATCGAATCACCACCGTCGCGGACCACGACCACGCGCTTGCCGCCGGTCAGCGCCAAGGCGGCGGCCTCGTCGGCCAAGCGGGCCGGATCGTCCTTCAGATGGGCGGGCGACAGTTCGGCGACCCGGAAGGGATCGCGTAAATCCTCGACGGCGAGGCGCATCAGCCGTTCGACCCGTTCGCGCACCAAACCGGTATCGGCGCCGTACACCAAAACCGCCCGCACGGCGCCAGGGGATTTGAGGAACGCCTCGACCCGGCCGCCGTTCAGTTTCACGGGGCAGGGGTCCCGGCGCGCCCGGTTGGCTGGCCGAATTCGTCCGTTTCGGGGGTAACGGCCGGGTTTTTCAGGCGGGCGGCGAGCTGATTGCGAAGATCATCGGCGATATCGATCAGCACGCGATCCTCGGCATCGCGTTCGATCGCAACGCTGCCGTAACGGGCGCCGAGGTAATCGACACTGACGACGGATGTTGCCGAGCCCGAGGCGACGGGGGCCGCGGTCAAAAAGGTTCTCAATTGATAGGTCGCGCTCACCGTCATTTCGCCCAAGCTGGCGGTGTTGTTGCGCTGCACGCCCAGGCCGGTCATCGATTCGGACACGGTCACGGTCAGCACATAGCGCGGTTTGTCGGGTTCACCGCGCGGGTTCAGGCGCTCCAGCAAGGCGTTGCGCAGGATCTGTCCCTTGCGGTCGGCGATCGCGGCGATACGAATGGCCGCCAGCTCCGGCCCGGCGGCGCCCGCGACGCTGTCGGCCCGCTGGCCGTACATCGGATGAAAGCCACAGCCCGAAAGGACCAGGCCGACAACGATCAGAAGAAGCCTAGATGACCACATTGACGATCCGATCCGGCACGACGACCACCTTTTTGGCAGGCTTTCCCGACATTGCCGCGATCACCCCCGGCAGCGCAAGTGCCGTTTGTTCGGCCAAGGCGCGGTCGGCTCCCTTGGGCAGATCGAAGGTGGCGCGCAGCTTGCCGTTGACCTGCACGGCGATGGTCACCTGATCCTCGACCAGCAACGTCGGATCGACCTCCGGCCACGGCGATTCGGCGAGCGGCGTGGCGTGGTCGAGGGCGGCCCACATTTCCTCGGCCAAATGCGGCATCATCGGACCGATCAGCCGGGCGGCGGCTTCGAGGCCTTCGCGCAGCACCCACCCGGCGCCGTCGGTATCTCCCATCTCGCCCAAGGCGTTGGTCATCTCGCGCACGCGGGCGACCGCCTTGTTGAAATGGAAGCGATCCAGATCCTCATCGACCGCCGCGATGGTTTTGTGCACCACGCGCCGCGCCTTGGCGGCTTCGGGCGACAAGGCGGGAAGCGGGGCGCCGGGTTCGGCCAAGCTTACCTGCGGCCGCGCCACCATCCGCCAGAGCCGGTTGACATAGCGCCACGCACCGTCGATTCCGGCCTCGGTCCATTCCAAATCCCGTTCCGGCGGCGAATCGGACAGCATGAACAGCCGCGCGGTATCGGCGCCATAGGTGGTGATGATCCGCGCCGGATCGACGACGTTGCGCTTGGATTTCGACATCTTTTCCGACCGCCCGGCGTGGGCCGGACGATGGGTTTCGGCGTGGGTCAGGGTACCGTCGGCGCCTCGGACCACCTCTTCGGGGTACAGCCAGCCGCCGTCTTCCGATTTATAGGTTTCGTGGCAGACCATGCCCTGGGTCAGCAGCCCGGCGAAGGGCTCCTCGACGCCGAGAAAGCCGCATTCCTTCATGGCGCGGGTGAAAAAACGCGAATACAGCAGATGCAGCACCGCATGTTCGATGCCGCCGATATATTGATCGACCGGCAACCAGCGGTCGGCTTTTGCCCGATCGAAGGGCGCATCGGTGCAGTCCGGCGAGCAATAGCGCGCGAAATACCACGAGGATTCGAAGAAGGTATCGAAGGTGTCGGTTTCGCGCCGCGCCGCCGCCCCGCAGGACGGGCAGGCGACGTGCGACCACGTGGGATGATGGGCCAGCGGGTTGCCCGGCGTGTCGAAGGTGACGTCGTCGGGCAGGCGGACCGGCAAATCGGCCTCGGGCACCGGCACGACGCCGCAGGACGGGCAGTGGATCACCGGAATCGGGCAGCCCCAATAGCGTTGCCGCGACACCCCCCAATCACGCAGGCGCCACTGCACGGTGCGTTGACCCCGCCCAAGGGCCTCGATTCGCTCGCCCGCCGCCGTTTTGGCCGCCGCGACCTCCAACCCGTTCAGGAAGTCCGAGTTATACAGGGTGCCCTCGCCATCATAGGCGACGTCCTCCACCGTGAAGGTGGCGGGATCGGCGTCGGGGGGCAGTACCACCGGGCGAACCGTTAGGCCGTATTTGCGGGCGAAGTCCAAATCGCGCTGATCGTGCGCGGGGCAGCCGAAAATGGCGCCGGTGCCATATTCCATCAGCACGAAATTGGCGACATAAACCGGAACCGAAACGTCCGGGGCGAAGGGATGACGCGCCTTCAGGCCGGTATCGAAGCCCTTTTTCTCGGCGGTTTCCAGCGCGGCTTCCGAGGTGCCCATGCGGTTGCATTCGGCGATGAACTCGGCCAAGGCCGGATTGGTCTGGGCCAGCTCGGAGGCCAGCGGATGATTGGGCGACACCGCGACGAAGGCCGCGCCGAACAGGGTGTCCGGCCGGGTGGTGTAGATTTCCAGGGTTTCGCCGCGCCCGATCAGATCCCAAACCAGCTTGGCGCCCTCGGAGCGGCCGATCCAGTTCTCCTGCATCACGCGCACGCGGTCGGGCCAGCGATCGAGCCCCTCCAACCCCTTCAGCAGATCCTCGGCGAAGGCGGTGATCTTTAGGAACCATTGAGTCAGGCGGCGCTTTTCGACCAAGGCGCCCGAACGCCAGCCGCGCCCGTCGATCACCTGCTCGTTGGCCAGCACGGTATTCTCGACCGGATCCCAGTTGACCCAGGAATCCTTGCGGTAGACCAGCCCGGCCTTCAAAAAGGCCAGGAACATCCGCTGTTCGTGGACGTAATACTCGGGCTCGCAGGTGGCGATTTCGCGGGCCCAGTCGTAACTCAGGCCCATCGATTTCAGTTCGACCCGCATCGCCGCGATATTCTCGCGCGTCCAGGCGGCGGGGTGCACGCCGCGCTCGATGGCGGCGTTTTCGGCGGGCAGGCCAAAAGCGTCCCAGCCCATCGGATGCAGAACATCAAAGCCCTTGGCCCGCTTGTGCCGGGCGACCACGTCGCCCAGCGTGTAGTTGCGGACATGGCCCATATGGATGCGCCCCGAGGGATAGGGGAACATCTCAAGCACATAGTATTTGGGACGGCCGGGGGTGTGACCGGCGACGAAACTGCCGCGCTCGTCCCAAATTTTCTGCCACTTCGTCTCGGTTTCCCGGACGTTGTATCGCTCATCCACGGAAACCATGGGTCCTCGGGGTCTATTCGGAAACGATGCGCAGTTGCCGCGCGCGGGTCAGGATCGAGTTTTCCATATCGGCGGTCATCTTGGGATCGACCTTGGTGTCGTTCCACTGCCCCGAGCCGTCGCGCACTTGCTTGAAGATCGACACCTTCAGGCCGTCGGCCCGCAGCGCGCGGTCGATGATGAAGACGTTCAGCTTGAAGCGGGTGTCGGGAGCTTCCGGCAACTGGTACCAATCGGTGATGATCGTGCCGCCGAACGGATCGGCGTTGACGATCGGCAGGAAGCCCAGCGTGTCGAGCGAGGCCCGCCACAGGAAGGAATTCACACCCAGCGCGCTGCCGCCTTGGTCCTTGTCCTTGCCCTTGCCGGATCCGAACAAGCCCTCGGACCCGAACACGGTCTCGCGCTTGTCGTTGGTCATGCGAGGGGCGCCGGTCCCGGTATTTTCCTCGGGATAATTATATGTGGCTTGGTCGCAGGCCGATAACCCGGCGCCCGCCATCAAAATCATCGCCGCCGCCAGCGCCAACGAAGGCTTGTTCATCGTGCCACCTGATAGGTAAGGAAAGTTCAAGGGCGGCATACTGGCACGATCGACCCGCTTCGAGCAATCCGTTCGAATTCCTCCGCCGCTTTGTCCCAGGTCCAATCGCGTTGTTCGGCCAAGCAGGCCGCGTGCTGCGCCGCCCACAAACCGGGATCGGTCAACAGGCGAAGGGCGGCGTCGGCGAAGGCGTCGGCCCCCTTGACCACGAAACCGGTCTGACCGTCCTTGACCCGTTCGGCCATGCAGGCCACATCCTCGACCACCGCCGGAACGCCCATCGCCTGGGCCTCGGCCACCGCCGAGCAGAAGGTTTCGCCGATATCGCCCCGGTACAGCAGCGCGCGCGCGCCGGCCAGCTCCAGCCCCAACCGCGCCTTGGGCACCGGTCCGCGCAGCACGATCCCGGCCGGGCGCAACGCGGCGGCGCGTTCCAGCACGCTCGTCATCCGCGATGCCCCCGACCCGCCATAAGTGGCCGAACCCGCGAAAACATGCAGCTCCGCCGAGGGGATCGCCGGATGAATGCGGCTTTCCCACACATCCAGCAGCCAATCCAGCGAGCGCGTCGGGTTCGAGGTGAACACCGCGCGCGGCGGCGGCGGCGGGCGCAACAGCGCGTGCCGGAACAAATCGGTGACCCCGTACGGCACGATCTCGCGCCCGCCCGCGAAGGCCCAACGGGGATAGGTCCCGGCATGACTGGCCCCGGAAAACACGATGACCGGTTTGCGCCACGCCAGCTTCCACTGATACCGTCCTTTCAGAAGATATCCGGCGGGATTGTGGATCCAGAAAATCATCGCCTTGGCCCGGCGGCCAAGTTTCAGCAGCCGGTCGCCCCGATTGGCGATATACAAATCGGCGTCGTCGGGAACGCCGTTTTCAATCGGCCTCCACTCCACCCCTTTATGGGTGATCGGCTCCTCGCAGCGATTGCAGACCAAGACCTCATGCCCGCGCGCCGCCAGCGCGTTGGCCATCTCGATGAACGAGGTCTCGGCCCCGCCCAGCGGGCGTTCCTCCAGGGTCCGTCCGTCGAAGACGATCCCGTCATCCGTCATAAGAATTTTCACGACATATAGCCCTTCAAGCGCCGGGCGCGCGCGTCCGCGCGCTTGGCTTCCGCGCCATGTGGCGCGCCGCCGCGGTCGCGGCGGACCGGCGAACGACATATAGCCAGGTTCAATGTGACGTTCGCCGGGTTCATTCGTCGCGCTCGTACTTAGCCTTCAAGTGCGACAGCATCGGATACAGGCTGGCGAAAACCGCGACCAGAAACCCGTAGCCGCCCTCGCGATACCCCTTCCTCCGGACATAGCATTTGAAGAACCGGGAAAAAATGCGCCGCAGGTTCGAGGCGAACGAGCCCCAGGTCTCGCCCCGGTCGCGCAGGTCGCGGGCGCGCGCGGTGGAATAACTGTCGAGGCGGCGGATCATGTCGGAAATATTCTTATCGACGAAATGTTCGATGCGGTGGGTCAGCATCGGCCCCTTGCGGCCATTCCAGGTCAGCGACGGATGCACCCGGTCATTGCCCCAGATCTTGGCGCCCTTGCGGAACAGACCGGGATAAGCCGCCTTGCCATAGGACGCGCCCCAGCCGTGGCGCACACGCCGCGCGCCGATGAAATTATCGACCAGCAGTTCGTGCCAATCGAAGGCGGTGGTTTCGATCACCGCGCGGATCTCGCGGGCCAGCTCGGGCGTGACATGCTCGTCGGCATCGACCTCCAAAATCCAGTCGCCGGTGCAGGTTTCGATCCCGGCGTTGCGGCGCCCGCCCTCCAAATCCCAGCGCCCCTCGATGATCGTCGCGCCATAACGTTGCGCGATGGCCTTGGTGCCGTCGGTGCATTTGTCCAGCACGACGACGATCTCGTCGGCGAAGCCAAGCTTGTCGAGACAGGCGGGCAGGCGTTTTTCCTCGTTGCACACGACCACCAGGGCGGAAAGCTTGGTCACACCGGGGCTCCTCTCTTGCGGGCGTTGGCGCGGGCCTTGTCATAGGCGGCCAGGGTTTGGGCCATGCGGGCGTCGAAGCGCATGCTGGATTCGGCCAAGGCCCGGGCGTTGGCGGCGATCGAACCGGCCTCGGCCCCCAGGCCGCGCAGAATCGCATCGGCCAAGGCGGCGGGATCCGCAGAGGGAACCAGCCAGCCGGTGATCCCATCGGTGACGATTTCCGGCAATCCGCCGACCGCCGAGGCCACCACCGGACGCCCGGCGGCAAAAGCCTGCACCGCGACGCGCGGTTGCGCTTCGGTCAAGGAGGGAATCACCACCAGGTCGGCCATCGCCATCAGGGCCGGAATATCCTCGCGGTAGCCCAGGAACTGAATATCCAACCCCTCGGCGCGGGCGCGCAAGGAGGCCTCGTGCGCGGCGCTCTCGGCGGTCGCCGATCCCGCCAGAAGGCATGTGAACGACGTTCCGCGCCGATTCAAAAGGCGGAGCGCCGCGATCAAGTGATCTTGTCCCTTGTCCGGGCGCAGCATGCCGACGCACAAAATCGTGTTGGTTCCCGGCCGGTCCGCCGGCAGCTGGAAAAACCGGTCGTCGGCCCAGCCGCCGATCGCGGTCGAGCGTGCCGGACTGATCATCCCATCGGCGATCAGGGTGTTTCGGGTGACCGCGGCGACCGTGATGACATGGTCGGCCCCCAGCCGCCATTGCAGACGGCGGATCGGCGACGGGATCAATGGCTGGTTGACATGGCGCGAGCGCACCACCGCGCAGCGGTCCAAACAGCCGATCGCCGCCTTGGCGTCGCGGGTGACGTGGGTATCGATCACCTCGATGTGGTGGTGGATCACGAAGCGCCGCAGCGCCAGCAGCGTGGCCGGCCCCCACGGCCGGTCGAAAGCCATCGCCGTCACCGGCAGACCCAGGGCCACGGCGCGCCGGAACGGTTCACCATCGGCGGGGGCGGCCAGGAACACCGCATGGCCGTGATCGGCCAGCCAGCGCACTTGATCCAACGTGCGCTGTTCCGCGCCGCCCCAATTGCGGCCGGGAATGGTGTGAAGAATCCGCATCTTACCAAACCATCGCGAAGCGCGACCAAAAGGGTTGATGGTCCGGTCCGGTAATCGGAACGGTGTGCAACCCGGTACGCTCGAACCCCTCCAGCAACTGGCGCATCAAGGTGACCGTCACGGCGGGTTTGAACTCGGCCCCCGGACGCTCGTTGATCGGTTGATCGTGCATCAGAACGATGCTTCCCGGCAAGGCCGGATCGGCCAGCAGGCGGTCGGCCTGGGCGGTGCATTCGTGTTCGACATCCGCGGGCGTTACGCAGCGCGGCGCGATCAAATGATCCTCGGTCGGTGCCGACCAGTGGACGATCCGGCAGCCTGGCTGCCATTCGGCCAGGGTGCGGTGGACCATCCGGTTGCGCCAGCCGCCGTTATAGGGCAGGCGGATCAAATAGGGTTTTGGCGTCGGGCGGATTTCGGCCAGCAGCGCCTCGCAGCGGGCCATGTCGGCGCGCAGGCGTTCCGGCCCGGCTTGGTCCAGCCGGATATGGTCCCAGCCGTGGGCATAGATCGCATGGCCGCGCGCATGAATTTCAGCGGCCAGACCGGGATGGGCGGCAACCCGGCAGCCCGACAGGAAAAAGCTGGCGGTGGCGCGGTGGTGCTCCAACAGATCGAGCAGCATCGGCGTGGTGTCGGGCATCGGCGCGTCATCGATGGTCAGCGCAACGCCCCGCTGGTTCTTGTCCAACCGCCATTGCACCGGAAGCCAAATCCCCCGTGACCACGAGATCCGCAAACTCATGCCCCCGCCTCCGCCGGACGGCGCAGGGTAACGAAGCGCCCGAATTTCTTGATGGCGCGGCCGCCGCCGCCTTCCGCCACGCAGGCCACCAAACCCTCGGGGTCGGTGGCGACGAAGCCCGACAATTGCGCGATGCCGTGATCGAACAAACGCGGTGTTAACGGTGTTCCAGGGCCGACCAGCGCGACATGGGCGTGCCGCGACAGACGCAGCAAACGCGGCAGGGTCCGATTGGCCAGGGCCGAGGCGGTGATCGCCACCGCCTCGGCGGTGGGCAGCAGCCACTCGGCCGCTTCCTCGGGATATTGGCCGGGTTCGGGCTGACGCTCGATCACCAGGGCGTTTGGCGCCCGGCCGCGCAAACCCGGAAAACCGCCGATCACCACCAGCGGGTCGAATTGATCCAAACCGTCCAGCCCGTTCGAGCGCTCGGCGTCCAAATCGAAGCGGTTGATCCCGGCATTGATCGCCGCCATCCCGACCGCCAAATCAAACGGGTCCCACGACCGCGCCAAACCGGCCAGATCGGCAAGGCTCCGCCCACTCCAGCCGCCGCGCGGGGTGCTTGGCATGTAAGACGGCGTGCGGGCCAGACCGATACCATGCGGCCCTTCGACCAGGGTGAAGCCCAAACCGACCACCACCCGGCGGGCGGCCTCGTCCGGTGCCGATTGCGCCAGATCGGAATACAACCGGGGGCCGCTCCACCAGCGGGCCAGGGCGTTCATCTGATTGCCCAAAAGGTCGCCGCGTCCGCCGGTGAAGGCACGCCAATCCTCGACCAGCCCGGCGGGAACGGCGGTCAGCAGGGTGATTCCGGCGGTCATCGCCGCCAGCATTTCCGGCGCGAAACCACGCCCGGCGCGTTCCTGGTTCGAAAACTTATTGACCAGGATCAGATCGACCCGATCCGCCACGGCGCGCCGCAACACGCCCGAGGCCTGGGCCAAGGCGGATTCGTCGAGCGAGCAGGCCGCCGACCCCGATCCCAAATTTTGTTTGATCGACAGCCGCTCGCCGTTGGACAGATCCACCAGGACCATATCGTCGTCGGTGGTTTCCTGGACCACGCCCCCGACCTTGAAGCCGCGCTGGGTCAGCGCGCGGGCGAAATCGGCCAGCAGCGATTCCGGGCGATGATCCGGGCCATAGACCACGGCGCCGATGATCGACGGCGGCGATGCGGGGGGAAGCGGTGAGCTTGTCATGGCCCCTAGAGTAGCGGCCCCCCTTGATCGAAGACAAGACGCACGCGTGCCCAACGCGTTATATTCCGAAGCATGATTGATCCGTTCGGCCGTTCCCTGACCTATTTGCGCATTTCGGTGACCGATCGCTGCGATCTGCGCTGCACCTATTGCATGACGGACGGGATGAGTTTCCTGCCGCGCACGGAAGTGCTGTCGCTCGAGGAACTCGAACGCATCGCCGTGATGTTCATTGATTTGGGCGTGCACAAGATCCGGCTGTCGGGTGGCGAGCCCTTCGCGCGGCGCGATCTGATGGTGCTGGTGGCCCGGTTGGGCCAGCGCTTAGGCGGCGGCTTGCGGGAACTGACCTTGACCACCAACGGCACCCGTCTGGCCCGTCATGCCGAGGATTTGTGGGCGGCGGGGGTGCGCCGGGTCAATGTTTCGCTCGACACCTTGAACCCGGAGCGGTTCGCGGCGTTGACCGGGCGGGGCCGGCTGGAGACCGTGCTCGACGGCATCAAGGCGGCGCGCGCCGCCGGTCTGGCGGTCAAGATCAACGCGGTGGCGATCGATGCCGCGATCTTGGATGAAATCGACGATCTGCTGATCTGGTGCGGCGAGAACGCCGTCGACATGACCCTGATCGAACCGATGCCGATGGGCGGCGAACGGCCGCATCTGCCGCTGGCGGTTCTGCGCGAGCGCATCCTTCAACGTTGGACCCTGACCGATACGCCAGACTCGACCGGCGGCCCGGCCCGCTATGCCTTGGTGGGCGAGACCGGGCGGCGATTGGGCTTCATCACGCCGATGAGTTCGTGTTTTTGCGACACCTGCAACCGCCTGCGGCTGAGTTGTTCCGGCACGCTGTATCCCTGTTTGGGGCAAAACCACGCGATCGATCTGAAAACCCCGCTGCGCAAACCGGATTCGGATCACGCCCTGCGCGCCGCGATCGAGGCGGCGGTGGCCGCCAAACCCAAGGGCCACGAATTCGGCAGCGCCGCCGCCATCCCCCGGCCGATGTGCGCGACGGGGGGATGAGGGGTTCGATTGGCCGCCCCGACGTGCTAAAATCCCGCCCATGAGCATGAACCCCCGCCCCGCCCCGCGCCTGTTGTCGGTCGTCATCCCGTTTTACAACGAGGAGGGCGGCGTCGATGCGTTGTTCAAGCGTCTGGTTCCGGTCCTCGACGGTTTGGGTGTGCCGTGGGAGGCGGTTTGCGTCAACGATGGCAGCAAGGACCGCACGCTCGACGAACTGATCGCGCAAACCCAAGCCGACCCGCGGATCAAGGCGGTCGATCTGTCGCGCAATTTCGGCAAGGAGCGCGCCTTGTCGGCCGGTCTGGCCCATGCGGTGGGCGAGGTGGTGGTGCCGATGGACGCCGATCTTCAGCATCCCCCCGAAGCCATCGCGGCGATGATCGAGAAATGGCGGCAAGGTTGGGAAGTGGTTTACGCCGTGCGCGACGCCCGCACCGGGCAGGGGTTCGGGGAAAAGCTGTTCGCCAAGGCGTTCTATTGGTTTTTCGATCACCTGTCCGAGGTGCCGCTGCCGCGCGAGGTCGGCGATTTCCGCCTGATGGACCGCAGGGTGGTCGATGCGATCAACCGCATGCCGGAACGCTCGCGCTTCATGAAGGGAATCTTCGCCTGGGTCGGCTTTCGCCAGACCGGCATCGTCTATGTGCAAGAAGCCCGCACCGCCGGGACCACCAAGTTCAACTTCCTGCGGCTGCTGCGCTTCGCGATCGACGGTTTGACCTCGTTCTCGAATTTCCCCCTGCGGGTGTGGAGCGTGATCGGCGGCACGGTGGCCGGGTCGGCCTTCGTCTATATCGTCGTGCGGATCATCCGCACCCTGATTTGGGGCATCGACGTGCCGGGTTACGAATCGACCCTGGTCTCGGTGCTGTTCCTGGGCGGCGTGCAATTGCTGACCCTGGGCATTCTGGGCGACTATCTCGGCCGCGTCTTCGACGAGGTGAAGGGCCGCCCGCTTTATATCGTCCGCGAGGTGTATTCCCGGGATAAACCGCCGCCGCCCCCCGCTTAAGGCCCCAGCCCGCCCCTACTCGGAACACGCGTGATGAACATAGGGGCTTTTGTGGTCGCGCAGTCGTAGTTCATAGGGCGTAACCGGGTCGCGCCATGACCCTTCGCAGAGTTCGATCCAGGCCTTGTCTCGGCCCAGCCAGTAGATCGGCTGGTAGGGCGCTCCGAAGCGTTTGACGGCCTCGTAGGCAAAGGCGAACGGCAATATCGGCGGCAGCGGGCCGATCAGGGCGATTTGGCGCGACAATCCGGTTTGCTCGGAAAAGGAGACGCGGTAATGCGCGGGCGGCGCGGTGAACACCACGTCGTCGTCCCGACCGGGGCCGCCGTCGGTCCAGATCCCGCCGCGCCGCGCGGTTTCAGCCTTAAGCGCGTCACGGGTTTCGTGCAGCCGTAAACCGTCGAAATCGGTGGCGTCGGTGACTTCCTCGCCGAGAAAGGGGGGCGGTGGCGGCGTGCTGCCGGGCGAGCATTCGGCCACGTCAATCCAGACGCCCCGTCCTTTGGCGTGAAAAACCATATGGCAGGCCTGGGTGCCGTCCGGGATCGGGGCGACCACCCTGTGCAGCCATTCCTCTGTTTTGATATCGATGTAGTCACACTCAAGGAAGGCCGGTTTATCGGCCTTCTCCATCCGCCATGTGATGTCCTCGATCGTAGGTCCGGGGCCACTGACAGGCTCCTCCCATTCCTTTCCATCGCGGGTCAGTCCGTGGTCGAGGGTGGTAAGAGTCGCACCCCCGGCCCAGAGGTTGGCCCAACGAAATCGATAGTGGTTCTCGCCCACAGTCCAGATCGGGGGGCAAAACGCCCCCCCCTCGGGAGATCGGCCGCGAACGCCTCGGTGATCCCGGCACAGATCAACAACCCAACGATCAACCCGATGCGAACCATGGCCTAGTCCTTCCGATATGCGCCAATGCAAATATCACCGCTGATGAATAGAGAAAGAGTTAAATTAATATAAATAGGTTTATGAATTACGCTGTCGCTCTGGCTAAGTTCATCTTTGTGGTTGTCGATGAGGTCGTCCAACAAAAAGGCCGACGGATCAGACGCTAATCCTTACAAGGGAAATGGGCGCCCCGGTTGATGACCTCGATCAAGCGCATTTCATACGGGGTGATTGGAGGCCGTCGTCTTCCTCCGCACAATTCGACCTGGGTGGTGTCGGTCCCCTCCCATGATACAGGGCAACATGGCGTCGGTGCGCCGAGGCGCAGGACATATTTATATAAAAAATCACCGTCAAAAGCGGGCGGCGAGGGGCCGAGCGCGGTAATTCGGACCGACAATCCGGTCTGTGGGGAAAACAAAACGCGGTAATGGGCGGGCGGGTCGGTGAAGGTATCCTTATCGACCTTGAGGGCGAGATAGCCGTTGTCGCCCTCGGTGGCGGCGATCCGCTTCAACTTATCCCCGATATTCTCGCCTACGGTTGAGGGCACGACGTGGCCTTGGGGCGGCGCCGATTTGCCGCTATCGCCCTCCGGGGCATCGTTTTGCGCGATCTGCTCCGGCGGGACTGTGGATTCGGTTGCCGGTGCCACCCCCTTGTTGCCGCCCGAGGGATTTTGCGCCGCCGCCGCGCCGCCGTTCATCGGGTCGGTGATGTCCTTGGGCGGGGCCTCGGAGTCGTCGTCATTATTACCGGGGCAGGTCGCCATCGGTGGAGAGCCACTGACCGCTTTTGCCCGCCGCCAGGATATCGTTCGGTGGCTTCCGCGAAATCCATTCGCCGGTCGGCTGCTTCCCAGCTCCGGCGGGGACTTGCTTGATCGGGTCCTGCGGTTGGGACGCTGATTTACTGGTACCGCCCCCGGTTTTATTTCAACGCGCTGGCCGTGGTGTCCGTGAGAAGGATGATTTGGGAAAAGCCGTTGCTAGGGTCCGGGTACGTCACGTTGAGCCGGACGCCGTCCTCGCCGTTCCAGATCCAGCTTGGTGTTTCGGATTTGAAGGAGTACCTGTTGCGAAACCAGAACCGCCGAGTCATCGCGTCGAACGCGGTTTTATCCCCGAGCTTCGCTGGTTCAACGATGATCCGCGCGGTTCGTTCGGGGTCGCTCGCGAACTCAAGATGGACCTTCCGCTTATCGGCCAACATGATAACCAGCGCACCCGCTTCGCTCGAAATCGCCACGCCGTTCACCGCCGAAATTGCCGCATCGACTTGGTCCCGTGTCCAGCGCAACCGAAAGCCGCCGATTTCCGTGTCCAGACCCAAGGTTTCCGCAGGATAGAGTTTAACCCCGTCGTGTGCTGGATCACCGTTTGGGACGAAGCGGCACCAAGTTCGGACGGGGTCATGATAGGGCAGCTTGCGCCCGGGTGTCGGCCTCTGGTTATCCGCGCAGCAATAGTGATAAATATTAACGCAGTCCTTGAGCCCATGCGGAACGGGAATCATCAAACGGCGCCCGCTGGCATAGATGCAGCCGATGTCGGCCCGATACGTCCCTAGGCCATATTCATCGCGCCACAGGTCATCCTCCTGACTTACGTCCGTCGAGAGCCCAACCTGACCGTCGATCCATGGGGTGGTCATCGCGATTACGTCCTTCGGATCGCTAGGCCATGTCGCCGGGCATTCAGCGGTTGGGGCGTTGGAGGGAGGCAAAAACGCGGGATCATCGGCAGCAAGTGCCGATGATCCAAAGGCTATGGCGAAAGAAAAGGCAAGGATCATATCTTTCATGCCGCGCTCTCGCTTCTAATCCTCGCCATTTCGTTTACCGGATAACAGAGAATTGGCCGGCTGTGTAGCCATGACCGCTGGCCGACGGATCGAATGGGATAAAGCGCCCCCCGGCGGGTTTGCCATCGTATTGATCAAACACCCGGATGCCGGGTTGACCTGTATCCGGGTTATTTGCATACCCCAAGAATATCGCCGCATGATTCTGGCCGGACACCCCCTTGTATTGGCCGTCGGTAAAACTGGCGATCGCCGTGCCGGGTTGCAGCGGCGGATCATTCGGCCCTTTGATGCCGTCGCCGGGTTTCCAAGTTTTTGTCGATCCTAGCTCGGGAATGAAATACTTAACGAGCGGTGCGCACTGTGTCCCGTTACCGGTGTCTTTATCAATTTTTTGGGCGAGATAGCCATTGTCGCCCTTGGCGGCGGCGATTTTTGCCAGTTCCTCCTCGGTCTTCGGGACAATGTGGCCTTGCGGCGGTGTATTGTTGGCGGCGCCATTATTTTGAGTGTTCTGCCCGCCGGACAAAGCGTCGTTGGATGCCGCGTCACTCGAAGAGGCATTGACGGCGGTGGTGTCGAGATTGGCTGTGGTGGACCCCACCCCGTTCGCCGAGGGACTTTCCGCCGATGCCGCGCCGCCGTTCATCGGGTCGGTGATGTCCTTGGGCGGGGGTTGGTCCTGCGTGTCCTTCCCGGGATTGGTGGTCTCGGGCGGGGCCTCGGAGTCGTCTTCATTATCATCGGTGGTGTCGGCACAGTCGATGGAGGTGTTGTCCAAGGAATCCGGCGACGTATCGAGAGGCTCGCCCCGCGCATCCGCCACGGGTTCCTCGCCCCGCGCGTTGCGCAGCAACACGGCGCGGATGTTGTCGCGAATCCCGGCTGGGGCGCGGTCCCAGGCGGCGCGGACGGCGGGATCCAGCGCGCACAGCTGGTGTTCGTCGATCGGGCGGCGGTCGTCGAGCGCGGCGCGCAACAGAGTGTCGCGGATGTGCCGGGCGGCGTCGGAGCGGGCGGCGAAGGCGGCGGCGGTTTTGGCGGCACGGCGGTGATCGAGGATGGTGCGGGCCTCGCCCTCGTCCAACGGCGGGGGCGTGAGGCCGTGTTGCACCGCGGCCCAATGCAAGCGTGCGGCTTCGGCGGCGAGGCGGGTTTTCAGCCGGTGTTCGGCGGCGGGGTGCCCGGTGCTTGCGATCAAGGCGCGGTGGCGGTTGAAGAAGGCGTTGGCCGCCAGCGGGTCTTGGTCAAGCAAACGGTTGAGGACCGTGGTGGCGATAAGGTGGCGGAAACGGGCGAGGCGGGCTTGCACCGCCGTATCCGGTTGCGTGGTGCGCTGGCCGTGGCCACGGATTTCCGCCTCGCCGGCTTTTTCCAGATCCAGGAAGGCGGCGGGGTCACTGGCGTGATCGGCGGCATCGAGGATCAGCAGCCGCAACAGCCGGTCGCTGCCCTGGGTCCACCAGCGGGCGCGCTGGGTTTCGGCATGGCGGGTCAGGCGGCGGGATTCGAGATCGCGGTAGGCGGCGGATTGGCGGTCGAATTGGGCGCGCGCCGCGCCCGGCGGCATCGCATCGCGAAGTTCGCATCGCAGGCGCTCGATGTCGCCCAGCACCGAGGGCAAGGCGGCCAGGGCCTCGCCGACCGGGCGGCGGTGTTGTTGCAGACGAATCGCCCGCAGGCGGGTGTGGAAATCGCGACCCAGGGCCAAGGCAGCCTCGGTGCGGGTGTTCAGGCTGCGCACGCGGGCCGGTTCGGGGGGCTCGGGCGGCGGGGCGGCGAAATAATCGGAAAGGGTGATGGTTCCCATGACACGCTCGACAACAGTGGAGGTGTCTTAGGGATAAAAGAGGTGATGCGTGTTCGGCAACGCAATTATTTGCGTTACCGCAACTTATGGCGCTTGCAGGCCGGGAATCGGAATGAGCGCGGGGACCACCCATTTGACTCCGGGCTCGGCCAGCAGGGTTTCCTTGGCCGCTTCGGCGTCTTGGGCCGTGGCGGCATGGCCCAGCAGATAGGCCACCCCGTTGACCACCCGCACATCGTAATTCGCGGTCAAGCGGGCTTTCAGCGCGTGCTCGCGCGGGGAGTCGGGCAAGAAACGCTCCAACCCATCGGCTTCGGTCAGTTGGATTTCGTCTTGCAATTGGTCCGGTCCGGTCAGGGCGGCGGCGGCGTGCTCGGCGCGCTGGCGCTGTTCCGGTTTGACCACGGCGCCGGTCAGCAGCACGCGGCCCTCCCAGGCGGTGGCGGTGACCGTGCGAAAGGCGGTGGCGTCGAGGACGCGGATCGCCGCGGTGACCGTGCGGCCGAGGTCGGTGTCTTGGGCCTGAATTTGCGGCGAGCGTTGCGGCACGACCGGCCCGGCGCATCCGGCCAGCAACAGGCACAGCAGCGCCAGGCGGCGTTTAGCTCCGGGCATCGGGCAGCTCCTCGGGCAGACCTTGGCGGGCGCGGACCCGGCGCCACAAAACCAGCCCCAAAACGGTCGAGCCGATGAACAAGGCCACGCCCACGCCGATCCGCAAGGCGGGGTCCAGCGCGAAACCCGACCCCAGCAGCGCGAAAATGAAGGATTGCGGCCAAAAGCCCAGGGCCGAGGCCAGGAAAAACGGTGCCGGGCGCACGCCCGCCATGCCGCCCGCCAGATTGGTCGCCAGATTGTTCGAAAAGGGCGAAAGGCGGATCGCCAGGGTCATGCTGAAATCGTGGCCCTCCAACGCCTCGTCGATCCGCTTGATCCAGTGGGGGAAGCGGCGCACCAGAAAATCGCGGCCGACGAAACGGGCGACATAAAACGACAGCACCGCGCCGCCCAAGGTCGCCAGGGTCGCCCACCCACTGCCCGCGAAAGCGCCGAAGGCATAGCCCGCCAAAAAGCTGGGAACTTGACGCGGCAATCCGACGGCGGTGAACAGGGCCGAGATGCCGAGAAAGAGCGCCAATCCGGCCAGTCCCTTGCCGCGCACCTCGGAATCGATCCATCCAGCCTTCAAAAGATCGCCCAGTCCCAGGGTTTTCAGCAAAACCCCGATCACCGCCACCGTAACCAGCATCACAAGGCTTTTGACCAGCGTCTTGCGGCTAAGGCGGTTCATCATAGTGCCCCTCGCCGGGCGCGCGCGTCCCGCGCGCTTGGCCGCGGCCGCAATGGCCGCTGGAACCCGACCGGCCCGTCCGGCGCATCACGTGATGCGGTGGTCGGGTTCATTCGCTTTCCACCACCGGATTGCGGGCCCGGCGCATCAGCCACATCACGCCCAGCAAATCGGGGACGCCCACCAAGGCCCGCGCCAGATTGGAATAGTTGGATTGCCCGGCGCGGCGCGGCCGGTGATTGACCGGTACCGACACCACCGACCCCCCGGCCCGCAGGGTCAGGGCAGGCAGGAAACGGTGCATGTGGTCGAAGCGCGGCAGATCCAGGAACAGGGCGCGGGGGAACAATTTGGTGCCGCAGCCGGTATCGGGGGTGTCGTCGCCCAGCAGCCGGGCGCGGATCGCGTTGGCCAGCTTCGAGGCGATGCGTTTCGAGCGGGTGTCTTGCCGCTTGGCCCGCCAGCCGGCGATCATCAGACGATCGCGCTGACCTTCGGGGGCGGCGCGCCAGCGCGCGAACAACGCGGGCAGATCGGCGGGATCGTTCTGGCCGTCGCCGTCCAACGTGGCGATCACCGGGGCGTGGGCATGGCGGATGCCGGTGGCGATGGCCTGGCTTTGGCCGCAGCACGCCCGGTGGCGCAGCACGCGCAAGGATGGATGGTGTTTTTTGGCCTCGGCCAGGATCGCCAAGGTGGCGTCGGTCGAACCATCATCGACGCAGACGATCTCGAAGGCGATGCGGCCCGTTAGGGCCGCCGCGATTTCCTCGATCAGGTGCCGGATGTTGTCGGCTTCGTTTTTAACCGGGACGATAACCGCAAGCTCGGGCGTCATGCTGATGTCCTAAAAGGCCACGTCAGGTCACGACGGTGCGGCCCATTTCCAGGAATTTTTCCCGGCGGCGCGCCCGCAGGACGCCGCCTTCCAACCCCGACAGATCGCGCAAGGCGGTTTCGATCGCTTGCCCCGCCGCCCGCATGGTTTGGGCCGGGTCGCGGTGGGCGCCGCCCAAGGGTTCGGGGATGATCTTGTCGATCACCTTCAGGCGCAGCAGATCCTGGGCGGTCAGCTTCAAGGCCTCGGCCGCGTCGCGCGCCGCGTCGTTGCTGCGCCACAAGATCGAGGCGCAGCCCTCGGGGCTGATCACCGAATAGATCGCGTGTTCCAGCATCAACACCGTGTTGCCGACCGCCAAGGCGATGGCACCGCCCGATCCGCCCTCGCCGATGATCAACGAGACCAGGGGAACCCGCACTTCCAAACAAGCCTCGATCGAGCGGGCGATCGCCTCGGCCTGACCGCGTGCCTCGGCATCGACACCGGGATAGGCGCCGGCGGTATCGACCAGGGTGACGACCGGCACGCCGAAATGCGAGGCCATCTCCATCAGGCGCTTTGCCTTGCGGTAGCCCTCGGGCTTGGCCATGCCGAAATTGTGTTTCAGGCGGCTGTCGGTGTCGCTGCCCTTTTCATTGCCGATGACCATCACCGAGGCACCGTTGAAGCGCCCCAGCCCGCCGACGATCGCCGCGTCCTCGCCGAAACAGCGGTCACCGGCCAGCGGGGTGAAATCCTCGATCAGCGCCTTGATATAGTCGCTGGCGTGCGGACGGTCGGGATGACGGGCGACCTGGGTCTTCTGCCAAGGCGCCAGTTTGGCGTAAATGGCCCGCCGCTCGCGGTCGACCTTGGCTTGCAGGCGGCCGATTTCGTCGGCGATATTGACGCCGTCACCGTCGATGCGGTGCCGCAGGTCCTCGATCATGGCCTCGAGGTTGGCGATCGGCTTTTCGAAATCCAGGATATGCATGGGCGATGTCATAGCCTTACCGCGCTTTTGGGGCAAGACCCTAATCGGCGCTCTTGCCATCGGCTCGACCTTACGGGCAGACTGCGCCCGCCCATGACCCGCCCGCATTCCGAAACGACCTGGAGCATTCACCGTCGCCGCCGCTGGCGCCGCCGGGTGGGTGTGGGCGCCAAGCGCGCCGCGCTGTTCGGAACCGGCGGCACGCTGCTGGTCGCCTCTGTCGCGGCGGTGCCGACGCCGTTTCCCGGTCTGGGCCTGCTGTTGTTCGCCGCCGCCTTGTATTTCATGGCGCGGGGTTCGCGCGCGGCGCGGCGCGCGGTCAAATGGTCGCGCCGCCGGATGCCGCCGTTGTCGCGCGGGCTGACCTCGATCCGGCCGGGTCTGCCCCGGCCGATGCAGGCCTTTATCGATCAGAGCGATCCGGGGCGTTGAAATCCGCGCTTAACCCGTCGCGGTAGCTGGGATAGGTCAGACGGACCCCCAATTCCGTTTTGATCCGCCCGGTGGCGACGCGCTTGTTGTCGGCCCAGAAGCTTCGGGCCATCGGCGACAGGGTGGCTTGGGCGGTGTCCCAATCCTCTTCCTCCGGCGGGTCCTGTCCCAGCAGGCGGCAGGCGAAGGCGATCACCTCGGCTTGGGGGGCGGGATCGTCGTCGGCGACATTGTAGATCGCCCCCGGGTTGGGCCGGTGGATCGAGGCCTCGATCACCCCCGCGACATCCTCGACGTGAATGCGCCCGAAAGCGTGGCCGGGTTTGACGATGCGGCGCGCGGTTCCGGCGCGGACCTGCTCCAACGCATTTCGCCCGGGGCCGTAAATTCCCGCCAGCCGGAAAATATGCGCCGACAGGCCGGACGCAAGCCACGCCCGCTCGGCGGCCAAGCGGCGGTGCGAGCGTTCCTGGGTGGGGCGCGGCGGCGTGGTTTCATCGACGGTCTCGCCGCCGAAATCGCCGTACACCCCGGTGGTCGATAGATAGCCCGCCCAGGTGACCCCCGCCGCGGCAAGAAAGGGCAGCACCGGATCGCCCAGCGGGCCGGGCGGAATGGTCGAAACCAGATGAGTGACCCCATGCAGGACGCGGGCGTCCAACGGGTGATCGGGATCGAACACCAGGGTCCTTACCCCCGGCACGCCGGCGCAATCACCCGCCCGCACCGTGGCGGTGACCGTCCATCCGGCGGCGGCCATCCGGCGCGCGATCACCCGGCCGCAAAATCCCAGGCCGAAGACAAACACATGCGGCATCGATGATGGCTCCTTGCCAGACGCGGCGGGTTGTTCCACTTATAACCCGATTGGCCGTTGATCGGGGACCCCCATGCGCGCCGTTTTGCTTGTTCTCAGTCTTATCTTGTTGTCCGCCAGCGCCGGGGCGCAAACCTTCGACCCGTTGACGGAGTACCATAAGTGCCTGATTCTGGCTCAAACCCAGCCCGAGGAAGGGTGGGAGGAGGCGCTGGCTTGGCAATCGCTGGGCGGTGGCGAGGCGGCCCGTCATTGCGCCGCCATCGCCTTGATCAAGCTTGGCAAGTACGAGGAGGCGGCGACCCGCCTGGAAGCGCTGGCCCAAGACAGCAAGCGCGACGAGGCGACGCGGGCCGAAATGCTGGCCCAGGCGGGACAATCTTGGCTGCTGGCGCGCTCCATCGACCGGGCCGAGGCGGATCAGCGGTTGGCGTTGGGTTTGATGCCGGGCAAGCCCGATCTGCTGCTTGATCACGCCGTCACCCTGGCCGAGGCGCACCATTATAAAGAGGCCGCCGACGATCTGTCCGAGGTGCTGCGCCGCCAGCCCAACCGGATCGAGGCCTTGGCGCTGCGGGCCAGCGCATACCGCTATCTCAACCAGACCGACGGGGCCCGAAGCGATATCGACCGCGCCTTGGAACTCGATCCCGATTATCCCGACGCCCTGCTGGAACGCGGGATTCAGCGCCGCATCCGGGGCGACAATGCCGGCGCCCGCGAGGACTGGCTGAAAATCGTGCAAACGGTCCCCAAGGGCACGGTTCTGGACGAGGCTCAACGCAATCTGGAGCTGCTTGATGTCAAATCGAAGTGACACCCGTCTGTTCGCCGACATCGCCCCCGGCGAATTCGTCACCGCCTTGGTGTCGGGCCGTCCGACGCTGTGCCTGAAAGTCGAGCGGATCGGCAAGGAACATGTCAGCCATTACCTGATTCCCCTGGATCCGCTGGAGGACCGAAGCAGCCTGGCCCTGATCTGCGTCGATCCGGCGGGCGAGACAGTGCCCGAGGGCGGCATCGCCCTGGTGTTCGATGAAATCGATGAAATCGGCGGGCCGGAGCCGGGCGATGTGTTCGTTTGCCGTTTCGGCACCTTCTTGAAAGTGATCGACGATCCCCGCGCCCAACGGGTGCATGCCTATGTCGATGTCGAAACCGGGCTGTTGCGCCCGCGCATGGAACGCGATGTCGAGCGGCGTCTGACGTGGCGGGTCCGCCGGGGCTAAAGCGGTTTGCGCTTAATCTGGCGCAAACCGCTTTAGCATTGAGCGAGCGGCCAAGGGCGCGGACGCGCCCGCTTA
>CAIULK010000093.1 GCA_903899885.1 uncultured Rhodospirillaceae bacterium
CCGCGCTCTATCTCTCCGTAAATCCGAACCCGAAGATCAGACGAATACCCTTTGGCCATGATTCACCTCCAAGAAGGGTGAATCACAAATCAGCCCAAATGGGAATCCCCCGATTCAATTTTCAGGCTCGATGCTCTAGGGTCATCACCAGCGCGACGGCGACCACCGACCAATAGGCGGCGGGAAAGCGCCGGACCTCGGACCAGATCACGCGCTTGGCCGTGGCCGCTTGGTGAATCTCCGGTTCCTTGATGCCGACCAGGATCAACGGCACCGTCAGCAGCGCCGGAACCGAGGCGACCCAGAACACCAGCCGGTAATCGTCACCGCTTAGCCCCATCGCGATCACCGCGATCAGCGGTCCGGCAAAGGCTCCCACCGTGTCCAACGATTGGCGCAGGCCATAGGCGGCGCCGATCAATTCACGCGGCGTGAGATCGGCGATCAGCGCGTCACGCGGCGCCCCGCGCACGCCCTTGCCCAAACGATCGGTAAACCGCGCGGCGACCACCCAGCCGATCGTCGGCGCCAGCGCGAACACCGGCTTGGTCAAGGCCGCCAAGCCGTAGCCGAACAGCACCAACGGCTTGCGCCGTCCAACCCGGTCGCTGAAGACGCCGGAAAACACCTTGGTGAACGACGCCGTCGCCTCGGCAACACCTTCGATGATTCCGACCGACAAGGCGCTGGCCCCCAGCACCGAGGTCAGAAACACCGGCAGCAGGCTGTGGATCATTTCGGACGAGGTGTCCATCAGCAGGCTAACGAAGCCCAGCGCCCACACACCTTTGGGAAGGGTTTTCGGACTCACGGCCCGCGGCGCAGGATCCGCACCTTTTCCAAGGTGACCAGCCCGATGCCGGTCATCGGATCAAGGACCGGCAGAAACGCGTCGATCTTGTCCTTGGTATCGACGATCTCGATGACCATCGGCAAATCCTCGGACAAATCCAGAATTTTGGCCGAGTGGACATGCCCCGAATGACCAAAGCCGAACGGCCCGCGCAGCACGGTGGCCCCGGCCAAGTGCATCTCGCGCGCCTTCATCACCAGCACTTCGTAAAGCGGCCGGTGGCCGCTTTTGGCCTGCTCGCCGACGAAAATCCGCAGCAGCATCGCTTCGACGGGCAACGACATGGCGGGGTCCTCCTACTCGTTGAGAAGCATCGCCCCGGCATGGCCGAGCCAGACGCCGAACAAACACAAGGCGACCGAAAGCATGATGTTCATTCCGGCCCAGAACCACTCGCCGTCTTGCGCCAGCGACAGGGTTTGCAGGCTGAACGACGAAAACGTGGTATAGCCGCCGCAAATGCCGATCATGAAGAATTGCCGCCATTCGCCGGGCACGAAAACCCGCCCGTCCGGCCCGGTCAGCGTCGCGAACAGCCCGATGACGAACGAGCCGGTAACGTTGATGACCAGCGTCCCCCAGGGAAAGGATTGACCGGCCCAATTGGCGATCATTCCCGACACCCCATAGCGGAGAACCGAGCCCAGCGCCCCGCCGATCGCGATCAAGAAATAAGTCATGGCGCCGCCATTATGGCGCAGCGGTTAGCCCCCGGCAACCAGCCAAACCACGAACGCCGCCGCCACCAAAAGCGCAATTCCCGAGGCGACCAGCACCGCCGCCGCAGCAACATCCTTGACCGCGCGGATTTCGGGGTGACGCTCGGGGTGCAGCCGGTCGGAAAGGATTTCCAACGCCGTGTTCAGCAGCTCGGCGACCAGCACCAGCCCCACCGCCAAGGCCCCCGCCGCCCACCATGCCGAGGGCGGCCGCACGGCCAGCAGAACCGCCAACACCACCACGGCACCCGCCAGTTGGGTGCGCACGCTGCGTTCGCGCCGCACCGCCAGTTTCAGCCCGTGCAGCGCGAATCCGATGCGGATGGCCAGCGACTTGCCCTTCATCAATTGATCCGTACCCGCACCGGTTCGGCGAAGGGAAAGATCTTGCGCAGTGCCCGCAGCCGCTCGATCTGAACGCCCGAGAGCAGGGTATTGGCGGCCAAGATCAGGTGCCCGTTGGCCAGTTTGATGTCGGTCATCACGAAATGACCGGGCCGCAGCGCCGAAACCGGCAAATCCGCCTCGGTCGGCACGGTCTGGGCGCCTTGAATTTCCAGACAGGCGCGAACCTTGCGCAGCAGCAGGGGATCATAGCGGGCGCCGTTTTTTTCCAACTGCGCGAAGGCGTTCGCACTCGGTGAATTGCTGCCGCTGACTTCCGACAGATCCTTGAGAATCTTCAGCAACCGGGCATCCAGCGGAATGGCGTCGCCCACCGGCCCATCGGCGGGAAAGCCCGATCCGTCGAATCCCCGGTCTTGCAGATAAACGATTTCGGCGACCTTGCCCAAACGGGGAATGTTGGAAATCAGGTTGCGGGCCGCTTCCGGGGCGCGTTCGAAGATCTGGCGTTCGGTTTCGGTCAGTTCCTCGCCCTGACGCTTCTTGGTCTGAAGCTCGAACGGCACCGCCACTTGCCCGATCGGCACCAAGGTGGCGGCCATTTCCAGCACCCAGCGCTGCGGCATCTTGAATTCGATGGTCAGCAGCCGCACCCATTCGCGCAGCCGGGTCGCTTGACCATAGGCGACCGGATCGTTCATCGACACCACATCGACCAGCATCTTCAAACTGCCGGCCACGGTCTTTTCCAACAGATCGCGCTCGGCGGTGATCAGGCGGTACTGCTCGACCCCGGCGGCCAGCCCCTCCGCCAGGGTTTCGGCGGGACAGGGCTTGGTGAAAAAGCGGAAGATGTTGCCGTGATTGATGGCGTTGATCGCGGTTTCCTGGTCGGCATTGCCGGTCAACATCATCCGCACGGTGTCGGGCGCCAAATCCTTGATGCGGCGCAGCACCTCGATACCGTCCATGCCGGGCATCCGCATGTCGCACAGCGCGACGGCGAACGGCTTGTGATCGGCTTGCGCCGCCTCGACGGCGGCCAAGGCGGCGGCCCCGCCCTCGGCGGTGACGATGTCGAAGATCTTGCGCAACTGGCGTTGCAGACCGGCCAGCAGGTTGACGTCGTCGTCGATTAGAAGAACACGTTCCCCCATGGGCCTCTCACTCCCCCTCCGGTTGGACCAGGCCGCGCCAAACCTCGACCTGATCGTCCAGTTTGGCCTCGCTCAGGTAACGGCTGTCAAGAGGATCGGCGGCGCCTTCGTTCAGCAAGGGGAAATGATCCAGCAAGGCCCGCGCCGCGTGAACCGCCGTCAGCATGATGGCGCCGCGAGCCGGGCAATCGGACGGGCGGTCGGCATAGGCCACCGCCTCGACCACCTCGTCGGAAAAACCCCACAACCCCAGCAAATAGGCGCCGATCAAGGTGTGGCTGGCGCCGAACGCCTCGGTTTCCACCCGGTGGCGCGAGCGGTCGGGGGTAACCCGTTCCAAGACCCGCCGATAGTCCGCGCCCTTTTGATCAAGCAGTACCAGGGCACCGATCGAAGACAGCATCCCGGCGCAGTACGCCGCCTTGACCTGGGCCGCGTCGATGCCCATCGACACCGCGATCCGTTCCGCCGCCGCGCCGACCTTCAAGGAATAATCGTTGAGCGCCGCCACCTGCGCTCCTTGCGTGCCGCCCCGATCGAACTGGCGGAAGATACCGACCTTCAGCACCAAGGTTTGCACGATCTCGACGCCCAAGGTCATGACCGCCTGCAACGGCGTGGTCACCTTGGTGGGCAGCGAGAAATAGGCCGAGTTGGTCAGCTTCAACACCTCGGCGGTCATCGCCATGTCGCGGCCGATGATCGCCGCCACCGACGACGCCGAACTTTTCGGCGAACGCAGTTCCTCCTCGATTTCCAAGAACAGCTCGGGGGGGGTGGGCAAGGTCGAGATATCGGCCAAGGCTTGGCGCAGCCCGTCCGACTCCATCAAGCGCCGCAACGCCACCGGCCGGGCGATCGCCGCCATCAAAACAACGGGATCGCACGGTTTGGCCAGATAGATATGAGCCGGTCCCACGGTGCGCAGAACCGATTCGGAATCGGCATAGCCCGACAAAATCACCCGGATGGTGCCCGGATACTCGCGGCGCACGATGTTCAGCAACTGAGCGCCATCCATCACCGGCATCCGCATGTCCGATACCACCACGTCGAAGGGCTTTTTCTCCATCGCGGCCAAGGCGTCGGCGCCGCTGTCGCAAAAAACGGTTTCCCAGGTGGCGCGCATCGCATGGGTGGCGCGGCGCAACCCCGACAGGATGTTCGGATCGTCATCGACGAACAGGATCCGCACCTTCTCCATCACTCATTCCCCCCCAGCGGCAGGAAGACGGTGAACACCGCCCCCTTTCCCTCGATGCCGTCCACTTCAAGCCGGCCGCCGTGCTTGGTGACCACCACGTTGCGGCAGATGGCCAATCCCTGACCGGTTCCCTTGCCCACCTCCTTGGTGGTGAAGAAGGGGTCGAA
>CAIULK010000094.1 GCA_903899885.1 uncultured Rhodospirillaceae bacterium
ACCGTCAGCCCAAACGGCAACACCATTCGACGACACCACAGCCGGACTCCACGCTTGCGGAAACGCGGACTCCTTGAATCACACGCAGATTCAGGCCGTCAATACCCCATTCATCAAACTGATGGATGGTGAGGTGATTTCCCGTAAATCCGCCGCCATCCGGGCCAGCGGTTCGCTCCAATCGCCCCAGGTGGTTTGGCGATACAGACGCAACGTCGGATACCAGGGCGAATCATCGCGCCCCTCCAGCCAGCGCCAGCAGCCGTCGAAGCGTGACAGCAGCCAGACCGGCTTACCCATCGCGGCGGCCAGATGCGGGGTCGAGGTATCGACGGCGATCACCAAATCCAGGTTGGCGATCAGCGCGGCGGTATCGGCGAAGTCGGTCATCTCATCCATGAGGTCGAACAGCGCCAGTTCGGGCGGCACCGGAACCGGCGGCCGTTCCTTTTGCAGGCTGACGAAGGACACACCGGGGCAGGCCAGTCCGGCGAGAAGCCGGATGTCGATGCTGCGCCGCCGGTCCAGGCGATTGGCCGAGGCGTTGTCCGGGCGCGGCGAGCCCGACCACACCAGCCCGACCTTCAAGCCCGCAAGCCCGGCCAGCCGCTCGCCCCACACCCGCGCGGCGGCGGGATCGGCCGACAGATAGGGCCGGGTGGGCAGGGTCTCCCAGCGGGTGCCCAGCAGATGCGGCAGGCTCAGCAGCGGCGCCCACAGATCAAAGTCGCCGGATATCGCGTCAAGCGAGATAACGCGGACCGTCGCGCCCAAATGCTCGAACAAGCGGCGCAGCGGCGCCGCCACGGCCAGCGTCACGGCCCCGCCCATCGCCGCGGCCGCCGGAACGAAACGGCAGAATTGCAGGGCGTCCCCCAGCCCCTGCTCGGCCGTTATCAACAGGCTGCGTCCGTTCAAGGGCTCGCCCCGCCAATCGGCCTTGCCTTGCAGGGTCAGGAAGGCGGGCCAGTGCCGCCGCCATTCGTACTCGGCGAATCCGTTGGCCAGATCGCCTTTTTTCAGCAAGGTCACCGCGCGCGCGAAATGATGGTCGGCATTGTCGGGCGCCAGGGCGACGGCGCGGTCAAGCGCCGAAAGGGCGCCGTCCAAGTCGCCGGATTCCAGCAGCGCCACCCCGATATTGGCGTGCGCGTCGGCATGATTCGCGGCCAACGAAAGCGCCGTGGCCCATTGGGCACGGGCCTCGTCTCTGCGTTGGAGGTCGAACAAGATACAGCCCAAGGAGGTGTGGACCCCGGCCTCGGCGGGGCACGCCCGTACCGCGTCGCGCCCGGCGGTCAGCGCGTCATCCAGGCAGCCCAAACGGCGCAGGGCCTCGATTTCGCCGACTCGCGGTTCGGCCAAGGCGGGGGCGCGGCCGATCGCCGCGCGGTAATGGCCGAGTGCGTCGTCCGTCCGGTTCAGATCCATCAAGATGTTGCCCAGATTGGTGTGGATCACCTCGTCGTCCAACCCAAGGCGGCGGATTTCAAGAAGATCGGCCAGGGCTTGTTCATGGCGCCGCTCGCGCCGCGCCGCCGAGGCCGATAGGCTTAACCTCCGGATATTTTGCCTCAGATGGGCAAGATCGGTGGCCAGGCGAAGCACCGTCGCCGTCCAATCGCCCGGACGATCCTGACGATACAGGCGCAGCGTCGGATACCAGGGCGAATCGTCGCGGCCGGTCAGCCAACGCCAGCAACCGTCGAAACGCGAGAGCAGCCATACCGGGCGGCCCAGCGCGCCGGCCAAGTGTGCCACCGCCGTATCGACGGTGACCACCAGATCCATCATCGCCAGGACAGCCGCCGTGTCGTCGAAATCGCCCAAAAACTCCGCCAGATCGACGATCATCATATTGTCGGGCGGGTGGCGCGCCTCCAGGGCGGCGGGCGCGTCCTTCTGCAAGCTGAAATAGCGGACCGCTTGGCCCTGCGCCAGGGGGGCCAAGTCGGACAGGGCGATGCTGCGCCGCCGGTCGATGCGGTTGGCGGCCGCCGCGTCGGGCCGGGGATTGCCCGCCCAGACCAGCCCCACCTTCAAGACGCCCGGCGGCGTCGCGGCGACCAGCGGGCGCCATTTGTCCAATCGCTCGGGCAGCGGGGTCAGATAGGGGACGGCGGCCGGAATGGTGTCCAACCTCGTGCCAAGAAGCCGGGGCAGGCTCATCATCGGGCAATGAAGGTCGAAACCGGGAAGCGGGCCGCCCTCGGCGATCACCGTGTCCACCCCGTCCATGCGGCCGATCAGCCCGGCCAGCGCGGGTTGCACCAAGGCGATCACCCGGGCCGCCTTGCCGGTCAAAAGCGGCAGGTAACGGGCGAATTGAAAGGTATCGCCCAGCCCCTGTTCGGCGTGGACCAGCAGGGTCTTGCCGTCCAGCGGCCCACCGTCCCACGGCGGTTGGGAAAAGGCGCGGACGGGCACCTGGCCGGTGCGCCAGCGCCATTCGTAGAGCGGCCAGCCCTTGGCGAAATCGCCCCGGGTCAGATGCAACAGCGCCATGTCGAACCACGCGTCGGCATAGCCGGGGTCCAGCGCCACCGCCTGTTCCAGGTCGGCCAAGGCCTCGTCGAACCGCCCCAGCGCCTTTAGCGCCAGGGCGCGGTTGCGCAAGGGTTGCGGTGCTTGCGGCATCAGGCGCAGCGCTTGGGCGTAGGCGGGCAGCGTCTCCTCGAACCGGCCGCTTTCGTTAAGCGCGTTGCCCAGATGCGCCCACGCCTCGCCCAAGTCCGGGTCCGCCGTTACCGCTTGGCGGCAAACGGCGGCCGCTTCGTCCAGCGCGTTGATTTCGGTCAGCGCGCCGCCCAGATTGGTCAGGGTGATCGCCGAGCCGGGAGCCAGCCGGGCGGCCCGGCGAAAGGCGTCGAGCGCTTCGTCCAAATGGCCCTGGGCCCGCAGCGCGACACCCAGATTGGACCACGCCAACGCGTCGTTGGGGGCCAAGCGCACCGCCGTTTGGTGCGCGCCGACCGCTTCGTCGAACAAGCCCAGGGCGCGCAAGGCGCTTCCCAGATTGTTGTGGGCCGGGCCGAAGTTCGGAACCAGTGCCGCCAGCTCGCGGTACAAGGCGGCGGCGGCGTGCATGTCGCCCGCCTGTTCATGCCCTTGCGCGCGGTCGCACAGCGACTGCAAACGGACCAACAAGGCGGCTTTCGACTGGTCATCGCTCATGGATGAAAGTTTGCAAGACCGGGGTTAACATTTCCGTAAGCGGGCGGTGGTGCAATGGTCCGATGGAACCGTTTCTTCCCTATGGCCGCCATTGCATCGGCGACGACGACCGCGCCGCCGTCGATGCCGTGCTGCGTTCGGATTTCCTGACCACCGGTCCGGCGGTCGAGGCGTTCGAGGCGGCCTTCGCCGAAAAGGTGGGGGCACGCTTTGCCGTTAGCTGTTCCAGCGCCACCGCCGGGCTGCATCTGGCGGCGATGGCCCTGGGTTTGGGCGAGGGCGACCGGGTGGCGGTGCCGACCCTAACCTTTTTGGCGACCGCCAACGCGGTCCGCTATGTCGGGGCCGAGGTGGCCTTCGCCGACGTCGATCCCGAAAACGCCTTGGTCACCGTCGATGATTTCGCCCGTGCCGCCGAACCGTTCCCCAACCTCAAGGCGCTGTTTCCGGTTCATCTGGCCGGGCAATGCGTGGACATGGCGGCGGTTCATGCGTTCGCCAAGCAACGCAAGATGGCGGTGGTCGAGGATGCCAGCCACGCGCTGGGCGGCGCCACCTGGGCCGGGCCGGTCGGCAATTGCCGCCACTCCGACATGGCGGTGTTCTCGCTGCATCCGGTCAAGACGCTGGCGATGGGCGAAGGCGGGGTGGTCACCACCAACGATCCCGAACTCCGGCGCCGTTTGACGCTGTTGCGCGGCCACGGCATGGTGCGCGACGCCGAGCGCTTTCAGAACCGGGATTTGGCCTTCGCCGCCGACGGTACCCCGAACCCCTGGTACTACGAGATGGATGAGATGGGCTTCAACTACCGGGCCAGCGATATCGCCTGCGCCTTGGGGGCCAGTCAATTGACCAAGCTGGACCGCTTCGTCGCCCGGCGGCGCGACCTGGTCGCCCGCTACGACCGCTTGTTGCCGCCCAACATCCGCCGCGTGCGCCGCGTGCCGGGCGACACCGCCTGGCACATCTATCCCGTCTTGATCGATTTCGAGGGGCTGGGGATCGAGCGTGCCGTGGTGATGCACCGCCTGCGGGCGGCCGGAATCGGCACCCAGGTTCATTATCTGCCGGTGCATCGCCAGCCCTATTACTGGAAACGGTATGGGGCCTTGGCGTTGCCGGGCGCCGACGCGTACTATCGCCGCACCCTGACGCTTCCCCTGTATCCGTCGATGACGGATGCGGATGCCGGCCGGGTGGTAGCGGCGCTTTCGTCTGTTTTGGGCTGATCTGTAAGGAGGCCGACGTGCTTTTGGAAAACCGGCGTTTCGACGCGCACCAGATCAATCTCGAAGACGCCTCGATCCTGGTGACCGGCGGGACCGGCTCGTTTGGCAAGCGCTTGACCCGGATGATCCTGGAGCGGGCCGAACCCCGCCGCTTGGCGATCTATTCGCGCGACGAGCTGAAGCAGCACGAGATGGCCCAGGAATTCCCGCCGGAAAAACACCGGGCGCTGCGCTTTTTCATCGGCGATGTCCGCGACCGCGAGCGTCTGGAAACCGCGATGCGCGGCATCGACTATGTCATCCACGCCGCCGCCTTGAAGCATGTGCCGATCGCCGAATACAACCCCTTCGAATGCATCCGCACCAATGTGCTGGGCGCCGAGAATCTGGTGCACGCCGCGATCAAGGCCGGGGTCAAGCGGGTGATCGCGCTGTCGACCGACAAGGCGGCCAGCCCGATCAATCTGTATGGCGCCTCGAAACTGGCCTCGGACAAAATCTTCGTCGCCGCCAATCACATGAGCGGCGAGGGCGGCTGCCGGTTCTCGGTGGTGCGCTACGGCAACGTGGTGGGCTCGCGCGGGTCGGTGGTGCCGTTCTTCGAAAAGCTGATCGCCGAAGGCGCCAAGGATTTGCCGATCACCGATGCGCGGATGACGCGCTTTTGGATCACCTTGTCGCAGGGCGTCGATTTCGTGCTGTCTTGCCTGGGCGCCATGCGCGGTGGCGAAATCTATGTGCCCAAAATCCCCAGCATGCGGATGACCGACCTGGCCGAGGCGATGGCGCCGGGCTTGGCGCACCGCATCGTCGGCATCCGGCCGGGCGAGAAGCTGCACGAAGTGATGATCCCGGAGGACGACGCCCGCTGCGCCTTCGATCTGGGCGACCGCTACGTCATCGAACCCAGCTATCAGCTTTGGGAAAAGCGTCAGGCCTGCGTCAAGGGCGCGGTGCCGTTGCCCGAGGGGTTCCGCTATTCCAGCGACAACAACACCGAATGGCTGGACGCAGAGGGCCTGAAGCTGTGGCTCGACCCGGCCCTGAGGTAGGAACCATGCCGCCCCGCTCGGTGGTCATCGTTCAGGCCCGCATCGGCTCGACCCGGCTGCCCGGCAAGGTGCTGCTGGATCTGGGCGGGAAAAGCGTTTTGGCCCATGTGCTGGAACGCGCCGCCGCCATCGGGGGCGCCGATCTGGTCTGCTGCGCGGTGCCCGATACGCCCGAAAACGATCCGGTGGCCGCCCTGGCGGCCCGCCTGGGCGCCGTGGTGGTCCGGGGATCGGAAAACGACGTGCTCGACCGTTATTATGAGGCCGCCGTGGCGACCCAGGCCGACATCGTGGTGCGGGTGACCAGCGATTGCCCGCTGCTGGACCCGGCCCTGGGCGCCCAAGTGCTGGCCGCCGTGGCCCGTGACGGCTACGACTATGCCACCAACGACATGCCGCCCTTGTGGCCCCAAGGGCTCGACGTCGAGGCGTTTTCGTTCGCCTGGCTGGAACGGGCGGCGAGGCAAGCCCGGTTGCCGTCGGAACGCGAACATGTCACGCAATTTATCCGCAACCACCCGGACGTCCGGCTGTACAATGCCGAGGGTCCGGGGGGCGCGATCGCCGATCATCGCTGGACGCTGGATACCGAGGCGGATTTGCGGTTTCTGCGCGCCGTGGTGGCGCGGCTGCCCGCGGGCGAAGCGGGGTGGGGCTGGCGGGCGGCGCTGTCGGTCGTCGAGGCAGATCCGGCCTTGGCCTTGATCAACGCCGGTCAGGATCGTCTGGCCGGTTTGAAGACATCGCTGGAACAAGATGCCCAGGCAAGGGCGGGGGGAGCGGCATGAAAATCGGGCGTTTCGAGCTGGGCGAATCGCATCCGCCCATGATCATCGGCAAGGCAGGGATCAACCACGACGGCGACGCCGACCGCGCCGCCGACATGGTCCGGGCGGCCAAGGCCGCCGGTTGCGACGGCGTGTTGTTCCCGATCTTCCGCGCCGAGGAGATCATCCACGATCCCGATCTGACCCGCACCTACCGCTCGCAAGGGCGCGAGGTGACCGAGACGCTGCTGTCCTTGTACCGCCGTTGCGAATTGGCGCCCAGGGATATCAAGCGGCTGAAGACCCTGTGCCACCGCGAGGGGATGGCCTTCATCATCCAGTTGCGCGACCGGCCGGATCTGGACGTGCTGCTTGATGTCGGGGCCGACGCCGTCAAGGTGCTGCCCGACGATTTGGCCGACGGGGTCTTGCTGCGCACGTTGGTCGAGACCGAAATTCCGCTGATCCTGTCGTGCGCGCCGATCGATCTGGCCGATGCCAACCGGGCGGTCGATATCATCGCCACCTTGAACGCGCGTCCCGCCGCCTTGATGTACGGCGTGCCCTTTTACCCGACCCCGCCCGACGAGGCTAATCTCGACCGTTTGCCGACCCTGCGCGCGACCTTCCCCGGTTTGCCGATCGGCTTCTCCGACAGCACCGCCGGTCCGCTGGCGGGGGCCTTGGCGGTGATGCATGGCGCCAGCCTTTTGGAAAAACGGTTCACGCTGGATACCCATCTGTGCGGTCCCGATCACTGGTATTCCGAAAATCCCTCCGGTCTGGCCGAATGGGCGGCGGCGATCCGCACCGCGCACCGGATGCGCGGCGAGGGGCTGATCCGTCCAAGCGCGGCCGAACGCGCGGTCCGGGCCGAATTGCGGCGCGTCATCGTCGCCTTTTCCGACATCGCGGTCGGCGAGGAATTGAACGAGGGCAATATCGGCCTGCGGTCGGTGGGTGACGGCTTGCCGACCTATCTTCTGGAACAGATTCTCGGCAAAAAGGCGATCCGCCCGGTGCAGCGCGGCGAGGCGCTGGCCTTCGGCGACTTCCGGTGATCCAACCGGCCCGACTCCTCGTCCGTCTGGACGCCGGGCCGAAGGGATTGGGCCATGCGGTGCGCGCCAAGGCGTTGCTGGACGGCTTGAAAACCCCGGTCACGGTCACCGCGTCGGGGGGCGGCGCGGGGTTGGAAACGATCTTTCCCGGTTGCGTGCCGTGGCCGGTGGATATTGACGATTTCGATGCCGTGCTGGTCGATCTGCCCGAGGCGGCGGATGGTCCGTGGGCGGAGTTGCGCGCCTTCAAGGGCCCCGTGATCGCCATCGACGATTTCGGTGGCGGGATCGAAGCCGACCTCGTGATCAACGGCACGGTTTTGCCCGCCTATCATCGCTACCCGGCGCTCCGCCCCGGCGGCCGCGCGTTGTGCGGCCCGGACCATGCCTTGATCCGTCCGGCCTTCGCCGCCCATCCGTGGCGGAACCCGCCGGATGGCGGCCTTGCCATCGTGCTGGGCAGTGGCGAGGCGGCGTTCCGCTGGGCGCATCACTTGGCCGGTCTCAGGTTCCCGCTGCCGGTGACCCTGGTGGTTGGCGCCGCCTTTCCCGATTTCACCGCTCCCTCCGATTGGGTGATGCGCCGCGCCGTCGGCGCCGAGGCGTTGGCCGAGCTGCTGGCGGGGTCGCGCGCCGCGTTGATGACCGGCGGCATGGTGATCTACGAGGCGCAAGCGGTGGGCGTGCCCTCGCTGGTCTGTCCGCTGCTGGACAATATGGTGGCCGAGGTCGCGTGGTTCGCCGAGCGCGGCGCCGTCGTCGATTTGGGGCCCAAGGGCGGGGGCGAGGTGGAACGGATCGCCGAACGGCTGGCCGTGAACCGGCCGCGCCCGGCCGGTTTGATCGATGGACGCGGGTTGGAGCGCGCCGCCCGCGCGGTCGATGCGTTGCTGGAAAGGGTGGCTTGATGCTGCTGTCGATTCATCAGCCGGTCTATCTGCCCGGCATCATCTTGTTCAACAAGATCGCGCTGTCCGACGCCTTCATGTTTTTGGGCCATGTGCCGTTCAGCAAGCAAAGCTGGCAGCAGCGCAATCGCATCAATGTGCAGGGCCGCGAGTTGTTCTTGTCGGTGCCGGTGGTGACCGCCGACCGCCTGGGTCAGGGAATCGACGAGGTGTTGATCGCGCCCAAGGATCCGTGGGCCCGCAAGCATGTCGGCTCGATCCGCCAAGCCTATGCCAAGAGGCCGTATTTCAACGATTATTTTCCGGCCTTGGCCGACGAGATCACCCGGCCCCACACCCATCTGGCCGACCTTAACCGCGCCTTGATCCGCCTGATCATGGGCTGGCTGGGGATCGCGACGCCGGTTCTGGAAAGCCGCGACCACGAGCCCGAGGGGCACAAGACCGACATGCTGATCACGCTGTGCCAAGCGGCGGGCGCCGATCATTACGTTTCGAACGAAGGCGCGCGCGCCTATATTCGCGAGGACGACATGGCGGCGGCCGGAATCCGGCATTGCTGGCAGGAGTTCGAGCATCCGGTTTACGATCAAGGCGGTGCGGAGTTCGTGCCCAATCTGTCGGTCATCGACTTGTTGTTCAATACCGGCCCGGCGGCGGGCGAGATCGTCCGCCGCAGCGGCCGCGTGGTCCCGGGAGCCTTCGCGCCATGAGCATCGCCATCGCCACCCGCCCGATCGGCCCGGACCACCCGCCCTATGTCATCGCCGAGATGTCGGGCAATCATAACGGCGACATCCAGCGCGCCTTCGCCCTGATCGATGCCGCGGCCGAGGCGGGGGCCGACGCCGTCAAGCTGCAAACCTATACCGCCGACACCATCACCATCGACCATCACGGCCCCGGTTTCGATATCGAGGACGGGCTGTGGAAGGGCCGCAGCCTGTATGAGCTGTACCAAGAGGCCCACACGCCGTGGGATTGGCACCCGGCCTTGTTCGAGCATGCGAAAAAACGCGGCATCACACTGTTCAGCTCGCCCTTCGACCCGACGGCGGTCGATTTTCTACACAACCTTGATGCCCCGGCCTTCAAGATCGCCTCGTTCGAGGTGATCGATCTGCCGTTGATCGGCCACGCCGCGCGCTGTGGGCGGCCGATGATCCTGTCCACCGGCATGGCCGCCGAGGCCGAGATCGCCGAGGCGGTGGACACCGTTCGGGCGGCGGGGAATCCCGATATCATCTTGTTGCACTGTGTCAGTGGTTATCCCACCCCGGCGGCCGAGATCAACCTGCGCCGCATCCCGTGGCTGGCCGATCGCTTCGGCGTGGTGGCCGGGCTGTCGGACCACACGATGGGCACCACCGCCTCGGTGGCGGCGATCGCCCTGGGGGCGTGCGTCATCGAAAAGCATTTCACGCTGGCCCGCGCCGATGGCGGCCCCGACTGCGCCTTTTCGCTGGAACCCCATGAATTGCGGGACCTGGTGGTTGGCGTGCGCACCGCCTGGGAGGCGCTGGGTGATCCAAAAACCTGCGTGAAACCCAGCGAGGAAGGCAATATCCAGTTCCGCCGCTCGCTCTATGTGGTGGCCGACATCGCGGCGGGCGAACCGTTCACGCCCGCCAATGTCCGTTCGATCCGCCCAGGCTTCGGGCTGGCGCCGAAGGAACTGCCCCGCGTGCTGGGGAAACGCGCGGTGTGCGATGTGAAACGGGGAACGCCGTTGAAGGCCGAGATGGTGGAAGGGGACTGCCGTTGAGGTGGGCCAACCACCATGTGACAGGTGGTGGTGTTTTCGGTGTTATCAGCAAGGGGAGGGGGGCATGACCGTTGCAAACCGCTTATCCCTCGATCCCAAGAAGGCTCTTCAAAAGGAGTTCACCGCCGTTGGGCTGAGGGCCAAGGATGCGTTCTTGGTCTTGCCGGAGTGGTGGCGGGACGCCGTCCATCATCCCTCGGGCGTCTTCGAAATCAGGGGCTTTGTCGCCAAATATTTCGGACTTGAGATCGGTCCCGATGGGCGACTTCGGCAGCGTTTGATGCCTCATGCCTGTTTTAAGACGAGGACGGGAACCGATGTTTCCGAAATCGCCTCGACCCGCGCGATGGCGACGGCCGTGGCGCGAGTAGTCGCGTCCATCACGTTGCCCCAGTGGAAAGGCGGTCTATCCGCCGCCGCCGCCCTGCGGGCAATTGCTCTTGCCGAAGGAAGCACCCCTTGGGTCGGATTGGACGATCTTCTCCGTGTGTGCTGGTCAAACGGTGTTCCTGTTATTTATCTGCCGTCGCTTCCCGTGACCAAGCCCAAGATGGACGGCATGGTCACCTTCTGCGGCGGGCGGCCGGTCATATTGGTTACGAAGAAGTCGTCGGCACCGGCCTGGATACTCTTCGTGCTGGCCCACGAGATGGGGCATATCGCCCTCCGTCACCTCGCACCCAGTGATGGGGGCGCCATCGTCGATGAGAAGGTGTCCGAGGACGATGGGGGCTTGGACGATCAGGAACGGGCGGCGAACGCTTACGCGCTTCACCTTTTGACGGGCGATGGACCGGGGGCTTTCCGTCTTACCCGGCTTATGAAACCGGAAACGCTTGCGGAATCGGCGATAAAATTCGGAACTGCTCAAGGCATTGATCCTGGGCACCTAGAGCGTCGTGCGTTTAATTTGCAACATACCCTGCATGCCTGAGGTAGTTCCGGCATTCCTCTGGCGTGTAGAGATCGCAGATGCTCCCCACGGCCTTCCATAGATCGGCGATTGTTCGTGCCCCGATCCGGCGGAGA
>CAIULK010000095.1 GCA_903899885.1 uncultured Rhodospirillaceae bacterium
CACCATCCGCATGCTGTGCGGCCTGCTTACCCCCGATGGCGGGCACGGCACCTGCCTGGGCTTCGACCTTGCCCGCGAGGCCGATGAAATCCGGCGGCGCACCGGCTACATGACCCAGAAATTCAGTTTGTACGAGGATCTGACCATCCGCGAGAATCTGGATTTCGTCGCCCGCATGTACGGCCTGTCCGGCCGCAAGCGGGCGGTCGCGGATTCGCTCGACCGGCTCGGATTGACCGCCCGCAAGGACCAACTGGCGGGGGCTTTGTCGGGCGGCTGGAAGCAGCGTTTGGCGCTGGCCGCCTGCGTTCTGCACCGCCCCGAACTGCTGCTGCTGGATGAACCGACCGCCGGGGTCGATCCCAAGGCGCGACGCGAATTCTGGGATCAGATCCACAGCCTGGCGCAAGAAGGCATGACCGTTCTGGTCAGCACCCATTACATGGACGAGGCGGAACGCTGCCACGACATCCGCTATCTCGCCTACGGTTGCTTGCTGGCGCAAGGCACGGTGGCCGAGGTGATCGCCAACTCCGGCCTCGTCACCTGGATCGCGGTGGGCGAACAGGCCGACCGCCTGCGCGCCGAGGTCATCGCCCTGCCCGCCGTGGTCTCGGCCGCCGCCTTCGGGCACAGCCTGCATATCAGCGGCACCGACGACGACGCGTTGGCCGCCGCGCTGGCCCCCTGGCGGTCCCGCCCGGATTTGAGCTGGAGCCGGGGCGCCCCCAGCCTGGAAGACGTGTTCATTCATCTGATGACCAAAACGAACGGCGGGGCCGGATGACCCGCTTTTCCCTCAGCCGCGTCGGCGCGGTCATGATCAAGGAGATGATCCAGCTTAAACGCGATCATCTGACCTTCGCGATGATGGTCATCATGCCGATCATGCAGTTAATTTTGTTCGGTTTCGCCATCAACACCGACCCCAAGCACCTGCCCACCGTGGTTTGCGTCGGAGAACAAGGCCCGTTCAGCCGCGCCCTGGTCGCCGCCTTGCGCAACTCGGGCTATTTCGATATTTCGGCGGTGGTCGAGCACGAATCCGACGCCGTCCATCTGCTGGAAACCGGCGACATTCAATTCGCGGTGACCATCCCGGTGGGATTCGCCAAGGCGCTGGTGCGCGGCGAGCATCCGGTGCTGTTGCTGGAAGCCGACGCCACCGATCCGGTCGCCGCCGTCAACGCGGTGGGCGCGCTCACCCAGATCGCGCGCACCGCGCTGGACGCCGAACTCACCGGCCCGCTCGCCCCCTTGCGCGGTCGGCCCGACGCGATCGAGTTGCGCGTCCATCGCCGCTACAACCCGGAAGGATTGACCGAATACAACATCGTCCCCGGCCTGATCGGGGTGATTCTCACGATGACCATGGTGATGATGACCGCGCTGACCGTGACCCGCGAGCGCGAGCGCGGCACGATGGAAAACCTGCTGGCGATGCCGGTCCGCCCGTTCGAGGTGATGGCGGGCAAGGTCTTGCCTTATATCGTGGTCGGCTATCTTCAGGCCGCCACGATCATCGCCGCCGCCAAGTTGCTGTTCCACATCCCGATCATCGGGAACCTGGGACTGCTGTCGGTTGCCCTGTTGCTGTTCACGGCGGCCAATCTGGCGGTCGGCTTTACTTTTTCGACGATCGCCCGCAATCAGTTGCAGGCCTTGCAGATGTCGTTTTTCTTCTTTTTGCCGTCGATCCTGCTGTCGGGATTCATTTTGCCGTTCCGGGGTATGCCCGGCTGGGCGCAAGCGATCGGCGAGGTGTTTCCGCTGACCCATTTCCTGCGCATCGCGCGCGGTATCTTGCTGAAGGGCAACGGGCTGGGCGAGATCCTGCCTGAACTGGGACCGATCGCGCTGTTCCTGACCGCCGCCGCGCTGATCGCGTTGAAACGCTATCGCCAGACGCTGGATTGAGGCGATTTGATGAACGTCAAGGTCGGGGCCGGATAGACCCGGCATATCACGGGCTGACCGCAATGGCCGGACCGGGAAAATTCAATGGCGCTGATCGATTGGGATGACGCATTCAGTGTCGGCGTCACACAATTCGACGAGGAACATCAGGTTTTAATCGGCCTGATCAACCGGGTCGCCGCCGAGTCCGAGCGCGCCCAGCCCGACGAGGACACGCTGGGCGAGATCCTCGCCGATCTCAACGGCTATGCCGTCCACCACTTCGCCGAGGAAGAGGCGTTCCTGCGCAAAATCGGGTTTGCCGGTTTTACCGCCCACAAACAAGCGCACGACGCCTTCATCCAGCGCATCCACGATCTGTGCGTCGATTTCAGTTGCGGCAATCTGGGCGTGGTCGTCCAAGATCTGGTCGGCTACCTGTCGCACTGGCTGATCAACCACATTCTGCGGGCCGACATGGCCTATCGCACGGTGATCGAACGGCGCGCCACCCTGATCGGGCGGCTGACCGGCGGGCGGCTCTCGACCCGCCACACATCGCTGCGGGTGGTCGCCTATTCGGCGATCGCGGTGTTGCTGCTGGCGATTCTGGCCGGATTCGGGCGATTGTCGTGGATGGCGTGGGACGACCGCGCGGTCGCGCTGGATGAACGCGAAACCACCCAGATCGCCAATCTTCTCCTTCGAGCCGGCGGCCAATGGGCGGTCGAGCGCGGCGCCACCGCCGGCGCCTTGGCCGCCGCCGACCCCGCCCCCACCGAAACGCGCGACGCCATCACCGCCCGCCGGGAAAAAGCCGACGCGGCGTTCGAGCAGGCGCGCGCGGCGCTGGCCGCCGTCACCCGTCCCGCCGCCGCCCCGGCGCTTGCCCGCGCGTTGGCGGCCTATACCGTGTTGCAAAACTGCCGCCGCGAGGTGGATCTTGCGTTGGCCCGCCCGCTGGCCGAGCGCGGCGAAGCCGTCCGCAAGGCATGGTTCCCCACCATCACCGCCGCCATCGAGGCCAGCCAGGAACTGCGCCAAACCGCGAAATCAGTCGATGACCATGCGCAATCGGAACTGACCGCGCTGGATCAAGCCAAGCATTTCGTTTGGGTGATGAGCGAATATGCCGGGCGGGAACGCGCGCAGATCAACGCCGTCCTCGCCTCGGGCAAGCCATTGTCGCCGCCGCAATTGGCGGTCTTGGGCGGATTTCGCGGCCGGGTCGATCTGGGATGGGAACAACTGCAAGGGTTCCTGCGCCTATACGGCGACGATTTCCCAGCCATCACCGCCGCCGCCGCCACGGTCGAGGCCACGTTCCTCGGCCGCTTCCAGCAGACCCGCGACGCGGTCTACTCCGCCGGAACCGCCAACCAGCCCTATCCGGTCGATGGCCCCGAATGGATGGCGCAGGCGACGGCGGCAATCGATTCCATCTTGGCGCTGAACGATGCGATCACCGGCGCCGCCTTGATCAAGGCCGACCAGACGGCCCTGGAATCGTCCCGCCGCCTTGTCCTGACCCTGGCGATCATGGCCGCCACCTTCGGCGTGGGGGCGCTGTCGTTCCTGACCATCCGGGGCCGGATCACCCGGCCGATCACCGACATGACCGCCGCCATGGAACGCCTTGCCAACGGCCAATTGGACGTTGCGGTCACGCCGCGCCAGGACGACGAAATCGGCAAACTGGCGCGGATGCTGATCGTTTTCCGGCAAAACGCCCAACACGGCATTCACATGCAAAACCGGGAAAAGCACGAGTTCGAGCAGCGCGAAACCCGGCGCCAGCGGATCGAGACGGCGACCGAACGCTTCGACAAAACCATCCTGGCGATGTTGGAGAAAATCCGGTCCGCAGTCGAGCATCTGCATGCCTCGGCCGATAGTTTATCGGCCAACGCCGAACAGACCCAGCGGCAAAGCGCCGCCGTTTCGGCCGCCACCGAACAGGCGACCGCCAATGTCGAAACGGTATCGGCGGCGGGAATTGAATTGATGGCCTCGATCCGGGAAATCTCGTCCCAGGTCGAACGTTCGGTCGCCACCGCCCAAGGGGCGACTCGCGAAGCCATCGACACCAACCGCAAGGTCGCCGAGTTGGCGGTCGCGGCGGGCAAGATCAATCATATCGTCGGGCTGATCAACACCATCGCCAGCCAGACCAACCTGCTGGCGCTGAACGCCACCATCGAAAGTGCGCGGGCGGGCGAGGCGGGCAAGGGCTTTGCCGTGGTCGCGGGCGAGGTGAAGAATCTTTCGGGCCAAACCTCGCGCGCCACCGACGAGATCGCCGGGCACATCGCCGCCGTGCAGACCGAAACCCGTTCGGCGATCGACGCGATTGGCGGCATCGCGCGCACCATCGAGCGGATCAACGAAATGGCCACCGCCATCGCCGGAGCGGTCGAGGAACAAGGCGCCGCGACCGCCGAAATCGCCCGCAACGTCGAACATGCCTCGGCGGGAACCCGCGAGGTCGCCAACAATATCGCGGGCGTCGCCGCGGCGGCCGCCGAAACCGGGGTGATGGCACACGGGGTGTTTCAGGCGGCCAGCGGCCTGCTGGCCGAAAGCGAATCGCTGGAGCACGAGGTGGAACGCTTCCTGGCCGACGTGCGGGCCGCTTAGCCGCCCGCCCCCCGCAACTCGGCCAGCGCGTGCCGCAGAGTCTGCACCGATCCGGTCAGCGCCAACCCAGCAATAATCGCCGCCACCGCGATATCCGGCGCGCCGTCATGGGTGACGGCGACCCCGCCCGCCGCCGCCAAGACCGCCAGATTACCCACCGCGTCGTTGCGGGCACACAGCCAGACCGAGCGGCTGTTGGCGTCGCGCTCGCGAGTGGCGTACAGCAGAAACGCGACCCCGCCATTGGCGGCCAATGCGACGAATCCGGTCACCCCCATCACATCCGACATCGGTACCGTGCCGCCCAACAGATGACGGACGGTGTTCCCAAGCACGCCTAGGCCGAACAGCCCCATGCACGCCCCCTTGAGCAAGGCCGCCTTCGACCGCCACCCGGCCGAACGCTCGAGCACGAACAGGCTTACCGCGTAATTCAGCGCGTCAACGAGAAAATCCAGTGAGTCGGCCTGCAACGACGAGGACCCGGCCACCGCGCCCGCCACCGCCTCGACCACGAACATCAGGGCGTTGATCGCCAACGCCACCCGCAACACGGCGCGGAACCGCCCGCTAGCCGACGAACACCCTTCGGAACAACATCCGGCGCCCATTGCATTCTCCGCGTCTTGGGGCATCCTGAGGCGGTTACGCCCCGCCCGGAGCCACGTTCATGTTCGGTCTGCCGAAAACCGCCACCCAACCCTTCTGCCCATCGGAAGTCGTCGGCTGCGTCACGATAGCAGCCACCGATCCAACCTGGAAAAAGATGCTGCGCTTCGCCGGGCCGGGTTTGCTGATTTCGGTCGGCTATATGGATCCCGGCAACTGGGCCACCGACATTCAGGCCGGATCGCAATACGGCCAAGCGATGCTGTTCGTGGTGGTGCTGTCCAGTTTGGCGGCGATGGTGCTGCAAGGGCTTAGCCTGCGGGTCGGCATCGTCACCGGGCTGGATCTGGCGCAGTTGTCGCGCCGCCATCATCCTGTGGCCGTTGCCCGGTTTCTATGGGCGTTGGCCGAGTTCTCGATCATCGCCTGCGATCTGGCCGAAGTGCTGGGCGGCGCCTTGGCCTTTCATCTGCTGCTGGGGGTATCGCTGCCCGCCGGGGTCGGGCTGACCGCCCTGGACACCGTGATCGTGCTGGGTTTCAAGGGCAAGGGCTTCCGTACCGTCGAGGCAGTGATCCTGGGCTTGGTCGCCACGATCGGCGGCTGTTTCCTGGTTGAACTTCTGCTGATGGCCCCCGATTGGCACGCGGTGGGCGCCGGTTTGATCCCCTCGCTGGCCACCCTGTCGTCGCAAGACCCGCTGTATCTGGCGATCGGCATCCTGGGCGCCACGGTGATGCCGCATAATCTGTATCTGCATTCCTCGATCACCCACACCCGCGCCATGGACGACAAACGCCAAGCCCTGCGCTTCGCCGGGGCCGACAATATCGTGTCGCTGTCGCTGGCCCTGCTGGTTAACGCCGCCATTTTGATCATGGCCGGAACCGCTTTTCACACCACCGGCAATACCAACGTCACCGACATCGGCCAGGCCTATCACCTGCTCGACCCCATCGCGGGCACCGCTGTGGCCGGGTTGCTGTTCGGGCTGGCCTTGCTGGCCTCGGGCCAAAGCTCGACCTTCACGGGCACCATCGCCGGACAGGTGATTCTGGAAGGTTTTTGGGAGCTGAAAATCCCCTGCTATCAACGCCGGTTGATCACCCGGGGTCTGGCGCTGATTCCGGCTTTGACCGGGGTGATCATTCTGGGCGATTCCGGCGTCGGCACGCTGCTGATTGCGTCGCAGGTGGTGCTGAGTCTGCAACTGCCGTTCGCGATGTATCCCTTGATCCGATTTTGCCGCAACCGCGCGTTGATGGGCGATCTTGCGCTGGGCACGCCGATGGCGGTGCTGGCCTGGGCGCTGTTCGTGGTGATCACGGCGGCGAACATGGCGTTGGTGGGGATGTGTTTTTAAAATCAGATCCCCCAACCAACCCCCACCTAAGGTCATAGCCCCATTGACACCTGGGGTAGCGCATTCATAATTCCGCCATCTTTTTTTGGGGGCGGATGATGGCAATTCAAGACCTGCTCGGGCGTTTTCCCCTGAAATTTCAGATCGGGGTGATTCTTGCGACGGCGATGATCGCCTTCGCGGCGGTTATCTCCATTCAATGGGCGGGATCGGCCCAGCAAGACATCGCCGAGGCCGATTTCGCGGCGGCGGTCGGTATCAGGGGCGCGGTCGCCAACGCCGTCACCTTCATGATCAGCGCCCGCGGCAAGGAGAAGGAATTTCTTCTGGCCCGCGACGGGGATGTTGTCCTCGAGGCGAAGCAAGACGTCAAATCGGCAATCAATATCATCACCTTGATCATCCCCCAGGTCGCCGAGGGGGCAAGCCGTGACCGCGTCTTGCACGTCAAGGCCGGGCTGGAGGAATATGGCCGCCGCCTCGCCGACATGGCGAAACGCCAGACTGAGGTGGGACTGACCGAAAACGACGGTCTCTTGGGCTCGCTGCGGGCTTCGGTGCATGCGGCCGAGGCGATCTTGACCAAGGCGGACCAACCCCGCCTAAGCGTTTCGATGCTGATGATGCGCCGTCATGAAAAGGATTTCCTGGCGCGCGGCAACACCAAATATGTGGACGAACTGCGCGCCGAGGGCGAGACCTTCGACCAGCTGCTGGCGGCGTCGGCGCTGGCCCAGGACCAGAAAACCGCCGTCGCCGACGCGATGCGGCGTTACAGCGAGGATTTCTTCAAACTGGCCGATGGCGTCAAGGCGCAATCCGCCGCCACTCTTGCCTTGGAGCAGCAGTACAACCAGATCGAACCCAACCTGCAGGCCATGCAGTCGGCGCAAACCGTCTTGGCGGACGAGGCCGCCGCCCGCAACGCCCGCGTGTCGATGCTGGCCAAGATCAGCATCCGCTCGGCCCTGGGGGTGGCAAGCGTGCTGCTGCTGGTGATCGGATCTGTGGTCGGGCGCGCGATTTACAAGCCGCTGGGCGGAATGACCCTGTTCATGACCAGCCTTGCCGATGGCCAACTCGAATCCGCCCCACCCTCGACCGGGCGGCGCGACGAGGTCGGGCGCATGGCCAAGGCGGTCGCGGTTTTCCGCGACAACATGATCGCGGTCAAGGCGTTGCACGAAGAGCAGAAGGCCGCCCAAACCCGGCTGGCCGACGAACGCCGCAACACCATGCGGCTGGTTGCCGACCAATTCGAATCCGGGGTGATGACCGTGGTCGGCAAGGTGGCGGGCGCCGCCACGGAAATGCAAGGCACCGCGCAAACCATGTCGGCGGCGGCCCAGCAGGCCGACGCCCAGGCGACCACGGCTTCGACCTCGGCCGAACATGCGACGGTCAATGTGCAAACCGTCGCGGCGGCGGCCGAGGAACTGTCGTCGTCGATTCGTGAAATCGGCCGCCAAGTCAGCGAGGCGGCGGGAATTTCGTCAAACGCCTCGGTCGAGGCGGCGCGCGCCGACGACATGGTCCGGGGCTTGGCTCAGTCGGCGGCGCGGATCGGCGACGTCGTGCAGTTGATCAACGACATCGCCAGCCAGACCAATCTGTTGGCGCTGAACGCCACCATCGAGGCGGCGCGTGCCGGCGAAGCGGGCAAGGGCTTCGCGGTCGTCGCCAACGAGGTCAAGAATCTGGCGAACCAAACCGCGAAGGCGACCGAGGAGATCACCCAGCATATCTCGACCGTGCAGGAGGAAACCCGCCGGGCGGTCGAGGCGATCGGCTTGATCGGCGGCGTCATCGGCCAAGTGCATCAGATTTCGACGGCAATCGCCGCCGCGGTCGAGGAACAGGGGGCGGCGACCTCGGAAATCGCCCGCAACGTTCAAGAAGCGGCGGAGGGAACCGGCGAGGTATCGGCCAGCATCATGGGTGTCCGCGAGGCGGCAGCCACCACCGGGGTCGCCGCCGTGCAGGTTTTAAGCCTCGCCGACGACCTGGCGGGAAATTCAAGGCACCTGGGCGGGGCCGTGGCCACCTTCCTGGCCAATCTCCACGCCGCTTGACGACCCCCCCGCAACCAGGGCCGCCAGCGCCAGAAAGAACGTGCTGCCGACATCCGGGGTCGATTCGACCCACAAGCGGCCGCCGTGGCGCTGGGCGATTTTGCGGCACAACGCCAGCCCGATGCCGGTTCCGTCGTATTTGTCGCGGGTGTGCAGGCGCTGAAAGATACTGAAAATCCGTTCGAAATAGTCCCGCGCGATGCCGATGCCGTTGTCGGCGATGGCGATGATCCATTCCCCGTCACGGGGGCCGGCCGCGCTGATCGTGATTACCGGGGGCCGATGCGGCGAACGGTACTTCACCGCGTTGCCGATCAGATTCTGGAACAACCGGGTCAGTTCGGCCTTGGACCCCATCACGATGGGCAAGGATGGCGAAACACGGATTTCGGCCCCAGCCTCGGCGATCGATGTTTCCAAGATCATGCGCGCCGCTTCGATCGCATCGGACAACGCGACCGGCTGAAACGGCTGTTTCAGGCGCCCGACGCGCGAGAACTCCAGCAAATCCAGCACCATCCGGTCCATGCGCACCGCCCCCTCGCGGGCATAGCCGATAAAATCGTGGGCATCCTTGTCGAACCCGTCGCCATAGCGGCGGTCCAGCAGCGCCATGTAGCTGCTGATCGTCCTGAGCGGTTCGCGCAGATCGTGCGAAGCGACATAGGCGAACTGTTCCAGTTCCTGGTTGGAAGCATCCAACTCGGCGACCAGGCGCTTCAACCGGTCGCGCTGCACGACCCATTCGGTGATGTCGCGTCCGACCGCCTGCAATTCCAGGATCGTCTTGCCCGCATCGAAGACCGCGCCCCCCTCCCACGCCACCCAGCGAACCCCGCCCGGAATCAGAATCCGGCTTTCGACAGTCGCGCGGAAGGCCGGCGGGGTCAGCGCCGCTTTGATCGCTTGGGTGGTCGCCGTGATATCGCCGGGATGGATTACCTCGCGCCAAGACCGCCCCAAAAGGGCGGCGGGCGGACGCCCAAAGGCCTGGGCGAACGACGCGTTGACGAAATTGAAGTTACCGTCGAGGCTGAGGCGGACCACGAAATCGGTCTGGGATTCGATCAGCCCCCGGTAGCGGTCCTCGCTTTCCACCAGGGCGGTAACCGCCGCCCGGCGCTGCCCCGCGCCACGAAGCAAGAGCACCGTCATCGCCAGGGTAACCAGGGCGAAGGCGGCGGCGACCGCCCCCAATTCCACGACGTCGCGCCGCCATTCGGCGAAAACGTCGTCCTTGGCCAACCCGACCAGCACGACCAGCGGATAGGCCGCCATCCGCCGCGCGACGGCGATCCGGGCGGTGTCATCGACCGGCGAGAGATACTCGTAGTCCAGGCGGTCCCGTCCCGAACCGACGAAATCGCGGACTTGGCCACTGAGTTGGCCGCCGCCGACCACCCCATCCACCAGGGGATAACGGACCACATAGACCGGGGTGGTGTTGAAGACCGAGACCACGCCATGCGGACCCAAATCATTTCCGGAAACCACTTCGGCCAAATGGCTTATGGCCAGCGATGCCGTGACGACCCCGCCGAACGAGCCATCGGGATTGCCGATTCGCCGGGCCAAGGTGATCACCCACCGTCCACTCGTGTGCCCGATTTGGGGCGGCGACAAGAACAGCCCCGGCGACGAACCATTCCTGAGCTTTTCGAAATAATCGCGATCCGCGATGCTGCTGAGGGGATCCTTGATGGCGTGCGCACCGGCCTTTAGGACACCGTCCTCGCCGTAAAACCGAAAGCCCAGAACATCCGGCACGCGGCTATCCTGGCGCGACAACAGATCCTTCAGCCGAGAGAGGTCGACGAGACCCGCCGTCTGTTTTTGATGCAAAATCTCGTCGCCGATCGCCAGCAGGCTAAGATCAATCCGGCCCAAAACGCCGCTCAGGGTCTGCTCCAGGCTTTTCGACAGATCGGCCGCCGTCACCTCGGCGTGATGACGCGCCAGGGCATGGCTGCGGACCAGCACGGCCGAGGCCAGCGCCATGACGAACAGGTTGGCGGCAACGACCCCAAGAACGAGGCGGCGCGTCGATGACCCTTGCAGAAGTGCGGCGCGCTTGATCACCCGCCGCCCCCGTCCCGCGCCTTTTCGACCCAACCGCCTTCCGCCGTCTGCTGGTAATAGACCAGTTCGTGGCCACCTTCCTTCAATCGGCGCCAGCGGTTCCGGGCGGCGGCGACCGCTTCGGCGTCATTGCCGTCGAACAGATCCAGAATGCGCTCGAACGCGACGGCTTGGCCGCAGTCCGCCCCATCGCACAGAACTAGAATGGTCGCATTATTAGGATTGTCGTCGCCGTCGGTCAGCCAGACCGGTTGCAGGGCGGCGTTGCCGTCGCGCTTTGATCCGTGCGGCAGCCAAGACTCGTCGGTGGTGGTCCACAAACGGTCATCAAGATCCGCGACCCTTTCGGGCGAGGCGGCCTTAACCACCACGCGCTGGTGCGCGGCCAAGGCTTTTTCAAGCAATTTGGGTAACGCCAGCTCCAATCCCATCCGTTGCAGATGGTAGAAGCCGACGCGCGCCACGTCAGGACGCCTCGAACCCGTCGGCGACCAAACGGTCCAGCAACCGCACGCCGAAGGCGGTCGCCCCCTTGGGCGTGACCGGCGCATCCTTCTTCGACCAGACCATGCCCGCGATATCCAGGTGCGCCCATGGGGTGTCGCCGACGAAGCGCTTTAGGAATTGGGCGGCGGTGATCGACCCGGCCTCGCGCCCGCCGACATTCTTCATGTCGGCGATGTCCGATTTCAGCATCTTGTCGTAAGCCTCGCCCAACGGCAGCCGCCAGACCGGCTCGCCCACCGCCTTGCCGGCGGCGGTAATCTTGTCGGCCAAGGCGTCGTCGCCCGTGAACAGGCCGCCATATTCGTTGCCCAGGGTCACGATGATGGCGCCGGTCAAGGTGGCAAGATCGATCATCGCCGAGGGCTTGAAGCGTTCCTTGGTGTAGTGCAGGGCGTCGGCCAGCACTAGGCGGCCCTCGGCGTCGGTGTTGATCACCTCGATGGTCTGACCGCTCATCGAGGTCACCACGTCGCCCGGCCGCTGCGCCGTTCCGGACGGCATGTTTTCCACCAGACCGACCACGCCGACCACATTGGCGCGCGCCTTGCGCCCAGCCAGGGCCATCATGGCTCCCGCGACGGCGGCGGCCCCCGCCATGTCCCATTTCATGTCTTCCATGCCCTGGGCCGGTTTGATCGAGATGCCGCCCGAATCGAAGGTCACCCCCTTGCCGATCAGGGCCAGCGGCGCCGCCTCGGGGTCCGTCGCCCCCTGCCAGCGCATCACCACCAGCTTGCTTTCGCGGGCCGAGCCTTGGCCGACGCCAAGCAGCGCCCCCATGCCCAGCTTCTTCATCTGCTTTTCGCCCAGCACCTCGACCTCGACCCCCAAGGCGGAGAGCGCGGCCACCCGCTCGGCGAAGCTTTCGGGATGGATGACGTTGGCCGGCTCGGCGACCAGGGCGCGGGTGAACAGCACCCCCTCGGCCACCTTTTCCAGCGACTGATACGTGGTTTTCGCCGACACCGGATGAGTGCAGGTGACCTGGATACGATCCAGCGCCGGTTTTTCGTCCTTCTTCTCGCGCGTCAGATACTTGTCGAAACGCCAGGCCCGCAGCCGGGCGCCAAGGGCGGCGTGGGCGGCGAACAGGGCCTCGTCCTCGGACAGATCGGCCAGAAGGGTCAACCGGCGCTCGCCCGAGCTGAGCATTTGCGCCACCGCCGTGCCGCCGAAGGCCTCGGCCGCCAGCGCGTCGCCGGGCTTGGCGTCACCCACGCCGACCAGCACGATCCGCGCCTTGTCCAGCCCGGCGGGGGCCAGCAGGGTCAGCGTGGAATCGCGTTTGCCCTCGAACCGGCCGACCTCCATCGCCCGCGTGACCGCGCCGCCCAAAACGGCGTCGAGCGCGGCGCCGGCCGGGGTCAAGAGCCGTCCGGTCCGGACCGCGACCGCCGTGGCGCCAACCGCCGCATCATGGGTTTTGGCAAACGCAACCTTCATGCCCGCATCTCCTCGTTAAGCGGTTCGGCGGTAACGGCGCGGGGCAGGGTCTCGTCGCGGAACATCAAGAAGACCAGCCCGCCCGGCAACGCCGTCACCAAACTGACGATTCCGAACATCACCGACAGCACCAGCGCCGAGGCCGGCGCCACCCCGATGAAGCCGAAGGCGGTGACCATCGCGGTTTCCCGCAAGCCCCAGCCGGCGATCGAAATCGGCAGCGTCATGATCAAGATAACCGGCGGCACCAGAACCAGGCAATCGAGTGCGTCGATCGGCAGTTTCAGCCCGCGCGCCAGCATGTAGACCGCCAGCGACAGATTGATATGCCCAACGATGGCCACCGCCAGGGTGCCCAAGCTCCACCCAGGATGAAAGAACAGCTCGCGGGTGTCCGATGCCAAATGCCCCAGCCCCCGCACCACCCGCCAGCGGCGCAGCGATTCCGGCAAGCGGTCGAGCCGCGAGAGCACCAGGATCCCGGCAATGCAGACCGCCAGCAAGATGGGAAAGACCGACGCGCCGGGAAGATCCGGGACCCGTTCGAGCAGCAAGGGCTGCGCCAGCACCACCAGAACCACCAGCCCCAGCACGGTCACCGCGCGTTCCAGCATCACGGAATTGATCGAACTGATCAGCGACAGGCCCGAGCGGCAGGTGAACCAAATCCGCATGGCATCGCCGCCGACCGCGCCGGGCAGCACCTGCGCGAAGAAAACCCCGATGTAATAGACCGCCAGGGTCTTGCCCGAACTAAGCCGGCCCGACAGGGCGTGCATCACCATGCCCCAACGCACGGCGCCCAGCTTAACCTGGACCAGCGACAGCGCCAAGGCGGCCACCATCATCCAGGCATCGACCCCCTTGGCCTGCTGCCACGCGGCGGCGAGATCAACCTTGGACAGCAACCATCCAATCAGCCCGCACGAGACCACCCCTTTGGCGACCCAGGGCATCCAGCGCTTCATTCTCGAGGATCCATCACGATTACGGAAAAAACGTCACATCCAGCTTTAACACACTTCGCGGGCGGCGCGATACATCCTGTCATCGGGGCCACACCGACGCATTTGGGATAGAGCGGCATCGGCGGTTGAGTTACGATGAATGTCCTAGCTGCACGAGGATCGAGGATGAGACGTATCGCCGTCCGCATGGCATTGATGGCCGGGGTGATCGCGGCCTTCCTTCCGAGCGAGCCTTGGGCGAACGGCGCGGCGCATTCCCGCGAGCCGATCGCGCCGATCGCGGCGCCGTCTGGCCTCGACGCCAACAAGGTCGCGCTGGGCCGGGCGTTGTTTTCCGATCCCATTTTGTCGTCCGATGGCACGGTCAGCTGCGCTAGCTGTCATAATCTGGCGGCGGGCGGGGTCGATCGCCGCCCGCATTCGGTGGGCGTCGGTGGCGCCGAGGGCAGCGTCAACGCGCCGACGGTATACAACAGCGGCCTGAATTACCGCCAGTTCTGGGACGGCCGCGCCGACACGCTGGAATCCCAGGTCGATGGCCCGATCACCAACCCGATCGAAATGAACGGCACATGGGCGGGCGTGCTGGCGCGTTTGAAGGCTTCGTCCTACCGGCCCAGGTTCCAAGCGCTCTACGGCGGCGAGGTTTCGGCGTCCGCGGTACGCGATGCGCTTTCGAGCTTCGAGCGCTCGTTGGCGACGGTGGATTCGCGCTTCGATCACTGGCTGCGCGGCGACGACGGCGCGCTATCGGCGACCGAGCGCCGGGGGTACGAGTTGTTCAAATCCTATGGCTGCGCCTCGTGCCACCAGGGGGCGAATGTCGGCGGCAACATGTTTCAACGCTTCGGCTTTTTCGGCTCGCCCTTTACCGGCACGCAAGGCAAGGCCGACCTTGGCCGCTTCAACGTGACCGGGCGCGAGGAGGACCGCCACGTCTTCAAGGTGCCCAGCCTTCGCCTCGCGGTTCTGACACCCCCCTATTTTCATGACGGCAGCGTCCCCGATCTGCCGCAAGCCATCCAGATGATGGGGCGTTATCAGTTGGGCCGCGACATTCCGCCCGGCGATATCGATTTGATCATCGCTTTCCTTGAAACGCTGCCGGGGAAAATGGACACCGTCGCCGCTGCCGGAAGCGGGCGATGAACCGGCTGAAGGTCCGCCTCGGTGTGGTTTTTTTCATCGCGGTGGCGACGCTGGCCTTTTCCGCGACCCTGATCACCCGCAGCGGGCTGGACACCGAGCGGCACACCCGGACCCTGGCCGCCTTCGACGGATTGGCGCGCTCCGACACCGATCTGGACCGCGACGTTTTGGAAATCGTCGCCGGGGTGCTGCCCAATTACGATCCCTTGACCCAACATATCGCGCGCCTGCGCACGCTCTTGACCGGAATTTTGGACGGCGCGCGCGAACCGGGCGCCCTTGAATCGGCCGCGTTGTGGACGTCCGCCCGGGACCGGCTGGAGGCGAAAATCGTCGCCATCGACCGGATCAAAGGCATCGCCGCCTTCGTCGCCAACGAGGGAAACTATCTTCCCCTGGCGATCAGCGAGTATTCAAGAACCGGTCCGGCCCAAGCCGTTTCCATTTTGAATCAGGCGCTGATTCTGGTGCTGGCCGCCAATGTGCCCGACGACATTGATGCGCGGCTTGACGCCCGGCTTGCGCCGCTGACCGGCAAGGCCCACCCCTCGGGCGACAAAGCGGGCTTGATCATCACCCACCTGCAAACCTTTGCCGAACAACGCCACCGGTTGCGCAACGCGGTCGATTCCTATTTCAGCATTCCGGCCACCGCCGACATGGTGGCGGCGCGCACCGCCTATCTCGACGCCTATGCCGGCCGCCAAGCAGTGGTGCTGTGGCTGATCCGGGGCATGCTGGTCTTGTCGGCGGGATTGTTCGCCACGTTGGGGTGGCTGATTTTTCGTCTCGCCCTGGCGGATTCGCACGCACGGCACGCGTATGAGCGCATGCGCAAGTTGAACATCGCGGTCGAGCAAAGCCCGATGGTCATCCTGATCACCGATGTCCAAGGCGTGATCGAATACGCCAATCCGCGCTTCACCCAATTGACCGGCTATCGCCAGGACGAGGCGATCGGCGCCAAGCCCAGCATCCTGCGATCCGGCCTGACCCCGCAGGAAACCTATGAGGAGCTGTGGAAAACCATTTCCTCGGGCTCGACATGGCAGGGCGAATTGGTCAACCGCAAGAAAAACGGGGAATTGTTCACCGAGCAGGTGGTGATCTCGCCGGTTTTCGACCAGCCCGGCGACATCACCCACTATATCGCCATGAAAATGGATATCACCCGGTTGCGCCAAAACGAGGAGATGCTGGCCGACGCCAGCATGGATATCGAGCGCCTGCTGTTCGCCGCCTCGCACGATCTGCAAGAACCGGTACGGACGGTTACGGTGTTTTCCCAGCTCCTGCAACGCCAACTGGGCGAGTCGTTGCCCCAGGACGCCATGGAGAGCCTGACGACGATCATGACGGCGACCTCGCAGATGCGTCTGCTGGTCCTGGGGCTTTTGCGCTTCGCGCGCAGCGGCCACACCAACAATCCCTTCGTTCCCGTTCCCATCCAGTCCTTGGTCAACCGGGTGGTCGAGGATCTGCGGCCCAGCCTGGACGGTTCGGTCGCAATCACGGTCGCCGAGTTGCCCTTGGTGATGGGCGACGCCTCGCTGTTGTACGTATTGATCGAAAGCTTGCTCAGCAACGCCTTGAAATTCCGCCGTCCGGGGCTTGCGTGCGAAATCAAAATCACCGCCCGGCCGGAAAGCCACGCGTGGCGGATCGACATCGCCGACAACGGCATCGGCATGGACCCGGGCGATTTATCCGGGGTCCTGCGCCCCTTTTCGCGCGTTCACTCGCGAACCGATTATCCCGGCGCGGGCATGGGGTTGATCACGGCGCTGCGGATCGCCAAACTGCACGGCGGCACGCTCAGTCTTGAATCGGCCCTTGGACAAGGAACCACCGTTCATCTGTGGCTGCCCAAGGCGGGCGGGGAACAAGACCAAGGGGATTGATCATGGGGTTCGTCGGTCCGCTGTTCGCGGTCCTGGCCTTGCTGTCGGCCCATGGCTGGGGGCGGGCGGGTTTGGTTGCGCTGCGCAGCCCGGGTTTGACCGCTCCGGTCACCATGGTGTTCGGGGTGGCGGTTATCGTGTTTCTGGGCGGGCTGGTCAATCTTGCCGGGATCGCTTACGGCGGCAGCCTTGATGTCATCGGCGGAGCGGGGTGTCTGCTGGCGGTGCTGTTCACCGCCCGCGAGCGGCCGCAACGCCCATCAGCCGCATCGGTGATCGCGGGCGTGGTGGCGCTGATTCCGACGGCTTTCGTTTCGGCGACCCAGGTGCCGATCGGCCTGTTCGACTTTCTCGACGATTTCTCGAAATACTTCGCCTATCCGGTGCGGATGCTGGGCACCGGGACGCTGGCGGGCGGCGGCCTGAATTCGCTGGGCACTGAAACCCTGGGCGGGCAAGCCCTGCTCGACGGCTTCTTGCTGGCCCACGCCCCGCTGACCACGATCAACGCCGTCGATGCGGTTTTCGGCTTGGCGCTGTGCGGGCTGCTGTTGGCGGGCCAAATCCGCCGGTGGGGCTGGTCATGGCTGCCGCTGTTGGGCGGGGTGCTGCTGCTGGCGGTCGTACCCAATCAATATGTCAATATCTCGACTCTGTATCTGGGGGTGGCGTTGCTGGCGGCGGCGATTGTCCTGCTGGCCGAGGGGGGCGAGCGGGCCTTGGTCCTGGGCGCCATCCTGGGAACCTTGATCGTTTTGAAGGTCAGCTTCGCGGTAGCGGCGGCGCTGGCGGCGATTCTGGGGCTTGCCGCCACCCTTCCTGCCCTGGGGCTGCGCGCCGCGCTGAGACCGGGATGGTGCGGGCCGCAATCGGCGGCGGCGTCGTGCTGCTGCCGTGGCTGGGGGTATTCCGTGGCAATTTGTGGGCCGCGTTGTCGGGAAGCGCGCATATCGCGGAATCGGCGATGACGACCACCCCGCCTAGCCCGCTCGACCCGTTGGCGATGCTGTCGTTCAAGGCGATGCCCTATGGCGGCAGTTACGGGGCGTATTCCTTGACCCTGATCGCGGTGCTGGCCTCGGCCGGGCTGATGGCTTGGCGGGAGCGGCGCTGGACGCCCGTCTTGGCGGCAGTGCTGGGCGTTCTGCTGGCCCATGGAGTGCAGTTGACCTATGCCATCCCGCGCGGTTTAGGTTGGGTGGCGTTGCGCTTTTCCGTTCCGCTGATCCTGGGCGCGGCGATCGGGGTGCTTGCCATTCCGGCCACCTTCGGCGAAGGCCGTTTCCCGCGCGCCGCCCTTGCGTTTCTGCTGGTGCCGCTTCTGGCGTTCGGCCCTCAGGCGCCCGCGCGGTGGCAGCGGATGGCGGACGGCGCGTCGATGCTGGCCTTTTCCTGGCTGGTGGACAAACCCGATTACCGGGATTTCTCGACCCAAATGGTAAGCCCCGAGGCCACCGCCCATCTGCGCGCCATTCAAGCCAAAATCCCGGCGGGCGAGCCGGTGCTGGCCTGGGTGACCACGCCCTTTCAATTGGATTTCGCCCGCAATCCGATCGCGGATGTCGATTCGGCCGGTCTAGGAACCCCCTGGGCACGGCTGCCCGCCGCCCGTTGGGTGCTGTGGGAAGTGCGCGGCTACGCAACGTCGGGTCACGACAATTACCGCAACGATGCCCAGTCGCCCAATGAATACGTCGCCCGCCAAGGCCGGCGCGAAATGGCCTTGGCCACCCGCCTGGAAATCGCCGCCAACCACAGCCGGATCGTCTATTTCGACCGCCAGTTCGTGGTGTTCGAGCTGCCGGAGCCGCTGGATGGGGGGTAGCGCGTGCTCCGATCGCCTTCGGCGGGCGATAACGGTGTCGTAAAGGCGATCGGGGCCTCCAGGAAGCGCGCTCCCGTCGCATAAAGATAGAGCGTGAAAAACCGCTCGGACAAGAAGGAGGGGACCCGGCATTGATAAGGTTCCACGCGGAACGGCCGCCTTTCCTCCATCCACTCCATAACGGCGAACAACGTCCCCATGTAATTATCGAAATAGGGTTTGGGGGCGATCATCATGTTGTAAAGATGAGCGTGCGACAGGCGCTCGAACAAATCGACATGCCGGTACAGCGACGGGGCTACTGCTTCGATGGCTTTGAGGAACAGGCCCCAGTCCTCGGCCAAATGGTATTTTCCGTAATGCGCGGTCACCGACATTTTAAGAGGTTCGCGGCGAGGGACGATGACATCGGCGCGGCTTAGGGCCGCCTTGACCACCTCGGCGCAAGACGGATCGGTAACGAAAGCGATGTTTTCCTGCGTCGGGGAAAACGCGATCTTGGTTTCCTGGAATAGCGGATGATGTGGATGCAGAAAAAAATACCGCCTGTAATGACAAACCCCAACAATATCCACGTCCTTTATATTCTTCCAAATCCAATACCAAGCGGTTAACTCGCTGTAATGAACGTTTTTCCTGGAAATAGTCTTGGCCGTATCGTCTCTCATGCCATTGACCGGATGATAACCGCCGCAACCGATTGGGACAAAAAGATCTTTTTCCTGCGGCAGTGGCCAGTCTTTGTGAGTTGCGATAAAAAATTTCACGGGCATTTCCGCTCACCATCCATCAGTTTGATGAATGGGGTATTGACGGCCTGAATCTGCGTGTGATTCAAGGAGTCCGCGTTTCCGCAAGCGTGGAGTCCGGCTGTGGTGTCGTCGAATGGTGTTGCCGTTTGGGCTG
>CAIULK010000096.1 GCA_903899885.1 uncultured Rhodospirillaceae bacterium
GGCGATCATGCTGCGATGGACGCTGCCATCGCGCAATTCGGCCTTCTGGTTGGACCGGAATTTGGCTATTCTGGCGTCAGTCAGGGGCGGATGGGCCGCCCATCTGGGAAATGTCGGCTTAAATCACTGCGTTAGCGTCATGGCCGGACTTGTTCCGGCCATCCACGCGGCGGGGTGGTGCCTCCGCGCCGCGGATGCCCGTGACGAGTACGGGCATGATGGCGGGCGGGGCCGATCTCGAAGGCCCGTCCTTCGTCGATAATGGTATGACGCTGGCCGTATGGCTTGCCCTTTCCCCTTCGCGTGAATGACAATGTCATTCAGCAATCGAAGGAGAAACCGGCCATGGCAGCAAACCAACTCGTCCAAACGCGCATCGGCGGCGCGATCAAGGAAGAAGCGGCTGCCGTTCTGGCCGCGATGGGGCTTACCGTATCCGACGCGGTGCGGCTGGTGCTCACGAAGGTCGCACAGGATAAGGCCCTCCCCTTCGAGCCGCTGATTCCAAACGCGACGACGATCCAAGCAATGAAGGCCGCCACCCTTGAAGCCCTGTTCACCGATCTCAATGCGGACGCCTGACTACACCGGCCAATTCAAGCGCGACTACAAGCGCGAGAAAAAGGGGCTGTACCACGCGACGCTTGACACCGACCTTCGCGTCATCTTGCCCGCCTTGCTGACCAACCAGCCGCTGGAACCGCGCCACCATGACCACTCCCTGGCCTGCGACTGGAAAGATCACCGCGATTGCCACGTCATCAAGCCCGATCCCGACATGTTGCGCTTGGTGCGCCTCGGCACTCATTCCGAACTCGGGTTATAATCGGCGGAATAGAAAATCTTATTGAACAAGAAACCCGTTGCAGCTCTGTCCACCCTTGACGTTGGAACCATAACGCGATTTCCTTACAGGGAAATCTGCGGTTGCAGGCTGCGGCGAATTCGGACAAATTTTGGGGCTCGGAAATGCCCGTTTGGTTGGTTGGTGCTGCCGCACCTATCGGACAATTTTGCAATGTTCCCCAATGGCGCCCGTATAAAGGGAGTATCGTGTTGCGGCCAATACTCGCCCTGCTTTTCTTAGCCCTTCTCGTTTTCCATGCAAACATAGCGGCCGCACAACAGCAGCCATTGGTCATGGATGGATATAGACCGGCTCCACGTTTGTGTGGAGAAAAAAGCGCTCCCTTAAACGTGGAAACAATCCCATGGATAGGGTGCTTTTATTTGGCTCCCGGCCATAACTCTACCGGCACATTCATTGGACATAAAGTAGATATTGGCGTTGATGTGGATGGGGTAGGGCAATTCATTGTTGATGGCGCGGCGATTGAATACACGAGAAAATCAACAAAAACCACATCAGGAACGAATATTCCTTATGTTGGTACGGTTGGTGGCTCAGGAATTTCTATATGTAATGACGGAGAGCGCTCCTCATGCCCGTCGTTGATTAGCGTTATTTCTAGCAATGAAGACAAAACAATACTATTTAGTGTTGCTGAGTGTCTTCCCCCTGATTTTCGCACTTGTGTTCTTACCAAGGCAAATTGGGATTATAAAATATCTCATGCGGATGAGCTCAACGCGGAGCGAAAGGCGTCTCAAATCGCCATGACACCAATACCACCTGGTCCATTTGTGTCCTGGCCGGAGGATATCAAAAATACAGCCGTGATATCTTTGATGCGTCGGTGCAATTTCATCAGCGTAATGGCGATGGGGAATTTTCAAGGCCCAAAAGAAACGGGTACGGAGATGCTTCAATCCCTGATGCTTGCTTGCATTGATCATCAGATGCCCGATGACTGGCCGAATCATGATGAGGTCCGCACCGCCATACAACAGCACTTCGACGCGGCTCGCCAAGTTGTTCCAAATCTCCCAAATCCGTTTGAGGTAATGTCGCACTTGCCGCCCGGTTGATGGATTGCGATGAGGCTGCACTTAATTCGTCCAGCACTCCCGCGTAAAGAAATGTCACCCAAACGGACGCTTTCTTTACTGCGCCCCGGCGCGGGCAGTGGGTGTGGATGGTCAATCCAAGGTCGGCGGCTGGTGAAGCTCGGGGGCGTCGGTGATCGCGTCTTCGGCGCGTTCCACCGTGTCGGAGAGTCAGCCACGCTGGGCGAGAAAGACCACGCTTTGCAGGGCGTCGAGCAATTCCGCCCGATCGCGTTCGGCTTCGTTGAGCGTTTCCATGGGCCGGTTTCCCCCTTCTTGGTGTTGAGGGTGAAGCCGGGCTTTCGCCCGGCCCCAGGTTAGTGCGCTTTCGGCTTGGAGCGGTTCCAGCCGAGGGCGTAAAGGTCGGTCACCATCCCCGCCGGAGCCCCCTGACGATCGCGATGTAATCCGGTTCCTCGTCGGGTGTCAGGCACCCGTGACGAATCAGGAAATCCAGCAGCACCAGATTGACGTTGAATTTGAAGTCGTTGCCGGTCCGCACGCGGGCGGCGGCCTCGTCCACCGGCATCAGCTCGAAGCCGGTGATTTCGCCGTCGGTGTTGCGGGGAATGAAGTCCTCGGAAAGCTCCAAATCAAAGCAGAACATCGTGTCGGGCTTTAGGCCCCACTCGTCTTCCAGGCAATAGGTGATGGCGCCGACCGGCCGCGCGGTGCGCGCCAGGGCCTCGGGAACGGCGGCCTCCTCGGCGGCTTCCTTGACCAGATTCTCGATCAGCCCCAGTCCGGCGGGTTGCCCCCCGGCGATCATGTTGTCCAACTGTCCCGGCGCCACCGGCCGGTCCATTGCCCGGCGCCCGATCCACAAGAACAGTCCGTCCGGGCGCCGGACGATGCCGTTGACGTGAATGCCGAACGCGCGGATGCCGAACAGGCTGGCGTAAGCGCGGTCGAGAGAGAACAAGGACGGTTCGTTCCATCCCGGCCCGGCGGCGTACCACTCCCCCCGGGGGGCGGGCAGGCCCAAACCGGGGGCCAGCGCGGTCAACGCCTGGGCGACGGCCTGGGTGCGCATCGCGGGCGTGGTCAGGCGGGGGTGCAGGCTGACGGTGTCGCCGGTTAGGCGAAAGATATCGGGATGGGCGGCCAGATACGGGGCGTGATCGTCACGCACCCAACCGACATGCCGACGGTCGGCGAAAAAGGGGAGGAAACGGTCGATATCATGGGCGTTGCACGCCGCGATGTGATCGAGGTACGCCAAACCTAGCGCCGGTTGGGGGAATTCAAGGTTTCGGTCTTGACCGGTGAATAGGTGCTGCCGCTCGATCCGTAGCTGCTGCTTCCCGATGAGGCCGAGCCGCCCTGGCGCGAGGCGACGGTGATCGTCACCATCGAATTCAGGCCCAGCATCGATTTTTCGACCTGGACCATCGCCGCCCGGTCCGAGCGGGTGTAGTTCAGCACACTGGTGTCGGAAATCGCGCTCATCACCGGTTCCCAACCGTAAGCGGGCATCTGGGTCTGGTAGAACGCGGTCAACTCACCCACCGACTGCCACAGCCGCATGACGACACGCCCCGTCCAGCGATCGTGATCGGGCAGGACCAGCGAACGCTCGTTATCCATCGATGCGTTTTGCGGGATCGGAATGTCGGTGACCAGCGAGAAATTCGCCGGCAGCTGATTGTCGCTTTGCGATTGCGGCAAGCTGGTATGCCCGCCGCAGTTCGACAGGGTCGAACCGGCGATCAACAGAACGGCGATGGCGAATACGCGAACCCTCATGGTGGCGCGAGCCTACAGGCAAATTCGCTGCGGCACAAGCCGCGGTGTGTAGCGCGTTTGCGGGAGACGAAATCTTGTTTCACGAAAGGGTTGATCGTGTTCCGATCCGGGTCTTCATCCCCTCGACCGCGTCCAGCAAGCCGCGGCGGATCGAGGGGTCCATCACCGAATGGCCACCATCGGTCACCAGCGACAAGTGCGACCCCGGCCATGCGCGCGCCAGATCGGCGGCGGTTCCGGGCGGGCAAATCACGTCGTAGCGGCCCTGAACGATCGAACAGGGCAGGGCGCGGACGCGGTCCAAACCATCCAGCAATTGGTTTTCGGCCAAAAAGCCGTTGTTGACCATATAGTGGGTTTCGATCCGGGCCAGCGCGAGACTGGCGGTCGGGTCGGCCCCGTAAAGTCCCGCTCTCGGTTCGAAGCGGGCGCAGGAATCCTCGTACTCGCACCAGCTTTGCGCCGCAGCTTGGGCGATTCTGGGGTCCGGGCCGGTCACCCGCGCGTGGTAGGCGGCCAGCGGGTCGGCGCGTTCCTCGGGGCTGAGATAAGACAGGAAACGGCGGCCCGCCTCGGGGAAGAAATTCCCCATGCCGTGGACGAACCACGTCACCTCGTGCGGGCGGAACAAGAACACGCCGCGCAGCACGAAGCCCAAAACCCGCTCGGGGTGCGCCTGGCCGTAGCTGAGCGCCAGGGTCGCGCCCCACGAGCCGCCGAACACCAGCCAGCGAGAGATCCCCAGATGCACCCGCAGCCGCTCGATATCCTCGACCAGATGCGCCGTGGTGTTGTGGTCCAGGCCGCCGACCGGCGTCGAGCCGCCGCAGCCGCGTTGATCGAACAGCACGACCCGCCAAAAGGCGGGATCGAAGAAACGCCGAAAGGCAGGCGTGGTGCCCGCCCCAGGTCCCCCATGCAGATAAAGGACCGGAACCCCGGCCGGATTGCCCGCCATGTCCCAAGCCAAAACATGCCCGTCGCCGACATCCAAACGGCCGCGCGCGAACGCATCGAAAGGCGGAAACAACTCCATGGCGTCGGTGTACCATGCTTGACGGCGAAGATAAATCCTGCCACTTGGGCCGGGTCATGCGTGTCGATGCCTTTGATTTCGATCTTCCCCGGACCTTGATCGCCGAGCGGCCAATGGTGCCCCGCGATGCCGCGCGCCTACTGGTGGCCGGACCGGATGGCCCATTGGACCGGCGGGTTTCCGACCTGCCCGGCTTGTTGGAGCCGGGCGATCTGCTGGTCTTTAACGACACACGGGTGATTCCGGCACGGCTGACCGGCTTGCGCGGCGCGGCCGGGGTCGAGTTGACCTTGCTGGAAGCGGTGGACGCCGTCACCTGGACCGCCTTCGCCCGCCCGGCCAAGAAACTGCGGCCCGGCGATCGCATCGTTTTCGCCCCGGATTTCACCGCGACCGTGGCCATCAAGGGTGACGACGGCCAGGTCACGGTGACCTTCGACCGGGGCGGCGACGATTTGCGCGCCGCATTGAACCGTTTCGGCCGCTTGCCGCTGCCGCCCTATATCCGCAAGGGGCAAGCGGACGAGGCCGACCGCGCCGATTACCAAACCATCTTCGCCAAGAGCGAGGGCGCGGTGGCCGCCCCTACCGCCGGTCTGCATTTCACGGAAAGCCTGCTAGAGCGTTTGGAGCAAGCCGGGGTAGGGCGCATCACCTTGACCTTGCATGTCGGGGCGGGAACCTTCCTGCCGGTCAAGGTCGAGAACACCCGCGATCACCGGATGCACGCCGAATGGGGGTGCCTAAGCGCCGAGGCCGCGAGCGCGATCAAGGCGGCCAAGGCGGCCGGGAAAAAGGTGGTGGCGGTGGGCACCACCTCGGCGCGGTTGCTGGAAGCCTCGGGCGGGTTGGCGTTCGAGGGGCGGACCGATATTTTTCTCACACCCGGCAGCCGCTTTCATGTCGTCGATCGGCTGCTGACCAATTTTCATCTGCCGCGCTCCACGCTGTTCATGCTGGTCGCCGCCTTCGCCGGGTTGGAGCGCATGCACGCCCTTTACGCCCACGCGATTTCCCAGGGCTATCGCTTCTATTCCTACGGCGATGCCTGCCTGCTGTCCCGGGAGGACCGATGACCCTTCGCTTTACCCTGTCCGCCACCGACGGCCAGGCGCGCCTGGGCCGGTTGGAGACCGCCCACGGGCCGATCGACACCCCCGCCTTCATGCCGGTCGGAACCGCCGCCACGGTCAAGGCGATGCTGCCGCAATCGGTGGCGGCGACCGGGGCGCAGATCGTTTTGGGCAACACCTATCATCTGATGCTGCGCCCGGGCGCGGAACGCATCGCGGCGTTGGGCGGTCTGCACCGCTTCATGAACTGGCCGGGGCCGATCCTGACCGATTCCGGCGGCTTTCAAGTGATGAGCCTGGCGGGTCTGCGCACGATGAGCGAGCAGGGCGTGGTGTTCCGCTCGCATATCGACGGGTCTCAGCATGAGCTGACCCCGGAACGCTCGATGGACATCCAACGCATGCTGGATGCCGACATCACGATGGCCTTCGACGAATGCACGCCGTTTCCGGCGACCCATGAGGAGGCCGAGCGGTCGATGCGGATGTCGATGCGCTGGGCGGCGCGCTCGAAGGCGGCGTTCCAACCCCGCGACGGCTATGGCCTGTTCGGCATTGTCCAGGGCGGGGTGTACCCGGATCTGCGGCGCGGATCCGCCGAAATCCTGACCGGCATCGGCTTTGACGGCTATGCGGTCGGCGGCTTGGCGGTCGGCGAGGGGCAAGACACCATGTTCGCGGTGCTGGATGAGACCGTCCCGCATTTGCCCGCCGCCAACCCGCGCTATCTGATGGGAGTGGGGCGGCCGATGGATATCGTCGGCGCCGTGCTGCGCGGCATCGATATGTTTGACTGCGTGATGCCCACCCGGTCGGGGCGCACCGCCCAAGCCTTCACCCGATCCGGCACGTTGAATCTGCGCAACGCCCGTCATCGCGACGATCCCGCACCCTTGGATTCCGGTTGCGGCTGTCCCGCCTGCCGTGATTTCAGCCGAGCGTATCTTCACCATTTGATTCGGTCCGAGGAAATTCTTGGGCCGATGCTGCTGACTTGGCACAATATCCAGTATTACCAGGACTTGATGTTGGGATTACGGACGGCAATCGCGGCGGGCCGGGCCGAAGACTTTGCCCGCGATGTCCAGGCGCAAGAATCGCGGGGTGGACCAGAGTCGCCGTAAGACAGCGGCCCAAGTTTTACTTGACGAACGGGCCTAATTGAGGCAGCATAACCTCGACCTAGAAGGGCATGAAAAAACCCATTCCCAGTTATCGCAAGAAAGCGGGACTGCCATGAACTCCGTCGGACCAACTAGCCTTAACAGGCCCCTCATCACCCCGGCACCGGCCGACCAGTCGCATCAAGCGGCGGCGGTCGATACCAAACCCGCCCCGCATGTGCAGATGTCGGCACAGTATTTCAGTCCGGTCGCCAAAGTCGATCCGGACACGGGTATTGCCGTGCTGGATGTGCTCGATACCGCGACCGGCAAGGTGCTGCAACAGTACCCGTCGAAAACCGTGGTCGAAGAGTATCAGCGTCAGATGCGGGCGCAGGAAGCGGCTTCGCCACCGCCCGCCGGAAACGGGGGCGCGCCCTCGAATGGCTCGTCGGCCAACGGCGACAATGCCGCGACCGGCAATGCCCAGGCGGTGACCGCCGCCAATCAAGCCGCCGCGAACCAGGGTTCCTCGACCCCCCTGGCCAACAATGCCGCGCAGACTGCCGGTGTGGTTGCCGCCGGTGCCGTCGCCGCCACGGTCGCCCCGGCTGCCGCGCCCGCTCCGGCCCCATCGACGTCGTCATCGCAGCATTCGGTCCTGACGAGCGCCTAGAGCGTCGTGCGTTTAATTTGCAACATACCCTGCATGCCTGAGGTAGTTCCGGCATTCCTCTGGCGTGTAGAGATCGCAGATGCTCCCCACGGCCTTCCATAGATCGGCGATTGTTCGTGCCCCGATCCGGCGGAGA
>CAIULK010000097.1 GCA_903899885.1 uncultured Rhodospirillaceae bacterium
GAGGTCAAGAATTTGGCCAAGGCGACCGCCAAGGCGACCGAGGACATCACATCGCAGTTGGAAACCATCCGCGTTGCCGCCGGGCAGGTGGGGGAATCGGTGTCGGTGGTGGGCGAGAGCTTTACCACGATGCGCGAAATCGTCGAGGAGGTCGCCGGTTCGGTCAGCGAACAGGGAAATTCGTTGGAAACCGTTACCGGTTTCGCGAACGATGCCGCCGAAAGTGTCGAGGGGATCATCGAGACCCTCGACAAAATCGCCGCATCGGCAGGTCAAATGGTTCAAAAAGTGGAGGAAATGGGCAGGGGGGGGTAAGAACGCGCAAAAAAATGTTGCTGCGGGATTGCGCATATGGAGGTAAGTTCTTCCCCGGGTTCGGATTGTCACTAGCGTGATCGTAGAGGAGATAGACTATGCCTTTGATGATGTGGAACGACAAGATGAGCGTTGGCATCCCTCGCATTGACGAGGAACACAAGAAGCTGGTCGCGATGCTGAACGAGCTTTACGACTCGGTTCAGGCCGGTCATGGCAAGGAAGCGCTGGGCAAGATCCTGGACGGCTTGATCGCCTACACCGCCGGTCATTTCAAGCACGAGGAAAAGCTGTTCGCCGAAACCGGCTATCCCGACGCCCCGGCGCACAAGAAGGAACACGACGACCTCACCAAGCAGGTGCTGGACGTGCAGCAGAAGTACAAGGCCGGCGTGACCGGCACCTTGTCGCTGGAAGTCATGAACTTCTTGAAGAACTGGCTGGTCAACCACATTCAGGGCAGCGACAAGAAGTACGCGCCGCATCTGAATTCCAAGGGGATTCACTAAAAAATCCCATCGGCCGCGCCTTGGGTGGCGGCTGTTGACGATAAAGAAAGCCCCCTTTCCCGTTCAGGAAAGGGGGCTTTTTTAAAGCGGTTTGCGCTTAATCTGGCGCAAACCGCTTTAGCGAGTATTGAGCGAGCGGCCAAGGGCGCGGACGCGCCCGCCCGGCGAGGGGCATATGAATAGTAAAGCCTTTTGCGTCACATCAGACGCAAAAGGCTTTAACGCCATGGCCCACGTTGCCGAAGACAACCTTCCCCCCGTTCACCCCGGTGAAATTCTGAGGGATGAACTTGATGCCCTGAACCTCAGCGCGCGGCGCTTCGCCGAGCATATCGGGGTCCCCGCCAACGCGGTAACCGGCCTTCTCAACGGCACGCGCGGGATTTCGGCGGTAATGGCGTTGCGCCTTGGCAAGGCGTTCGGCACCGGCCCGCGCTACTGGGTGACCTTACAGGATAATTTCGAGGAGAAACTGGCCCGGCGAAGCCTGGGAAACGCGATCGACGCCATCACCCCCCTGGTTCACGATCACGCCGCCTGATCCGCCTCCTCCACCGCCTTCGGCAGCGTGAAGTGCACGGTGCAGCCCGGCTGGCCCTCCTCGCCGTCGCCAATCCAAATCCGTCCGTTGTGGTGCTCGACCACGTAGCGGCAAATCGATAGGCCGACGCCGCTGCCGGGATAGCGGGCCGAGGGGGCAACGCGGCGGAACAGCTCGAACACTTGGCAACGGAAATCGGGGGGAACACCAATGCCGTTGTCGGCGACGGTGAATTCCCAGCCGTCCTCGCGCTCGGATGCCCGCACTTGGACCTTGGGCGGCACGCCGTCGCGCACGAACTTCAAGGCGTTCGACAACAGGTTCTGGAACAATTGGCCGATCTCGATGCCGTTGCACGTCACCTCGGGCAGCTCGCCGATATCCAAGGTGGCGGCGGATTCGTCGATGGCGTCTTCCAGACCGACCAAAACCTCGCGGACCAGTTCGTTCAGATCGACCTGCTCGCGCCGCGAGGCTTGCCGGGTCAGGCGATTATAGGCCAGCATGTCCTCGACCAAATGGCTGAGGCGCTGGCCGTTCCGAACGATATGCTCCAAGAACTCGCGGGCCTCGGTGTCGATCGAGGCGGGGAAGCGGCGTTCCAGCAACTGGCTGAACATGACGATGCTGCGCACCGGCTCTTGCAAATCGTGCGAGGCGATATAGGTAAAGCGTTCCAAATCGGTATGCAAACGCCCCAGATCGTCGAGATTGCGCTTCAAGGCGGCCTGCGACGCCTTCAAATTGCCCCGCATGGTGCCGAAGCTTTCGACCAGCGCGATGATCTCGCGGCTGCCGCCGTCCGGCAGCGGATGATCGAAGCGTTGTTGCGCCAAGGACAGCGCCGCCCGCGACAATTGCCGCACCGGGCGGCGCACGGCCAGTTCCACCGTCACCAGCATGGTCAGCACCAGCAGGGCCAGCGCCAGCGCCAGCCACGCCTCGGCTTCGTGGATCTGGGTGCGGACCGCGTCCAAGGCGGGTTCGACATCGACCCCGATCACCAAGCGGCCAAGATCACTGCCCAGGAACGTGATCGGGGTTTCCAGCCGTTTGACGGTATCGCCCGCCCGCTCCATCGCCACCGGCTCGCCCGCCAAGGGGTACAAGCGGCGGCCCTTGGAATCGGTCAGCAAAACGCCGGTCCATTCCGGGTTGCGCGTGCGCTGCATCCCCAGGGTTTCGAACACCTGATCCAGCTCGCCGCCCAACAGCAGCGGCACCAGCCCCTCGATCACCGCGTCGCGCTGGCGTTCGACCATCCGCAGGGTGTTGGCCTCGGCCGCCGCCACGACGCGCGGCATCCACACCAAATGCAGATACCCGCCAACGGCGAGGCCGACCGTAATCAGGGGAAGGATCAAACGGCTGCGCAGCGACATCCGAGAAGACTACTCGTCAACCCAATAGCGTTCCAGCCCAAGTTCGTCGAACGCCCGGTAATCGGCAATCACGGCGGGGACCATTTTGGTCATCGGCACGGCGGCCAACAGGCGCGGCCCCTTGCCGCTGGCGGCCAGATCCAGCAAAGCTTGGCGAACCGCGTCTTGAACCGCCTTGGGCACCCGTGGATGCGCGGCAATCGGATGCGACGGCAGATCGCGGGTGACATACACCACCCGCAGCGCATCGCGGACGCTCGGGGCCTGTTCGGCAAAAGTCTTTTCCACCCCACCGCCGGCATCGGCCAGCCCGTTGACGACATGCAGATAGACCGAGCTGTGGGTCTTGGCGTTGAGCAGGGTTACCCGCGCGCCGTACAACCGCTCCAGGTCGGACCGGATCAGCAGACTGGCCCCCACCGCGTTGGGCGAGGGCACCGCCAAGGTCAGACCATTCAGATCCGCCGGTTTGGTCACCGGACTGTCCTTGGGCACCACGACGATCCCGCGCAGCGGCACGGCGTCACGCACCAGCGGCCGGTATCCTTGGTGCCCGGCCTCGCGCATCACCTGATAGGGATTGGCATAGACGAAATCGAAATGCCCGGCCGCCAGTTCCTTTTCGAAATGCGGCACGTCCAAGGTGGCGACCAGATCAAGGGCGATACCGGTCCGCCGCGCCACATCATCGACGATCGGCTTCCAGATGGTAAAAAGCGTGCGCGCCCCATACTGCGGCACCACCGCGAAGCTGTAGCGGGTTTCGGCCGCCACCGGGCCGTGGATTCCCAGACACATCAGGGCAACCGCCGCCGCCGTCCTTGCCCACCGCATGGCCCGCCTCCGTGACATGGGTAGAATATTACTCCGCCGGGTTCCAGCCGACAACCGCCGTTCGGGACGAACTATTGTCTCGCCGCGGGCCGTGCTAAACTGCCCCTGGCGAATGCAACGACCAGCACGGGAAGGTGGCCATGATGAACGTCCCTTTCGTTGGTCTGATCGTTGCCCTGACTGCCTCATCGACGGCATTCGCCTCGGACGGTTGCCGCGCATTTCGCGGCGCGGTGGACAGTGAGATGAGGGGCCAGGAAGGCGGCTCCCGGGTGGGGCACGGGTTCGACAAGGGCGATACACTCTCGGTATCGATCCATCAATCGCCGACACGGATGAAGGTGACGGCCAATCTGTTGGAATATGACAACCCGGATGGCCCCTTTCGCGTGATCGTGAAGGATACGCCCGACAGCTTCACCTATACGGTTCCAAAACAGACCACCGGCTTCATCTACCTCAACGCCGGCAATGCCTTGCCGGGGACGTTCGTGACCTGGGAATGCAGGCCGGCGGCTGAAACTCCGTGATGACGCGCGCGTTGACGGGGATTAGAACCAGTGACCGCGAACTGTTCGCCGACATCATACCCAATCAGGAGAAAAAGCCATGAGTGATCCGGTCATCGCGAAAAAGGCCCCGTTCGCCGTCGATGTCGTCGCCGGGGAGACCTATTACTGGTGCGCCTGCGGGCGTTCGGCAACCCAGCCGTTTTGCGACGGCGCGCATAAGGGCAGCGAATTCACCCCCATCGCCCACGTCGCCACGGCCACGGAAAAGGCGTTCTTCTGCGGCTGCAAACACAGCAAGACCGGCGCCTTGTGCGACGGCAGCCACAAAACCCTGGGTTAGATCACGGTGATTCCAAGTTTAATCACCTTGATCCGGCGACCATTGAGGTCGCGGCCAAGCAAACCTGAGGTTTGCGCCCGGCGAGGGGCATATAAAATAGCGAGATCGTGATGCAATCCAATTGCATCACGATCTAAGCTCCGCGAACGTCGGCCAGGAAACCGTCGATCAGGCCGCGCAGGCGTTCGGCCTGCGACGACAGCGACGAGGCGGCGTCGAGAACCTCGTCGGACGAACGGCCGGTGTGATCGGCCGCCGTCTGCACGCTGGCGACGTTGCTGCTGACCTCGGTGGTTCCGGCGGCCACCTGCTCGACATTGCGGGCGATTTCCAGGGTCGCCGCGTTTTGCTCCTCGACCGACGAACTTATCCCGGCCGAGATGGCGCCGATTTCCTCGATCACCCGCAAGATGCCGTGAATGGTATCGACCACCCGGTGGGTTTGGTCTTGCACCGCCGCGATCTGCTGACCGATTTCGCCGGTCGCCTTGGCGGTTTGATTGGCCAGATTCTTGACCTCGTTCGCGACCACCGCGAAGCCCTTGCCCGCCTCGCCCGCGCGGGCCGCCTCGATGGTAAAAGATTGTCCTATTAAACAAAAGATAGGACGCTGGATTATGCTACACCCTCAGCCTAAACTGGGATTCCGTTTCGCTCGGACCGGAACCATGGCTCTCGCATTTTCC
>CAIULK010000098.1 GCA_903899885.1 uncultured Rhodospirillaceae bacterium
CGCCTTCTGTCGGTCGGCTCCGGCCGCCGCCGCGTGGAAGCGGGTCTCGGCATCGTGGGCGGCCAAGGCGGTGGTGCCCAGTTCCTCCATCAGCTTGTTGAGGCTAACGCCACGCGACGCCGCCAGTTGCTTCAGACGCTGAGCGGTGTCGTCGGGAAGGCGGATGGTCAAGGTGCTCATTTTATCTGCTCCAAGCATCGCGAAGGGGTCAGAACCAGAAGATCGCTCCAGCGCAATTCGCCGCCCGGCACATCGCGGAGATTATGGGTTACGATCACCCGCGCACCTCCGGCAACGGCCAGTTCGATCAGGTGATTGTCGCCCTCGTCTTGCAGGTTCGGGCGCCAGCCGTAATAAATCTTGACCCACTGGCCGACGGCGGCAAGAGCCGCCAGCACCTGATGGCGCTCCTCTGGCGTGGTTTGATCCGTCCACACCGGCCGCGTCAGCAGATCCTCGTATTCCCGCCACAGAGCGTTGGAGAACAGCGGCCGATAGCCGCCCTCCAGGCAGCGCCGCAAGACCTGCCGCGATGCCCCGCCACCGGAGCGCAGGGCGGCAACGAAAACATTGGTGTCGATGACCAGCGGGATCATGATGCTAGCATATGTGCTGTCATCACGGGGCGCAAGAACGATTCCCCCGCCGTTCTTATCGTACCAGCCGATTCAACGAGTCGCGGGGCCGCTTGACCGATGGTAAGGAAACGCCTTACCATCGTCGCGTAAGGAAATTCCTTTCGCGGGGGGGCCGATGATCACCAGCAAATTGACCAGCAAGGGCCAAACGACCATCCCACAAGCCGTGCGGACCGCCCTGCATCTGAAGGAAGGCGACTTGATCGCCTATGCCTTGGAGGGCAACCGGGTGGTGATGACCCACGCCGCGCCATCGGCCGACGACGACCCCTTGAGCATCTTCGACGAATGGAACAGCGACCAGGATCGCGCCGCCTATGACAATCTTTAACATCTGGGATGTTATCGCCGTTCCGTTTCCCGGCGCCGGGCCCGCGGCACGACACCGCCGCCCCGCCCTGGTGGTGGCCGCCAACATGATCCAGGACGATCACGGACTGCTGTGGATTTTGATGATCACCAGCGCCAAGAACCGCGGCTGGCGCGGCGACGTCGCGATTTCCAATTTAAGCGCCGCCGGGCTGCCCGCCCCATCGGTCGTCCGCACCGCCAAGATCGCGACCATTCCGGCCGAGGGCATCGAGCGCATCGGCACCCTGGTTCTGGGCGACCGGTTGTGGGTGGCGCGCCACATGTTTTCCGAACTGGGGCGGACGATCGCGTAACAATAGTCCGCCGACAGCCGAAGAGGCGCTACGACGCCTTCGTCACGAATTTCGGCAGCACATAGATGCCGTTGCTGATGCCCATCAGCAGTTGGTAATTGACCGGGATTTCCGGGATCTCGCCGGTCGCCCCCACCCGCGCGACCACGAAGGCGGCGCTGATCAAGGTGAACAGCAGCATCTGAACGCGGGTCGGCGAAATCTCGCCGTTTTCCAAGATCAATTGCGACCAGGACGGCGGCACCGCGGCGATGTCGGCCGCCGGTTTCATCGCGCCACCGACCGCCGCCGCCGCCGACACGCCCAGCAACACCAGCGTGCCGTTCGAAATATCGACCAATTCACCGCGCAGGCCCATCACATAGCAGGCGCAGGCGCCGACCACGAAGGTCCACAGCATCAGCTGGAATTGCGACAGGCTGGCCCGGCCATCGGGGGTGGTGATGATCCGCAGCAGCGGCTGGTCCTTGGCCAAATCGCCAACCTTGCAACGACTCAGCACCAACAAAACCCCCACCGCGATCAGCAACGCCAATCCGCCCGCAGCCATCGGCACCGAAATGCCGATGTGGGTATCGCCATAAGCCAGCGCGTTTCCGCTCAATGGATCGACCGCCAGCACCCGCAAGCTGGTCACCGGCATCAGCCAGACCGAGTTCGCCAGCCAGACCAGCGGCTTTTTCAGGATCGGCGCGATGTCGAGGGCGGGAATATCGCCCTCCAGCGTGGCCACGCCGTTTTGAGTGACGACGCTGGGTTCGATCGCCGTCCAGGCCGACGCATCGGTCCAGCGCAGGCACAATTGATAGCGCGTGCTGTCCGGCTTTTTCCAATCGACATCGACGATGATCGGGGAATGCATTGGAAAGGCCAGCGGCGGTTCGTAATGATCGGCGTCGGCCGCCGAGACCGGCTTGTCCGCGATCGTCTTGATCGCCGACATCGACAGCGAGGAAACATCGGCATCGCACGCCGAACCCCCGGCCCAAGCCGGACCGGCGGCCAAAAACGCCAAAACCGCGAACAGTACCCTGCGCATGATGACAACCCCCGTTACACGTGCCATTCTCGGCACACATGCATTTATAATAAATTCCTATGCCGGTTGTCACACGTTATCGGCGCGCGTATGCAACGTGGACAACTAGAACCAAAAGGCCCCGCGTGCGAGCGTGGTGGACAAGGGCGGTGGGGTGGTGGCACGATCCGCCCGCTTTCACCGATGAAGAGTTCCGATGAACCTGTTCAAACACATCCGCGAGGAAATCGTTGCCGCCGCCCTGCGGCTGCACCCGGGTCTGGATACAGGCAAGGTCACCGCCGAGCCCCCGCGCGAGGCCGAACACGGCGACGTCGCCACCAACGCCGCGATGGTTCTGGCCAAGGCGGCGGGCACCAATCCGCGCGCCTTCGCTGGGGCGCTTGCCCCCGAACTGGCCAAGATCGCCGATGTGACCGGCGTCGAGATCGCCGGACCCGGTTTCATCAATCTGCGTTTGTCCGACTCGTTCTGGCGCCAGCGTTTGGCCGATATTCTGACCGCCGGAACCGCGTGGGGCGATTCCAAGATGGGCGGCGGGAACGCCGTCAACATCGAATATGTCTCGGCCAATCCGACCGGGCCGATGCATATCGGTCACGCGCGCGGCGCCGTGGTCGGCGATGCCTTGGCCGCCCTGCTGGCCAAGGCCGGGTTCGCGGTGACCCGCGAATATTACATCAACGACGCGGGCGCCCAGGTCGATGTGCTGGCCCGCTCGGCGCATTTGCGCTACCGCGAGGCCTTGGGCGAAGCGATCGGCGCCGTCCCCGAGGGGCTGTATCCCGGCGAGTATCTCAAGCCGGTCGGCGAAGCGCTGGCCGCCCGCTTCGGCGATCGGTGGAAGGACGCGCCGGAATTCGACTGGCTGCCCACCTTCCGCGACACCGCCGTCGCCTTGATGATGGAGGCGATCAAATCCGATCTGGCCCTGTTGGGGGTGGATCATGCGGTGTTCGTCTCGGAACGCGGGCTGGTCGACGGCGGCAAGGTGCAGGCGGCGCTGGATTACCTTGAGGCGCGCGGCTTGATTTACGAGGGCATTCTGGAACCGCCCAAGGGCAAACTGCCCGACGATTGGGAGGCCCGGCCGCAGGTGCTGTTCCGCGCCACCAATTTCGGCGACGACGTCGATCGCCCCTTGAAGAAATCCGACGGCAGCTGGACCTATTTCGCCTCGGACATCGCCTATCACTGGGACAAGGTGCGGCGCGGCTTCACCCACATGATCGATATCTGGGGCGCCGACCATGGCGGCTATGTCAAACGCATGCAGGCCGCCGTCCGCGCGGTCAGCGAGGACAAGGCGGCCCTCGACGTCAAGCTGTGCCAGATGGTCAATCTGCTGAAAGGCGGCCAACCCTATAAGATGAGCAAGCGGGCCGGAACCTTCGTCACCCTGGCCGATCTGGTCGAGGCGGTCGGCAAGGACGTGGTCCGCTTCATCATGCTGACCCGCAAGAACGACGCCCATCTGGACTTCGACCTCGACAAGGTGCTGGAGCAATCGCGCGACAACCCGGTGTTCTATGTCCAATACGCCCATGCCCGCATCCAGTCGGTGCTGCGCCACGCCCGCGAGCTGTGGCCGGACGAGGATATCGAGCCCCAGGCCCTGACCCGCGCGCCGCTCGACCGCTTGACCGATCCGGCCGAGCTTGCTTTGATTAAATTGATGGCCGGGTGGCCCCGGTTGATCGAAAGTGCCGCCGACGCCCATGAACCCCACCGCGTCGCCTTTTATCTGTATGATCTGGCCCAAGCCTTCCACGGCCTGTGGAACATGGGCAAGGACGAGGCGAGCCTGCGCTTTTTGATCGACGGCGACCGTCCGCTGTCGCTGGCCCGTTTGGCGCTGATCCGCGCGGTGGCGCTGGTGCTGGCCTCGGGGCTGGCGGTGTTCGGGATCGAACCGAGAGAGGAAATGCGCTGACATGGCCTATCGCCCCGATAACGGTTTCGAACGCGACATCACGGACATCATCCCCGAACGCTTCGACGCCGACGCCGACTCGCGCGAGGCGCGGTCGGCCTATCGCTGGCGGAATTACCTGGCGGTCGCCATGGGGGTGGCCGCCGTCGGCGTGATCGTCGCCGTCGGTCTGAAATTCGTGGGCACCCGCCATCCGCTGACCACCGGCACGCCGATGATCCGGGCCGACGAACGGCCGATCAAAATCCGTCCCGACGACCGCGGCGGCCTGCAAGTGCCCAATCAGGACAAACTGGTCTATGACCGGATGGACAGCGACGCCAAGGACAAATCCGCCGAGCAACTGCTGTCGCCGCCCGAAACCCCCGCCCCGCCGGTCAAAACCGCCACGGCGCCGATGATCACGCCGCCGCCGGTTAAAACCGTTGCCAAGCCGGTCGCCGCCCCGCCGCCGGTCGTGGCCCCCGTTCCCACGCCGGTTGCCGCGCCAACTCCGGCTCCGGTTCCGGCTCCCGTTCCCGCCCTGTCCTCGTCCGGTGGCGATTGGGTGGTGCAATTGGGTTCGGTCCGGTCCAGCGAGGACGCCGACCGCGAATGGGCGCGCATCCGCAAGAGCAACGCCGATCTGCTGGGAACCCTGACCCCCGATATCCTGCGGGTCGATCTGGGCGACAAGGGCGTGTTTTGGCGCATCCGCGGCGGAACCATGCCGGAAGACGCCGCGCGTCAACTGTGCCAATCCTTGGCGGAACACAAGCAAGGCTGCCTCGTTGTCCATAAATAGCGTTCTTTTCGGCTGCTCCGGCCCGGCCCTGTCGGAGGATGAGCGCCGTTTCTTCCGCGCGGTGAACCCGCTGGGGTTCATTCTGTTCGCCCGCAACGTCGAAAACCCCGCCCAGGTCAAGGCACTGGTGCAATCCTTGCGGGATTCGGTGGGCCGCGCCGATGCGCCCGTGCTGATCGACCAGGAAGGCGGCCGGGTGCGCCGTCTGCGCCCACCCCACTGGTACGACGCGCCGCCCGGCGCCGCCTTCGCCCGGCTTGCCGCCCGCGACCCCGATTTGGCCGATCGCGTCATGCGGCTGAACTGCCGCCTGATCGGGCGCGAGCTGGCGGATCTGGGCATCGACGTCGATTGCGCGCCGGTCCTGGATGTGCCGGTGGCCGGGGCCCACGACGTGATCGGCGATCGCGCGCTGGGCGATACGCCGCTCGCGATCATCCGGTTGGGCCGCGCGTCGATCGAGGGATTCCTCGACGAGGGCATCATCCCGGTGATCAAACACATCCCCGGCCACGGCCGCGCGATGGTCGACAGCCACCTGGATCTGCCGGTGGTGACGGCCGGGCTGGAGGATCTCGACGCCCAAGACTTCGCGCCCTTCCGCGCCTTGGCCGGGGCACCTTGGGCGATGACCGCCCATGTGGTTTATCCGGCGATCGACAAGGATCGCCCGGCGACCACCTCGCCCATCGTGATCAACCAGGTGATTCGCGGCCGGATCGGCTTCGACGGCCTGCTGATTTCCGACGATCTGTCGATGAAGGCGCTGGGCGGACGCTTCCAAGACCGCGCCACCCAAGCCCTGGATGCCGGCTGCGACGTGGTGCTGCATTGCAACGGCGACGCCGCCGAAATGGCCGCCATCGCCGAGGCGGTCCGCCCGCTGACCCCGGCCGCGCACACCCGGATCGCCAAGGCACGCGCCCAGCGGCGCGTGCCGGTTCCCTTCGATGCGGCCGAAGCGGCCCAAACCGTGGCCAAGGCCCTGGAGAGCGTATGAACGACCTGTCGGGATTGGTCCAAGACGTCACCGTATGGCTGTTGCCGCTGATTTTCGCGGTCACCCTGCACGAGGCGGCGCACGCTTACGCCGCTTTGGCCCTGGGCGACGACACCGCCCGCCGGTTGGGCCGGTTGTCGGTCAACCCGCTGCGCCATATCGACCCGTTCGGCACCGTGTTGCTGCCCGCCATGTTGCTGGCGATGGGCGGCGCGATGTTCGGTTGGGCCAAGCCGGTGCCGGTGGCCTTTGGCAAATTGCGTCATGGGCGCACCGGCATGATGCTGGTGGCGCTGGCCGGTCCGGCCAGCAACGTCGCGATGGCGATCCTGGCCGTGCTGGGCTGCTGGGCGTTGCCGGTGATTCCCTTGTCGCTGCGGGTCTGGGTGGCCTTGAACCTGCAAAACGCGCTGCTGTTGAATCTGTTGCTGGCGGTGTTCAACATGATCCCGATTCCGCCGTTGGACGGCGGCCGGGTGTTGGTGGGGATTCTGCCGCTGCCGCTGGCCCGGCGTCTGGCCCGGATGGATCAAGCCGGATTGGCGGTGGTGGTGCTGGCGATGATCCTGCTGCCGATGGCGGGCCGCGCGCTGCATCTGAACCTGGATTTGTTCGCGCTGTTGATCGGCGGACCGGTCGATCATCTGGCCAATCTCCTGCTGATGCTGTTCGGGCCGCGATGAGCGAGGAGGAGGATTTCGAGGACGACGCCGAGGCGGGCGGCCAACTGGTCCTTGATCTCGACGGGTTCGAGGGACCGCTCGACCTGCTGCTGACCCTGGCGCGCGATCAAAAAGTCGATTTGGGCCGGATTTCGATTCTGCGTCTGGCCGATCAGTATTTGGAGTTCGTCGCCCGCATGCGTCACCGCCATCTGGAATTGGCGGCGGAATATCTGGTGATGGCGGCGTGGCTGGCCTATCTCAAATCGCGCCTGCTGCTGCCCCAGCCCGAGCCGGAAAACGAGGACGAACCCTCGGCCGCCGAACTGGCCGAAATTCTGGCCTTCCGCCTCAAACGCCTGGAGGCGATGAAGAAGGCGGGGCAAGCCCTGCTGGCCCGGCCGCGTTTGGGCCGCGACTTTTTCGGGCGCGGCGATCCCGAACCCTTGGGCGAGACCTTGCATTCGGTGTGGGAAATCAGCCTGTTCGAATTGCTGAAAACCTATTCCGATCACGTGGTCCGCACCTCGGTCCACACGCTGACGGTGGAAGCGGCCGATTTGATGTCGGTCGATGACGCCTTGCGGCGGCTGGAACAATTGATCGGCCATTTGCCCGACTGGTCGGTGCTGTCGGCCTACCTGCCGAGGATCACCGGCGACCGGCTGGCGGTGCGGGCGGCCTCGGCCGCCACCTTCGTCGCCGCCTTGGAATTGGCGCGTCAGGGTCGCATCATCTTGCGCCAGGACGGCGGCGCCTTTTCCCCGATCCGCCTAAAGGCCGGAACCCCCGGCATTGACGAGCGTGCGACATGACCGGTGACGCGTTGCGCCTGATCGAGGCGGTGTTGTTCTCCTCGCCCCGCCCGCTGGAGGTGGCCGAACTGGCCCAGCGCCTGCCCCCCGGCACCGACGTGGCCGCCCTGCTGCGCGATTTGGGCAAACTGTACGCCGGGCGCGGCATCGAACTGGTCGAACGCGCCGATAAATGGGCGTTCCGCACCGCGCCGGATTTGGCCGGGCGGCTACACGTGGAAACCACTCAGACCAAGAAACTATCGCGCGCCGCCACCGAGGTGCTGGCGATCATCGCCTACAACCAGCCGGTGACGCGGGCCGAAATCGAGGAGATTCGCGGCGTCGCGCTGTCGAAGGGCACGCTGGACACCTTGTTCGAGGCTGGTTGGGTGCGCCCGAAAGGCCGGCGCCGCACGCCCGGCCGTCCGCTGCAATGGGCGACCACCGACGATTTCCTCGACCATTTCGGGCTGGAGGCGATCGAGGATCTGCCGGATCTGAAGGAACTGAAGGCCTCGGGCCTGCTGGATTCGCGGCCCGCCGCCGACGCCTATGGCAACCGCGCCGCCGATCTGGGGCCGCCGGTCGATACCGAGGAATCCCTCGACGACGAATCGCTGCCCGGCGTGGAGAGCGAGGACGAGGGGTTCGAGGACGGGCGCGAGGACGGGGGCTGACCGATATTTCCCCGATTTTTCCGTGACGTAGCACAAATAGCCACGTATGCGTGCATACACACATAACGACTCGACTCTTGATCACCTCTGGTGTTAGGTTGACCACCCTGAATGCGCATTTTATCGGCGGCAAGCGCGCCGACAGGTGGCATTCACGGACAACGTTGGCACCATAACGTGAAATAGGAGCAATCCATGTCGAGCACTTCAATTCCCATGCCCAAGAACGGCGTTTTCACGATCACCACCGGAGCGCCCGGGGCGCCGACGGTGACCGCCCTTCTGAGCACGGATACGACGGACGGCGCGGTTACCGGCACCGCCACCTCCACGCAGGTCGTCAGCGGCGGCGCCGCCACCTTCAAATCGTCGCTTCATGGCGTCGAGCATGCGACCGGCCTGGGCGGGGTCGCTCAGGTGTTTTCGCTGCAAGGCGCCGCCTTGCCGCCGTTGATGGGCGCCAAACACATCTCGACGATGGCGATCTCGCTTAGCGCCGTGTGGGGCACCGAGGGCACCGCCAGCTACACCGTCTACAACGACACCCCGACTCCGGTCGTGATGAAGAACGTGCCGGTCAAGGTGCAGTGGCTGCTGACCGAAAAGTAATATTTGCCTTTTTCCGGGGCGGGCTCTGTCCGCCCCGGTTCCGCCGTGGTAAACTATGTCCAATTCCAAGCCGCCGGTCGTTGATACGGGAGGCGTCGATGGGCAAGAGGCGTTACACCCGGGTGGTGTTGGTTCTGTCGGCCGTTCTGGCCTTCGCTGGCGCGGGGGCAAGCGGTTGGGCGCAGGAGCCTGGGTTCGGCCCCAATACCGGCTTTGGCGGCGGGACCGGATTTAATTCCAGCACCGGGTTCGGGCCGTCCTCGGGGACGGGTTTCAACTCCAGCACCGGGTTCGGTCCCACTTCGGGTACCGGCTTTACCAGCGGCACGGGCTTTGGCCCCACATCGGGCACCGGTTTTCACACCGGCACGGGTTTTGGCCCGACCTCGGGCACCGGGTTCCATCCGGGCACGGGGTTCGGCACGCCGGATTACGGCGGTTCGCCCGGCGCGGGCGGGTCACCGGGGGCCGGTGGGACACCCAATTGGGGTCCGTCCGTCGGCAATCAGGATGCCTTGGCCCACCAACTGGCCGAGGAAGGCGGCGACCTGTGCCGTTCGGGCGATTATCGGGGATGCCTGGGGCGGTATCAGCAGGCGGCGGCGCTGGGGTCGGCGGCGCGCGAACCGGTGGCGCAAGGGGTGCGCGAGGCGATGGTTCATTACGCGCAGGCCCGCCTTGACGAACAAGGCGGCGATCTCGACGGCGCCCTGATCGAAGCGCGCCAAGCCCGCGAACGCGACAAAATGGTTCCGATGTTCAATGAGTATGTCGGCCGTCTGCTCGCCCTCCAGGGCGACCAATTGCGGTCGCGCGACGATCTTGCCGGTGCGGCGGCGAAGTATCACGAGGCGCTTGACGCGACGCCGTGGGACCACACCATCCAAGCCAGCCTCACCGGTATCGAGGCCCGCCAAGCCAGCCGATCGCAGGCCACCGCCCAAGCGCAGGCGTGGCAGCGGGCACGAACCTTGGCCGGCGAGGGCGGCACCCTGTCGCGCCAAGGTCTTTGGGGCGAAGCCTTGGCGAAGGACCGGGCCGCGCTGACCTTGTTCCCCGACAATAAAATCTTGCAGGCGAATGTCGCCGCCGATGAATCGGTCGTCTGCGATCTGCGCGATGATTTCGCCATGGCGATGGTCAAGGCGGAAAAGGCGGCGATGATCAATCCCGATTGGCGGCCGTTCCAGAATCGCTTCCGCGCCATGCAACTGCGGTTGGAAGCGCAGGACCCGCATAAGCCGATCGGCGACAACCTGCCCGCCGACGTCAAGGCGCGGTCCTTTCCCGACAAGCCCCCGCCCTGAAGGGCGTCAACGCCGCCCCAACAGCCTTTTGACCCAGCGGACCAGCGGCGCGAGAAGCTCGCCAGCCGCGTTGAAAAGGGCCAGGACCAGCACGAGAATGCCGAACACCTTGAGCACCGGCACCAATTCCGCCCAGCCGCCGGATCCGCCGTAAACTGACTCGCCCGCCATGCCGACTTGGGCCGGGACAGGCACCAGCCCCTGCGCCGCCAGCGGCGAGGCCGCAAACAGCGCCATGGCCAGGACGGCCAGAAGACCCGATCGCGTCTTCATCGCTTTTCGTCCGGCCCGCGCGGAATCCGCCACGAATTTGTTTTGCCAAGGATGATCACGGCGCGCGAATCCCGGGGGTTTGCGGCCAGCGCGCGGCGGACCGACACCGGCGACAGCACCTGTGCGGCGAAACCGTCCGGCCGACAGGCGACGAACTCGTAAATTTCCGTTCCATCCTCCATGAAACGCGGCCCGCGCAGCGCCGGCGCCGTCCACCCGGCGGTGGTCACCGTTCCCTCGGCGGTAACGATCCGGGTGGTGCCTTGCACCTCCAGGCGGGCGGATTCGATAACCGCGACCCGTTCGACCGTGCAGGCGGCGGCGGGCGGCACGCCCAGACCAACACCGATAATCGCGGCAAAAGCCCATTTCACGCGGTCAGGCATTGTGTTCGCCCGTATAATTCGACCCATCCCATGTTGTCTGAATCTCGATAACGAGGCTATTGTTAAAAAAGGGATACACGCCGAGGAGAGACGCCATGATCATCTTCTGGAGAGGCTGGGGACTGATTATCATCGCCACGGCCGGGTTGCCGATGATGTTCAGCATGCCCGCGATATTAAGCCGGATGCAGGCGGCGCCGGACCAAGCGATCACCGGTCATTTCGCCCCGCCGATGCTGCTGTCGGCCATTCTGACCTTCGTGGCTCACAAGCTGTTGAGCCGCGGGCGCGGCGAACGGCAAGACGAGTTCATGTTCATCACGGTCAAAAAGTGGACCTTCGTGTTCTTGGCGGCGGCGGTGGTGCTCACCGTGCTGGGGGCGCTGGGGTATTGATCGCCTCTTGGGAACAACGTGTTTCGGCGCCCCCTTTTCGATGACCGTCGGGGGGCAATCGGTCTAAAATGCTCACGATTGCATGCTCATTGCGACTATATCGCATACATTGCACTTGCGCGTTGACCACTCGCGCATAACACACCAATCCTTCCGCGTCTCTTTCCTTCACGACGCAGAGGGTTTCATGAAAACGATCGAAAATTTGGTCTTCAAGGGCGGCGGCGTTTTGGGCGCGGCCTATATCGGCGCGTATCAGACGTTGCAGGATATGCGTTTGGCGGGCAACAACGACGCGCTCGCGCCCACGGCGCCGGGCACGGGCATGGGAGGGCTGATTTACGGCAACGTCAAACGGGTGGCCGGAACCTCGGCGGGCTCGGTGTTCTCGATGATGGTTGCATTGGGGTACAGCGCCGAAACCATCAGCGGGATCGTCGCGAAAAAGGATCAAGCCGACTTCGCCGATTTCTGCTCTCCCGACGCAGCCCTGCACGGGGGATTCTGCTGGGGCCTCAATCTGTTTAACTGGCTCAACGACCAGTTGAAGGCCCGGCTGACGACCATCAACGCGAACCCGACCTTCGCCGATCTTCACAAGATGGTGATCGATCCCGCCAATAACGGGCGGTATAAGGATCTGCACGTTTTCGCGCACAGCGTCGTACAGAGCCGAACCATCGAATTCTCGTATGAGACCACCCCCGACGTGTGCATCGCCGGTGCGGTTCGGGCCTCGGGGTCGGTCCCCTTCTTCTATATGCCGTGGGGGAAGGTTCTGCTGACCACCCAGACTCCGATCACCAAGGAGATGATCGAGGCTGCGGCGAAACCCGATGCGGCCTCCGACCGTTATATCGACGGCGGCGTCGCCTACAACTATCCGATCACCACCTTCGACGGCGCCGCCGCCAACGACAAGACCCTGGGATTCTATCTCCAGAACATGTCGTACCAGAGCGAAACGACGCCCGAACTGATCGTCCACGGCATTGAACATTGGTTTTTCACGAAGATCTTCGTGGAAAAGGACAACACCACCTACAAGGTGGTTTCTTGCGCCGTCGAATCGCTTTTCGAACTGCTCAACTACGTCAAGACCCTCACCCCCGGTACCACCGCCGCGATGTATCCCCGCCTCGCCGCGATGACGTCATCGGCAACGGCCAAGACGATTTTGCAAAAAAACGGCGAATTGACCAGCGACGACATGCCGAAGCTCACCGCCGAACTGACGGATATTCTTAAGAAACTCGGTACGTATAAGGCAACCTCGGGCAACGCCGCCGAGGACATTCGGGCCATTTTCGCGGATATCGTCATCCTTTTGTTCGTGATCTATGCGGTCTGCAAAGGCCAGATGCCCGACTGGCTCAAGGCGCTCATCACCGCAATCAAATCCTACCTCGCCGATATCTTCGATCCGATCATGAATTTCGGCTCGATTCTCGGCGCCTCGATCAACCCGCCCGCCAACATGGTGTTCCAGCGCGACGCGGGCCGCACGGTGTTCCTGAACTGCCTGGGCTATCAGTTCGCCGATTTCTGGATTCCGCCTTGCAACACCCAGAGGCTGATCCAGTCGGGAGCCACCTGCACGAAGGACTATCTCGACCTGATCATGTACACGTAATCCCGCTTTTTCCGGGGCGGACACTCTCCGCCCCGGTTTCGGACTTTAGCGTCCTTGCGGCGGCTGCCCGATTTTGCCATCATCCGCCGGGCCTAGAAAAACAAGGAGCACGCGGCGATGGGTAGTTTCAGCATTTGGCATTGGCTGATCGTCCTGGTGATCGTGCTGCTGCTGTTCGGCACCGGCAAAATTCCGCGTCTGATGGGCGACATGGCCAAGGGCGTGAAAGCCTTCAAGGAAGGCTTGAAGGACGACGAGGCCAAACCGGTGGCCGACTCGTCGCAGGAAACCCCCGTCGAACCGAAACACTGAGGTCCCATGTTCGATCTCGGCTGGGACGAGATGGCGCTGATCGCCGTGGTGGCCCTGGTCGTCATCGGCCCCAAGGATCTGCCCGTCGTTCTGCGGCAAGCGGGGCGTTGGGCGCGTAAGGGGCAGATGATGGTGGGCGAGTTGCGGCGCGGCATGGACGACATGGTCCGCCAAGCCGAATTGGCCGATTTAAAGCGCGAGGTCGAAAAGGCCGCCGATCCCGGTTCGCTGAAAAAGCGGATCGAGGACGCCATCGATCCCGGCGGCGACATCGCCAAGGCGTTTGAACCGCCGCCCCATCCGGGCCAAGCCGGCGCGGCGCTGTCGGGCTTCGAGGTCGCGGGCGAGGCCGAGTTTCTGCCCGCCGATCCCACTCCTCCTCCCCCCGTTTCGCCGCCGAAACCGTGACCGATACCCCCCAAGACGATACGGCGATGCCGCTGGTCGAGCATCTGATCGAGCTGCGCCGACGGCTGATTCTGTCACTGTTCGCCTTCGTGGTGATTTTCGGGGTCTGCTACCTGTTCTCGAAGGAGATTTACGGCTTCCTGGTGCGTCCGCTGGCCAGCATCCTGGCCGGCCAAGGCGGCGGCGAGCGCCGGATGATCTATACCGCGCTGACCGAGGCGTTCTTCACCCACATGAAGGTGTCGGCCTTCGCCGCCGCGTTCCTGTGTTTTCCGGTGTGGGCCGGGCAGTTGTGGGCGTTCGTCGCCCCGGGCCTGTACCGGCACGAACGCAAGGCGTTCCTGCCCTTCCTGTTCGCCTCGCCGGTGCTGTTCCTGGCCGGGGCGGCCTTGGTCTATTTCCTGATCATGCCGCTGGCTTGGAAGTTCTTCATCTCGTTCGAGGCGGTCGAGGGCGGCCTGCCGATTCAGCTGGAAGCCAAGGTCGGCGAATATCTGTCGCTGGTGATGACCTTGATCTTCGCCTTCGGCCTAGCCTTCCAAATGCCGGTGCTGCTGACCCTGCTGGCCCGGGTGGGGATCATCTCGGCGCAAAGCTTGGTGGGGGCGCGGCGCTTCGCCATCGTCGGCATCTTCATCTTCGCCGCGATCGTCACACCGCCCGACATGGTCAGCCAAATCTCGCTGGCGATTCCGATGGTGCTTTTGTACGAACTGTCGATCATCGCCTCGAAATGGGCGGAAGCCGAGCATCTGCGCGGGCTGGAGGATGACGGCGACGAGGAAGAGGTGGCGGAGGAGACCGATTTCAACGGGTAATATTTGCTCTGTCTTGGACGCGCGCGGCCCCGTGTGCTAGGCTTGCCGGGAATAGTGGAGGCAATCATGAGCGCCGTGCCCGCGTTCAAGCTGGTCGAAGCCGGCTTTTCCCAGTCCCAAGTTGAGGCCCTGACTGAATTCATGCAGTCGGAGGCCGTTCGGCGTTCCGATTTGCTTGAGCTCAAGGCGGAGTTGAAAGCCGATATCGGCGATGTGAAGGCCGAATTGAAAGCCGATATCGGCGATCTGAAGGCCGAAATCAGCAATGTGAGAACAGAACTGAAAGCCGAGATCAGTGACGTGAGAACGGAACTGAAGGCCGAGATCAGTGATGTAAGAACGGAACTGAAGGCCGAAATCGGGGAATTGAAATCGACCCAGCGCCTTCATAACTGGATGATCGGCTTCAACATCGGCCTAAGCCTGTTGATTCTCGGCAAATTGCTTTTGCACTGACCGCGCCAAGCATCTGCGCGGGCTGGAGGAGGTGGCGCCGGAAACCGATTTCAACGGGTAGCCGTTACCCACGCGACCGCCAAAACCGTTGGAAGAGAACGCCCTTAATCGTTATAAGAGTCGGCGCAAGCTCAAAGGGCCGTGTTTGGCGTGGCTCGCCTGTACCACGAGGATGGCTTCCCGTTGCATTTTCAGGAAAAGACAAAAGAATGGACGAGAGGCAGCCACATCGGATTGATGAGCCTAACACCCAACAACACTACAATACACATTGATTATTAACGCAATAGTTTACTTCACAATATATTTTTTCATTAATTGGGCGCGCTTGGTTAACTTAACTTCCTTACGAAATTTTTAATCGGCCTTTTCCGAAACGCACCCTACACCCTGCCCCCCAGATCGCGCTTTTTTCTTCGGTAGCCGGATCGCTCATCCGTAACAGGCTTTTTTACGGCTGTGCCGGTTTGGCCGGGGCCGGGGTGACGAGCGGATTGATCCCGTTCCTCCATGATCCTGGCCTGACATGGCTTTTCCTGGGCATTGCCGTGGTTGCGATGGCCGATGCCGGTCTGATCTGGTGGGGCATGGCGACGCGCGATTACGGCGCCAATGCCGCCGAGATGGATGAGGTCCTCACGTTTCTTCTTCGGAAAAAATCCAAAGGCGGCGGTCCACCGGGGGGATGGAAAAAGCTTTTTCCCGATGGAACCCGTGCTGCTGCCGAGGCGCCCGTCGGCAACGTCGTTCGGGTGGGAGGACGGTGATGGATCTCCGCTTCATGTTCCGCCTGCTGCTCGCCCGTGGCCAGTTCGTCAACGCCGCGATCATCGGTCTTGCCTTGAGCAGTTGCGCTAAATTATTCGCTGCAGCCTCAGGCTCTATCGGGTCTGGACTGGGCCTTCATCGGCATTGTTCTGACATTGTTGGTTCAGTTCCCGCGGGGCATCCGGGCCATAGCCGATTACAAGCGCGAATGGCTTGATGTTCTGGACGAACTGATTGAGCGCGGCAAACTCGGCCCAGCCCAACGCAAGCAGATTTACCACCGTCTTGCTTTCAGAGCCGGAGAGACCATGGACCTTACCGGTTCCCCGCCTTCCGGCAAGGACCTGCGCGATATGATCGAAAATGCGATTGGGGACGAGACCAGGGTGGAAGGTTAGGCCAATCCAGAGACACGAGGGGACGAGACACAGGTGCTTGAGCTCGCAGCCCTCACGTTCTCGGTTACCCGGCAAAGTCTGAATTTAGTATTGCGTCCCTGAAATTCGCGCGGGAATGACGAGGGAAAATCGAGTTCTTCCGCGCTCTGCTAAGCCACGCGAATGCCCAAGACGGCACCGTCCACCTTGCTGTGCAGGGTATCGATCTGGGTGGCGACTTGGTCCCCCGCCGCCACCACCGCCTCGGCCGCGCGTTCGGTGTCCTCGACCACATGCATGACGGCGGCGACGCTGCTGCTGACTTGGTCGGTGCCCTGCGACGCTTGGTGGATGCTGCCCGCGATCTCGCGGGTGGCGGCGCCTTGTTGTTCCACCGCCGAGGCGATGGCGGCGCTGATCTGGTTCATCTCGCCGATCACTTCACCGATCGCCCCGATAGCGGCGATGGCCCCGTCGGTGGCGCCACGGACGGCGGCGATCAGTTCCCCGATCTCGCCTGTGGCCTTGGTGGTCTGGCTGGCGAGGCCCTTGACCTCGCCCGCGACC
>CAIULK010000099.1 GCA_903899885.1 uncultured Rhodospirillaceae bacterium
GCATGACCCTGGAACTGGTCGCCAACTGGGACCGGGACGGCGGTTACGAGTTGGGCGAGGCTTACGGCCACATCGCGATTGCCGTGGGCAGCATCGATTCCCTTTGCGAAAAGCTGGCGGCGCTGGGTGTTCCCGTGCTCTGTCCGCCGCGCCCGCAGCAGCACGGCGCCCACATCGTCGCCTTCATCGAGGACCCCGACGGCCACCTCATCGAACTGATGAACAAACGCTATTGATCCCGCTTGGCACGGCCCTTGCTGTTTCAGGGGCAGGATCATCAAAACAAGGACACCGGACATGCCTCGTCAAATCGCGTTTTACGGCAAGGGCGGCATCGGCAAATCGACGACGTCGCAGAACACCCTGGCCGCTTTGGCCGAGATGGGTCAGAAAATTCTGATCGTCGGCTGCGACCCCAAGGCGGACTCGACCCGCTTGATCCTGAACAGCAAAATGCAGGACACCGTGCTGCATCTGGCCGCCAAGGCCGGTTCGGTCGAGGATCTCGAACTCGAAGACGTGATGAAGCTGGGTTACCGCGACATCAAATGCACCGAAGCGGGCGGCCCGGAACCGGGTGTCGGCTGTGCCGGCCGTGGTGTGATCACCGCGATCAACTTCCTGGAAGAGAACGGCGCCTACGACGACGTCGATTACGTCTCCTACGACGTGTTGGGCGACGTGGTGTGCGGCGGCTTCGCCATGCCCATCCGTGAAAACAAGGCCCAGGAAATCTATATCGTGATGTCGGGCGAGATGATGGCGCTGTACGCCGCCAACAACATCTCGCGCGGCATTCTGAAATACGCCGGGACCGGCGGCGTGCGTTTGGGTGGCCTGATCTGCAACGAACGTCAGACCGATCGCGAGCTGGAACTGGCCGAGGCGCTGGCCAAGCGTCTGAACACCCAGATGATCCACTTCGTGCCGCGCGACAACGTTGTCCAGCACGCCGAACTGCGCCGCATGACCGTGCTGCAATACAAGCCCGAAAGCCAGCAGGCCGAGGAATACCGCCAGCTCGCCCAGAAGATCCACGCCAACGGCGGCAAGGGCACCATCCCGACCCCGATCAGCATGGAAGAGTTGGAGGACATGCTGCTCGAATTCGGCATCATGAAGTCCGACGAACAGGCTCTCGCCGAATTGGAAGCCAAGGAAAAGGCCAAGGCCTGCGCCGCCGGCTGACCACGAGAACCTTTAGATAAAGGAGAAGGGGCATGAGCCTCGATTACACAGTGGACGGCGCCGTCAACGAGGCGCTCATCAAGGAGGTTCTCGAACCTCATCCCGAAAAAGCGGCGAAGAAACGCGCCCGCCATTTGGGGACCGTCAAGGAAGGAAGCGACGGCAACCCGACCTGCGGCGTGAAGTCGAACATCAAGTCGGTCCCCGGCGTCATGACCCAGCGCGGCTGCGCCTATGCCGGCGCCAAGGGCGTGGTGTGGGGCCCCATCAAGGACATGGTCCATATCAGCCATGGCCCGGTGGGATGCGGCCATTATTCCTGGTCGCAGCGCCGCAACTACTTCACCGGCACGGTCGGCATCGACAGCTTCGTGACCATGCAGATCACCAGCGATTTCCAGGAACGCGACATCGTCTTCGGCGGTGACAAGAACCTGGAAAAGATGATCGACGAGCTGGAAACCCTGTTCCCGATGACCCGGGGCTATTCCATTTTGTCGGAATGTCCGGTCGGCCTGATCGGCGACGACATCGAGGCGGTGTCGAAGAAGAAGGCCAAGGACACCGGCAAGACCGTGGTTCCCTGCCGTTGCGAGGGCTTTCGCGGCATTTCCCAGTCGCTTGGCCACCATATCGCCAACGACTGCATCCGCGACTGGGTTCTGGGCAAGAAGGAACAGACCTGGGAAACCGGCCCCTACGACGTCAATCTGGTCGCCGACTACAATATCGGCGGCGATGCTTGGCCCAGCCGCAAGTTGCTGGAGGAAATGGGTCTGCGGGTGATCGGCACCTGGACCGGCGACGCCACCTTGGCGGAAATCGAACGCGCCCCCAAGGCCAAGATCAACCTGATCCACTGCTACCGGTCGATGAACTACATCTGCCGTCACATGGAAGAAACCTGGGGTATCCCCTGGCTGGAATACAACTTCTTCGGCCCGACCCAGATCGCCAAGTCGCTGCGCAAGATCGCTCAGTTCTTCGACGAGACCATCCAGGCCAATGCCGAGAAGGTTATCGCCAAGTACCAGGGTTTGGCCGACGCGGTGACCGCCAAGTACAAGCCCCGGCTGGAAGGCAAGCGCGTGATGTTGTTCGTGGGCGGCCTGCGCCCCCGCCACACCACCACCGCCTATGAAGATCTGGGCATGCAGGTGATCGGCACCGGCTATGAATTCGCCCACAACGACGATTACCAGCGCACCGCCACCTATTTGAAGGATGGCACGCTGATTTTCGACGACGCGTCCGAATTCGAGCTGGAACACTTCATCGAGAAGCTTCGTCCCGACTTGGTCGGTTCGGGCATCAAGGAGAAGTACGGCACCCAGAAGATGGGTGTGCCCTTCCGCCAGATGCATTCGTGGGACTATTCCGGCCCTTATCATGGCTATGACGGGTTCGCCGTGTTCGCTCGCGACATGGATCTGGCGGTCAACGCCCCCGTCTGGAGCATGATCAAGGCTCCCTGGAAGAAGTAACACCGCCCCACCGGGCCGGGCGTCTCAAGCGCCCGCCCGCCACGGGTACCAATGCAAAGGTAATTGTCCTGCGGCCATTGAGGCCGCGGCCAAGCGCGCGGAGGCGCGCGCCCGGCGAGGGACAAATTATATTGGAGTAAAGACCATGCCCCAGAGTGCAGATAAGGTCAAAGACCACATCTCCTTGTTCCAGGAACCGGAATACAAGGAATTGTTCGCCTTCAAGCGCGAACACTACGAATGCCGCCCGTCCGACGACGAAGTGGCCAAGCAGCTCGAATACACCAAGACCTGGGAATACCGGGAAAAGAACTTCGCGCGTCAGCATACCGTGATCAATCCGCCGCGGGCTTGTCAGCCCTTGGGTTCGGTGTTCGCGGCGGCCGGGTTCGAAGGCTCGATGCCCTATGTGCACGGCTCGCAGGGCTGTGCGGCCTATTTCCGCTCGCACCTGTCGCGCCACTTCAAGGACGCGGCGGTCTGCGTGTCGGACTCGATGACCGAGGACGGCGCGGTGTTCGGCGGCCAGGCCAATCTGATCGAGGGTTTGCAGAACTGCTATGCGCTGTACAAGCCCAAGATGATCACCGTTTCGACCACCTGCATGTCGGAAGTGATCGGCGACGATTTGTCGGCCTTCATCGGCACCGCCAAGGAAAAGGGCGCCGTGCCGGAGGATTTCCCGGTTCCCTTCGCCCACACCCCGTCGTTCGTCGGAAGCCATCTCCAGGGCTTCGATTCGATGATCAAGGGGATCTTCGATTACTTCTGGCATCGTGAAAAGGGCGAGCTGGCCCGCACCGCGAACGGCAAGATCAACCTGATCCCCGGCTTCGACGGCTACGCCCCGGCCAACAACCGCGAGATCAAGCGTTACCTTGATCTGATGGGCGTTGACTACACCATGGTCTGTGACGTCTCGGACACCTTCGACAGCCCGACCGACGGCACCTACAAAATGTACTACGGCGGCACCAAGATCGACGACGTCCGCGCCGGGATCAACGCCAAGGCCACCGTCTCGTTGCAGGAATGGAGCACGGAAAAGACGTTGGAATACTGCGCCTCGAAGGGCCAGGAAACCGCCGCGCTGAACGGCCCGATGGGAGTTGGCGGCACCGACGCCTTCTTGATGAAGATGTCGGAATTGTCCGGCAAGCCGATCCCGGAAGCGCTGGAAATCGACCGGGGCCGCTTGATCGACGCCATCGCCGACAGCAATGCCTGGCTGCACGGCAAGCGCGTCGCCCTGTTCGGCGATCCCGACTTCACCTATGGCCTGACCGCGTTCCTGTTGGAACTGGGCATGGAGCCGGTGCATGTGCTGTGCAGCAACGGCTCGGCCGCTTGGGAAGAAAAAATGAAGGCGTTGTTGGCCTCGTCGCCCTTCGGCGCCTCGGGTCAGGTATGGCGCGGCAAGGATTTGTGGCACATGCGGTCCTTGCTGTTCACCGAGCCCTGCGACCTGCTGATCGGCAGCTCGTATGGCAAGTATCTGGAAAAGGATACCGGCACGCCGTTCATCCGCTTGGGCTTCCCGATCTTCGATCGTCACCACCACCACCGCTTCCCCACCTTCGGGTATCAGGGCGCGTTGCGGGTGCTGGTCGAAATTCTGGACCGTATCTTCGAGGTGGCCGACAACGCGTCGGATATCTCGTTCGACCTAACGCGCTAATCACGCGTTTGGTTCCTCCAGGTTTACTGCCCGGACTAACTTCCCCCGGGGCCGCAAGGTCCCGGGGATTTTTATGTCCCCGGACCCGGTGCTGAAGTGAGGGCGGCACAAGTTACCCCCCTCATTGTTTTCCAATGTATTGGGTACACTGGGATTCCGTCGCCAGATCGCCGAATCATTAGGGTTTGACTTTGTCCGCGATTCGTGGCTTGACTCGTTGCCAGCAGGTGAGGTGGGTCCGCAGTGATGCTGTGGACCCTTTTTTGTGGCTGATTTCCAGGCTTGGCGCCTTGCCCCGGTTTTTCCGCCGCGTCGCGTCCGCATCCATGACAAAGACAACGATCCGTGGAAAAATCTTAGCGGCGAGGTCGATGATTGGCTGGACGGTGCCGCATCTTTCGACCGGCGGCCATCCGCTCAATACGCTAAACCGACATTTCCCAGATGGGCGGCCCATCCGCCCC
>CAIULK010000100.1 GCA_903899885.1 uncultured Rhodospirillaceae bacterium
CGGGCGGCGCGCCCGCCGCGACCGGTGCCGCGCCATCGGCGTGCGGCTGGGAGGTGGACATCCGCCACTGATAGCCGGCCAAAATGGCGGCCGACAGGACGATGGCAAGGATCAGATTACGCTGTTCGTTCATGGGTTCCTATCCGGGACAGGGTCATGGCCGCCCTCGTGCCAAGGGTGGCAGCGGGCAAGCCTGCGGACCGCCAGCCCGGCGCCCCGCAATGCGCCGAACCGTTCGACCGCCTGATAGGCGTAGGCCGAACAGGAAGGGACGAACCGGCAGCTCGACGGCAGAACCGGCGAGAGGATCAGCTGATAGGCGCGGATAAAAGCGCGTAGGACCAGCGCGGCCGGGCTCATGGGTCTTCCCTTGTGATGGCGCCCAGACGTTTTAACGCGGTTCGCAAATCCTGCAAGAGAAGAGAATACGACCGCCCCACGGTTTCTCGCCGCCCGATCACCACATAGTCCGATCCGGCGGCGGCCATCGGCGGGAAAACCTCGGCCACGGCGGCACGCAAACGCCGACGCGCGCGGTTTCGCTCGACCGCGCCGCCCACTTTTTTCGATGTGGTGAACCCGACCCGCAGGCCGTCCGGCTCGCCCGGCGCGACTTGCAGAATCAACCCCGGCGTCACCCATTTGCTCTTGCGAGCGGCGACGCGCAGGAAATCCGCCCGCTTTTTCAGGCGGCGGATTTTAGGCCGACAGACGCTTGCGGCCCTTGGCACGACGGCTGGCGATCACCTTGCGGCCGCCAACGGTCGCCATGCGGGCGCGAAAGCCGTGACGGCGGGCGCGGACGATCTTGCTCGGTTGAAAAGTACGCTTCACGGGAGAACTCCCCTTACAAATCGAAGGCGCCGCTTATAAGGCACGCGCGAACCATAGTCAACGCGCAAAAACGCTAACCCCGTCCGGGCGGCGGGCGGCGGGGCTGTTGCGGCGGCGGCGGAGCCGACGGGCGGACGGCCAGCTGTGGCGGACGGTGCGGCGCCATGGCGTCGCCCTCGTCGTCGCTGGCCTCCTTGTTTTTGATCAGGAACCCCCGGATCGCCCAGCCCACGCAATAGCCCACGGCGACGAATAGCCAAATCCCGGCGGCGGCGAATATAATCGCCCGTGTCCGCGCGTCATCTTGTTGCCCGAACGAGCCCAGCGCCCACAGCATCGGCGTTCCGAACAACACCGCGACGGCGCCCGTGACGCCCAATTTGATCCAGCCGTCCGGCCGGACCCACGAAAATCGGACCATATCGACTCTCCTTCAGCCCACCCCCAGGCGGAAGCCCCAGGAAAATTAAACTAGAATCCCGCACCAACTTTAAGATACTCATAAAATGATTGGAAAACTGGGCGCGGCAAGCGTATTGCTGTGCCGTGGGATGTCAGCGGATTTGCGAATCCGGCAGTGAGGGGAGGACGGCGTGTCAGAAGGCCGCGCCAGTTTCGAGGTGATGGTCCAGCGCGACAATCGCTGGGTGACCGAGGCCGTGCGCGGCAAGGAAACCGAAGCCAAGGAACTTGCTCTCAAATATTTCGCGGATAAAAAGTGCGAAGGGGTGCGGATCGTCCGCAACTGGTTGCGCGCCGATGGAAACACCATCGAGAACGAGGTGTTCTGTCAGACCCGTGTCGTCAAGGACGACGGGGAAATCCGGATAGCCCCCCTGGAATCGGCCCCGCCCCGCTGCGAGGCGACCACCGATTATTACGGCCTCGAAAGCCGGAACGTGATGAGCCGTATCCTCCGGCCCTATTTCGACAAGATGTTCCTGACCCCGACCGAGGTTATCCACAATTACCGCGAACTGAAGCGGCTTCAGGACAAGGACACCCTGGTCCCGTCGGCGGTCGATCGGGTGGCGTTCCTGCAAACGCGCGAAACCGATCAGGATTCCAAGGCGCGGCGCGACGAAATTCTGAAGTCGATCGAGCAAATGTCGGCCCGCGCCCGCAAGGTGGAAAAGGCCGAACTGCCCAAGCTGACCGAAAATTTCTCGGCGGCGATGACCGCCGTCCAAGGCCTGGCGGACGAGGACCCGGGTTATTTGGCGCTGGTCGTTCTAGCGCGCGACCTTTTGAACCTGCGCAGCTTCGCGGGCAAGCTGGAACGGCTGTGCAAGCTGGCGGCGGCCGAAACCGACCCCAAGGCGCTGACCATGCTGGACGGCGTGATCACCGACGTGTTGGGGGCAAACGTCCTGCAAGAAGTGCTGGGGTGGATGCCGGGTTTGGGCCGCGCCGTCGCCGCGATGTTCGATTTGGCCGACGGCATCCTGATCGCCGAGAAAAGCGAGGCCCCGGAAGCCGCCGCCTTGTTGAACCGGCTGATGGGTGAAAGCAAGCTGCCGGCGGCCCGCGCCCTGATTCTGGACCGCGCGCATCGCCAACTGCGCTCGACCAATCCGCTGTACCGCAGCGACGCCACCAAGGAAATGGACGAGTTCAACCGGCTGCTGAAACGCCTGATTACCCAGAACGGCCTGTATTCCGGCACGGAGACCGCCGAGGCGGTTACCTCGCGCTACACCCGATTGTTGCCCCAGGGCGGCGCCGTCGGGCGGCGCTCGGCCATCATTTCCCTGTTCCGCATGATGCCGGACAAGGCGATGGGGGTGATCTATCTGTGTGATCTGGCCCGCAGCGAGATGGGAACCGAACATGCCGAGGATATGATCGAGCAGTTCAATCCCGTCTTCCAGGCCCGCAACATCGCCGATTTCTGCGACAAGGGACTGTCACCGCGCGACCGCATGGCGCGGGCCACCTTGGCGCACCGCACGATGAGCGCGTCGGTCTATCCCGACGAGTTGAAGAAGCGGATCACCGACCATATCGACGGCGTGCTTGAACGCTATCTGAACGAACACCAGATCATCGAAAAGCTGGATCACGCCGACAGCCCGTTGCGCGACCGCGCGGTGCGGCTGGTTCAATTCTGCGCCGCCGGCGTTCTGCCCGAGGGCAAGGCGCTGTCCCGCGCCCGCCAGCGTATTCTGACGCTGCTGCGCCAGCCGAACTTCGACGCGCATTTCGTGGAAGGCATCACCGACCCCGCCCGCGCCCAAGTCGCCTTGCGCGATTTCCACGGGCTGCTGGTCAAGGCCGGGTTCGGGAACTGAACGGCGCTCTGTAGGCGTAACGCGCGATGCGTTAATTCCGGCAGCAGTACAGCTTCAAATAGTCCGGCACGATCGCTTCCAGGGCAGTCGGCACCAATCCTAACTCGGTCAGGCCCGGTTTGCCGCCGCGAACCACGTTATCGACCTGAAGCAATTTGACTTGGTCGATGGTCAGGGGGGGATTGGGCAGCACGCTCATCAACCGTGCCAAGGCGCGGGCGGCGCCGAACGGCAGCGGCACCAGCCACGGGTTATGACCGGTTTCGCGCAAGATCAATTCCAGGATTTCCTTAAAGGAATAGCGGCGCGGCCCGCCCAGTTCGAAGACCCGGCCCATCGTCGCCGGTTCGTTCAAGGCGCGCAGCACGGCCTGCGCGACGTCCCCCACCCAGACCGGCTGAAACACCGTGCCGCCCGCCCGATACGCGTCGTGGCTGTGTTCCGGCGCCGGGCCGAACAACGGCGCGAAGGCGGTAAAGATCGGAATAACCGGCGCGTTGGCCACCAGCCGGCCAAAGCGGTTGAAGAAATCGTCGCTGGTGCCGAACACCACGCTGGGACGCAGAACTGTGGCGCCGGGAAAAGCGGCGAGAACCGCATCCTCGCCGCTGGCCTTGGAGCGCGCATAGGCCGAGTCCGAGGTTTTATCGGCCCCCAGGGCCGAGATGTGGACCAACCGCCCGACACCGGCTTCGCGCGCCGCCGTGGCGATCGAGGCGGCCGCCTTCCAATGATAACGGTCGAAATCGCCCCGCCTTTTTTCCGTCAAGACACCGACCAGATTGACCACCGCCTCGGCCCCGCGCAGGGCCCGCGCCACCGAGGCGGGGTTGCCCGCGTCGCCGCGCAACAGAACGATCTGGCCGACATCCCCCGCCACGCGCAAGAATTCGGCCTTCACGGGATCGCGCACGACAACCCGCACGATCCACCCTTCGGCGGCCAGACGCGGAACAAGGTGTCGGCCGATAAAACCCGATCCGCCGAAAACCGTGATCAACCGCCGGTCCATCGTTCGCCTCCAACTCGCCACGCGCGTATTCGCGCTTCCTTAATCGTATGCGAATAACTAAACGGTTCCGGTGCCCCGTGCAATCGGGGAAACCCTTGACGTTTCACTTTACGGGGCGTTCCAATAAACCCCTAGGCGCGGAGGACCAATGCCCTACGACTCGCTTCGAGATTTCGTTCGCCGCCTCGAAGGGGCCGGACGTTTGGTCCGGGTCTCTTCCCCGGTCGCGACCCATCTGGAAATGACCGAGATTCAAACCCGCCTGCTGGCCGGGCAAGGACCGGCGGTGTTGTTCGAAAATCCCGTGGGGCCGGACGGGCGGCCCTTCACGATGCCGGTTCTGGTCAATCTGTTCGGCACCGTCGAGCGGGTGGCCTGGGGCATGGACCGCGAGCCCGCGCAATTGCGCGAGGTCGGCGAAACCCTGGCCTTTTTGAAACAACCCGAGCCGCCGGGCGGCTGGCGCCAAGCCCTCGACATGCTGCCCTTGGTCAAATCCGTGCTGGCGATGAGCCCGAAAACGGTAAGCAACGCGCCCTGCCAGCAGGTGGTGCTGGAGGGTGACGCGGTCGATTTGTCGAAACTGCCGATCCAAGGCTGCTGGCCGGGCGAACCGGCGCCGCTGATCACCTGGCCGCTGGTGGTGACCAAAGGCCCCAATCCCGAAACCGACCGCCGCGACAACACCAATCTGGGCATCTACCGGATGCAGGTGACCGGGCGCAACACCGCCTTGATGCGCTGGCTGGAACACCGGGGTGGTGCCGCGCATTTCCGCCGCTGGGTGGATAAGCACAACAGCCCGATGCCCGCCGCCGTGGTGATCGGCGCCGATCCGGCGACCATCATCGCCGCCGTCACGCCCGTGCCGGAAACCCTGTCGGAATATCAGTTCGCCGGTCTGTTGCGGGGAAAAAAGGTGGAAACCGTGCGCTGCCGCACCATTCCGCTGGAGGTCCCGGCCGAGGCCGAGATCGTGCTGGAAGGCCATGTCCTGGTGGATGAAACCGGCCCCGAAGGACCTTACGGCGACCATACCGGCTATTACAATTCGGTCGAACACTTCCCGGTGTTCAAGATCACCTGCATCACCATGCGCCGTGATCCGATCTATCTGTCCACCTTCACCGGCCGCCCGCCGGACGAACCCAGCGTGCTGGGCGAGGCGTTGAACGAGGTGTTCATTCCGCTGCTGACCCAGCAGTTTCCCGAGATTATCGATTTCTGGTTGCCGCCCGAGGGGTGCAGCTACCGCATCGCGGTGGTGTCGATCAAAAAGGCCTATCCCGGCCACGCCAAGCGGGTGATGTTCGGGGTATGGTCGTTTCTGAAACAGTTCATGTACACCAAGCTGGTGATCGTGGTGGATGACGATATCGACGCCCGTGATTGGAAG
>CAIULK010000101.1 GCA_903899885.1 uncultured Rhodospirillaceae bacterium
CACCCATGCTGACCACCGGTACGACTTGGGAGGGCTTCGAATGGGAGGAGGCCTCAGGCGGTTCCGCCTGCCACGCCTGGACCAGCCACCCGGCCAGCGAACTGGTCGACTTGCTGGCTGGCGTCCGCCAGCTCGCCCCTGCCTGGGCTTCCGTTCGCATCCAGCCCTATTTCGCCGCCGAGATCGACCAGGTAAAGGTGATGATCCCCACACCCCGCGGCGATCTCCGCGTCGCTTGGGAGCGCCGGAATGGCAAGATCAGCGGCGTGGTCGAAGTCCCGCTGTCGATCCAGGTGCATGTTGACGCGCCGAACGCGCACTTCGACGTGATCACGCGACCGAACCCACCGTGACCATGCGCGTATTGTTGCGGGCGCGAAAGCACTTGACCCTCCCCAAGTCACGCCCTATAGTCCCTAGCTTTAACGGAAAGCGCTGTCGCTGAAGAGTGGGGTTTTCCCACTCTTTTCAGTCTAAGCGCCTTCCGTTTGTGCGGGTCGACTCAGCTAGGTGGACTATGAACGGTGAACTGTCTGCGGTCTTAAGTTACCTCGAAAAAGAACGTGGCATCGACCGGGAAACCTTGATCCAGACGGTCGAAAGCGCCCTGCTTTCGGCCTCGCGGAAAAGCATGGGACCGGCCCGAAGTCTACGGATCCACATCGATCGTAAGTCCTGCGACATCAGGGCCTTTGCCACGGTGGATGTGGTGGAGAAGGTCGTTGACAAGCATGAGCAGATCTCGCTTCAGGACGCCCGCCGCGTCAACCCCGCGACCCAGATCGGTGACCAGGTCGAAACAGAGGTCACGCCCCAGAATTTCGGACGGATCGCCGCGCAAACGGCCAAACAGGCTATCATGCAGAAGATCCGCCAGGCCGAGCGGAACATTGTCTACGAGGAGTACCGCGACCGGTCAGGCGACATCGTCAGCGGCACGATCCGCCGCTTCGAACGCAGCGACATTGTGGTCGACCTCGGTCGCGCCGAGGCGATCATGCCCTCGAAGGAACGCATTTCGACCGAAATCTACCAGGTGGGCGACCAAATCCGTGCCCTGATCGTGGCCGTGCAGGACAATGCCGCCGGCCCGAGCGTCATTCTATCGCGCAGCCATCCTGACTTCATCCGGCGCTTGTTCGAGCTGGAAGTAGCCGAGATTTCCGATAAGACCGTGGAGATCAAGGGGATCGCCCGCGAAGCCGGTTACCGTTCGAAAATCGCCGTGGTCTCGCACGACGGGAAAGTCGACCCCGTGGGCGCCTGCGTCGGCATGCGTGGCGTACGCGTCAAGAACATCGTCCGCGAGCTTTCCGGCGAGAAGGTCGACATCGTTCGCTGGAGCGACGATGTGAAGACCTATGTCACCAACGCCCTCTCCCCTGCCAAGCTGACCAAAGTCGAGATTGACCCGGATAGGCCCAAGGTTGTCCACGTGACCACCGAGGCCGACCAGTTGTCGCTCGCGATCGGGAAGCGCGGCCAGAACGTTCGGCTGACGTCCAAACTGATCGGCTGGAAGATCGACGTCCAGAAAGATGAAGGCAACGTTACCTTCGAGGAAAAGGTCGCGCGCGCCATCGAAAGCCTGGGCAAGGTGCCGGGCATCGGACAGGAAAACGCCGGCAAACTGGTGAACGCCGGATTCCTCAACATTGAAGGCATTCTTGCTGCGGAAGTGGCCGACCTCGAAGCCACTGGCGAGTTCGATGCCGTTACCGCCAAAGCGATCTACGAAGCTGCTGCGGCCACGCAGCCGCATGACATTGAGAAGACCGAAGGGACCGCATGAGAGTCCACGAATTAGCCAAAGAATTGGGCCTCACCAACAAGGACGTGCTCGACCGCCTGACGTCGCTGGGTTCTCCCGGCAAGCAGGCCATCAGCACGCTCGATGCCGATCAGGTGGCTAAGGTGAAGGCGTCGTTCGCCGCCGCAGCCGCGCCGGCACCCGTCGCCAAGCCAGCCCCCGCGGCCGCTCCGGCCGCCAAGCCGGCGGCACCGGTTCCGGAAGCCGCCCCGGCCAAACCAGCGACAGCCGTTCCTGCACCAGCTCCGTCCAAGCCAGCACCAGCTCCGTCCAAGCCAGCGCCAGCCGAGGCCGCAGCACCCACCCCGGCGCCGGCTACCGGTGTGCCCGGTGCAACCATCGACGGCAAGACCATCCATTTAAAGGGTCCCATCACGGTTCGCGATCTGGCCCTGATCCTCGGCGTGCGACCAAACCAGCTCATCGCCGAACTCATGCGCCTGAACGTTCTGGCGTCGATCAGCGAACACATCGACATCAAGGATTGCGCCCGGGTGGCCGAAAAACACGGGTATAAAGTCGAGCGCGAAAAGAAACCCGAGCCCCCTCCCCCGCCCAAGAAGAAGGAAAAGCCGGTCGAGCAAGTCGTCAAGCCGGTTGAGGCAACCTTCCGCCCGCCGATAGTGGCGGTCCTCGGACACGTCGACCACGGCAAGACGTCCCTGCTCGATCGCATCCGCAACACGCAGGTAGCCAAGGGCGAAGCCGGCGGCATCACCCAGCACATCGGCGCGGCGACCGTCAAGGTGAAGGACAAGAGCATTACCTTCCTCGACACGCCCGGCCATGAAGCCTTCACCGCGATGCGCGCCCGCGGCGCCATGATGACCGATATCGCGATCATCGTGATCGACGCTGGCGACGGCATCATGCCCCAGACTCAGGAGGCCATCAAACACGCCAAGGCGGCGGGCGTCCAGATCATGATCGCCCTGAACAAAATCGACCTGCCCTCGGCCAATATCGACCGCGTCAAGAAGCAGC